>NZ_JBWJZD010000007.1:0-310922 GCF_056429065.1 Bradyrhizobium sp. USDA3010
CGTCGCTGATCCATCACTGACACCTCGCTCCACGGCATGGACGGCCTCCCGAATCGACCAATCCAGCCAATTTTGACGTGTCAGCTATGTCTCCGAACACCTGTCAGTGATCTGTCCGGTCTAAACAATGCGCGGGTGATGACACCGCGTGTTTGACGTTTGAGTCCAGTGCCATCCTCATCGTCGCAACGCGCACCCACCTCATTCCAAAGTCATAGGTCATGCGGCAGTTCGGCGGCTTGCACTCATCTGCATTCTCGGCACAATGACGCGAACCCGCCACCTCGACGGTTTTGCGAAGCCGAACAAATAGATAGGGAAGAAACACGTGGGACAGATTGTGAAAACCACGGCGGCCATCGCGGCGCTGCTGCTGAGCTCGCCGGCCTTCGCCGGCTGGGAGCCGAGCAAGCCGGTCGAGATCGTGGTTGCGGCCGGCGCCGGCGGCGCCTCCGACCAGATGGCGCGCATGATGCAGGCGGCGATCCAGAAGAACAATCTGATGAAGCAGCCGATAGTGGTCTCGCTGAAGGGCGGCGCGTCGGGTGCGGAAGCGCTGATGTACATGAAGTCCAGTGAGGGCGATCCCAACAAGGTGCTGATCGCCTATTCGCTGATCTACATGCTGCCGCTGTCGGCCAAGATCCCGTTCAACTGGCGCGACCTCACGCCGGTGTCGGTGATCGCGCTCGACCAGTTCGTGCTGTGGGACAATGCGTCGGGCCCCAAGACCGTCAAGGATTTCGTCGCGGCCGCGAAGGCGGCGAGCGCGCCGTTCAAGATGGGCGGCACGGGCTCCAAGCGCGAGGATCACGTGCTCACCGTGTTCATGGAGCAGAAGACCGGCGCGAAATTCTCCTATCTGCCCTACAAGTCCGGCGGCGAGGCCGCGACCCAGCTGGTCGGCGGCCACACCGAATCCAACGTCAACAATCCGAGCGAAAATCTCGAGGTCTGGCGTGCCGGACAGGTTCGCGCGCTCTGCGTGTTCGACAAGGAGCGCATCTCCTACAAGACCAAGGTCACCGACACGCAATCCTGGAACGATATCCCGACCTGCAAGGAGGAGGGGCTGGACGTGCAGTATCTGATGCTGCGCGCGATGTTCCTGCCGGGCAAGGTCACGCAGGAACAGCAGGCATTCTATGTCGACCTGTTCCAGAAGGTGACGCAGACGGCTGAATACAAGGACTATATGGAGAAGCAGGCGCTGAAGCCGATCTTCCTCACCGGCAAGGACATGGTCGAGTTCCTCGAGGATGACGACAAGCAGAATGCCTCGCTGATGAATGCGGCGGGCTTCGTCGCGAAATAGCGGTCGCGGTTTGCTTACCTTCGGGTCCGAATTGGCTTGCAAGCGGCAGCGGCGCAGTGATTATTGCGCCGCAGTATGGCCGGACGTCCGGCAAGCCGTGGAGCGATCATGACCAAAGCCGTGTTGGGGATCATCGGCGGATCCGGCATCTACGACCTGCCGGGCCTGGAAAATGTCCGCGAGGAAACCATCGCGAGCCCGTGGGGCGAGCCGTCGGCGCCAGTGCGTCGTGGCGAGATGGCGGGCCTGCCGATCGTGTTCCTGCCGCGGCACGGCCAGGGACACGCGCTGTCGCCGTCCGATATCAACTATCGCGCCAATATCGACGTGCTGAAGCGGGCCGGGGTCACCGACCTGGTCGCGCTGTCCGCCTGCGGCTCGTTCAAGGAAGAGCTGCCGCCCGGGACGTTTGTGCTGGTCGATCAGTTCATCGACCGCACCTACAAGCGCGAGAGCTCGTTTTTTGGCAAGGGCTGCGTCGCGCATGTGTCGATGGCGCATCCGGTATCCCCACTGCTGGCGAAGCATCTCGCCGCCGCTGCCGAGGCCGAGCGCATCGCGTTCGCGCGCGGCGGCACCTATCTCTGCATGGAAGGGCCGCAATTCTCCTCGCTCGCCGAAAGCCTGACCTACAAGGCGCAGGGCTACTCGGTGATCGGCATGACCAACATGCCGGAAGCCAAGCTCGCCCGCGAGGCCGAGATCTGCTACGCCAGCGTGGCGATGGTCACGGATTTCGACTGCTGGCATCCGGCGCATGATGCCGTCACGGTGCAGGATATCATCCGCGTGCTGAATTCGAACGCCGAGAAGGCCAAGGCGCTGGTCGCGCGTCTGGCGCGGGATTTCCCGCGCGCGCACGAGCCGTGTCCGATCGGCTCGGATCGCGCGCTGGACACCGCGCTGATCACGGCGCCCACGGCGCGCGATCCGCGGCTGCTTGCCAAACTCGATGCCGTCGCCGGAAGGGTCTTGCGCGCATGAAAGTGGATGGACGGCATTTTCGCAGTATCTGGCTCGAGCCCGACGGCTGGTCCGTCGGCGCGATCGATCAGCGACGATTGCCGCATGAATTCATCGTTGCGAAGATCACGACGGCTGAAGAGGCCGGCGAAGCCATCAGCTCGATGCTGGTGCGCGGCGCGCCGCTGATCGGCGCCACCGCAGCCTATGGCATGGCGCTCGCGATGCGTGCCGATTCCTCCGATGCGGCGCTCGACCGCGCCGGCAAGATGCTGGCTGCAACCCGGCCGACCGCGATCAATCTGAAGTGGGCGATCGACGAGATGCACCGCGCGCTCGCGCCGTTCGCAGCTTCAGCCCGGGCGGAAGCCGCCTATGCGCGCGCCCGCGAGATCGCCGATGAGGATGTCGAGATCAACCGCGAGATCGGCCGCCACGGGCTCGGCCTGATCGAAAAAATCGCCGCGACCAAGAAGCCGGGCGAGCCGGTCAACGTCCTGACGCATTGCAATGCCGGCTGGCTTGCAACCGTCGATTGGGGAACGGCGACGTCACCGATCTACCAGGCGCATGATCGCGGCATTGCGGTCCATGTCTGGGTCGACGAGACGCGTCCGCGCAATCAGGGCGCTTCGCTCACCGCCTGGGAACTCGGTCATCACGGCGTGCCGCACACCGTGATCCCCGACAACACGGGCGGTCATCTGATGCAGCACCGCATGGTCGACCTTGCGATCGTCGGGACCGACCGCGTCGCCGCCAATGGCGACGTCTGCAACAAGATCGGGACCTATCTGAAAGCGCTCGCCGCGCATGACAACGACGTGCCGTTCTACGTTGCGCTGCCGTCGCCGACCATCGACTTTAGTATCGATGACGGCGTCAGGCAGATTCCGATCGAGCAGCGCGCGGCCAGCGAGGTGACGCACCTCTCAGGGCGCACGGCGGACGGACGGATCGAGACCGTGCGCTTGGTTCCGGACGGCTCTTCCGTCGCCAATTTCGGCTTCGATGTCACGCCGGCGCGGCTGGTGACGGGATTGATCACCGAGCGCGGCGTCCTCGGCGCCAATCGTGCTGCGCTTGCGAGCGCATTTCCCGAACGGTCCGGGCGTTAGCTGAAGGCTGCATTGACGGTGATTGGTTCAGCACGCTATCCCAATCGTTGCCCTCGCAACCCAGACCGTCCAGTCCATGTCCAATACCGAACTTGAGATCGTCGTCGACGATCCGACCGCGCCTGAAGAGAACTCGCCCGCCGTCGTCAGCACCGGCGTCGTCGACGTCGTCGTCTCGCTGCTGCTGCTCGCGCTCGCATCGGTGCTCGGCTGGGACAATTGGCGCACCGGTGCGTCATGGGATTCGACCGGGCCGCAGCCGGGCTATTTTCCGTTCTATCTCTCGGTGATTCTCGGCGCCGCCAGCCTCTACGGCCTCGGCGCCGCCTTCGTCTCGCGCCGGGAAGCCGCCGAGACCTTTGTCACCCGGGCCCAGTTTCGCCGGGTGATGGCGGTGTTCGTGCCGACCTTCCTGTTCTGCCTCGCCACCCAATATCTCGGCCTCTATGTCGCGAGCTTCCTCCTGATCGCGGGCTTCATGCGCCTCGTCGGCAAGATCGCGCTGTGGAAGTCGCTGCTCACCGCCTTCGTCTTCACCGCCGCGATGTTCGTGACCTTTGACATCGCATTCGACGTCATCATGCCGAAGGGGCCGCTCGAAGCGGCCTTCGGCTACTGAGCTAACCGACAGGATCTCGAAAACATGGAAGCCTTCGGTCTCCTGCTGCACGGCTTTGCCGTCCTTTTGACGTGGAAGACGCTGCTGTTGATGATGGTCGGCCTCGTGCTCGGCATCTTCGTCGGCGTGCTGCCCGGGCTTGGCGGTCCCAACGGCGTTGCGATCCTGCTGCCTTTGACCTTCACGATGGATCCGACATCCGCCATCGTGATGCTGTCCTGCATCTATTGGGGCGCGCTGTTCGGCGGCGCCATCACGTCGATCCTGTTCAACATCCCCGGCGAAGCCTGGTCGGTCGCGACCACGTTCGACGGCTATCCGATGGCGCAGCAGGGCAGGGCGGCCGAAGCGCTGACCGCCGCGTTCACCTCGTCCTTCATCGGCTCGCTGGTCGCGGTGCTGCTGATCACCTTCCTGGCGCCGATGATCTCGTCGTTCGCGCTGAAGTTCGGCCCGCCGGAATTCTTCGCCGTCTATCTGCTGACGTTCTGCTCGTTCGTCGGGCTCGGCCGCGAAGCCAAGCACAAGACCGTGATCTCGATGTCGCTCGGGCTGCTGCTCGCCGGCGTCGGCATGGATACGGTGTCCGGGCAGCTGCGCATGACGTTCGGCTCCGCCGAGTTGCTGCGCGGCATCAACTTCCTCGTCGCGGTCATCGGCCTGTTCGGCATCAGCGAGATCCTGCTCACGATGGAGGAGCGGCTGGCGCTGCGCGGGCACGCCGCCAGTATCAGCGTGCGCGTCGTGCTCTCGGTGTGGAAGGACCTGCCGAAATACTGGGTGACGCTGCTGCGTTCGTCCGTGATCGGCTGCTGGCTCGGGATCACGCCGGGCGGCGCGATCGCGGCGTCCTTCATGGGCTACAATCTCGCCAAGCGTTTCGCCAAGGATCCGGAAAGTTTCGGCAAGGGCCGCATCGAGGGCGTGTTCGCGCCGGAGACCGCCGCGCATGCATCTGGCACCGCGGCCTTGTTGCCGATGCTCGCGCTCGGCATTCCCGGTTCGGGGACCGCGGCGATCCTGCTCGGCGGCCTGATGGTGTGGGGCCTCAACCCCGGCCCGCTGCTGTTCGTCGAGCACAAGGACTTCGTCTGGGGTCTGATTGCCTCGATGTATCTCGGCAACGTCGTAGGCCTCGTGCTGGTGCTGACCACCGTGCCGATCTTCGCCTCGATCCTGCGGGTGCCGTTCGCGGCTGTCGCGCCGATGATCGTGGTGTCCTGCGCGATCGGCGCCTACGCGATCCAGAACGCGATGTTCGACATCTGGCTGATGCTGGGCTTCGGTGTCGTTGGCTACGTCTTCAAGAAGATCGGCATCCCGCTTGCGCCGTTCACGCTCGCATTGGTGCTCGGCAGCCGCGCCGAGGATGCGTTCCGGCTCTCGATGATCGGTTCCGGCGGCGACATGAAGGTGTTCTGGTCGAACGGCCTCGTCGGCACCATCACGACCCTGGCGATCGTGCTGCTGTTCTGGCCGGTGATCGATCGGGCCTTTGCCGGCGTCGCGCGTCTGGTGCGGCCGGCAAAGGCGTGAGGCCCTATAGCGTTTTCAAGCGAAGTGGATACCGGTTGGCGTGAAGAAAACGCGTCAAGGGACTAGAATTTCTAGACGACCTTGCGCTGGCGCAGCTCGGCGATCTCGTCCTGGCCGAAGCCGAACTCGGCCAGCACTTCCTCGGTCTGCTCGCCGAATTCCGGCGGCCGCGCTGCCATCTTGCTCGGCGTCCGCGACAGCGTCACAGGCTGGCTGACCAGCTGGATGTGCCGGTTCTCGTCATTGGGGACGTGCTGGGCCATGCCGAGATGCTTGACCTGGGCATCCTCGAACATCTGGTCGATCGAGTAGATCGGCCCGCACGGTACACCGGCGGCGTTCAGCTCCTGCACCCAGGTCTCGGTCGATTTCTTCTCGGTCAGCGCGTTGATTCGTGCATTCAGAGCGTCGCGGTTCTTCGAGCGCGCCGGTGCGGTCGCATAGTCAGGGTCGGTGACCAGCTCGGGCGCGCCGATCGCCTGTGCGCAGCGCTCCCAGATCCGTCCGCCCGTGGTGGCGATGTTGATGTAGCCGTCGGTGGTCTTGAACACACCGGTCGGGATCGAGGTCGGATGGTTGTTGCCGGCCTGCTTGGCGACTTCCTTTTCCATCAGCCAGCGCGCCGCCTGGAAATCCAGCATGAAGATCTGCGCCTGCAGCAGCGAAGTCTGCACCCACTGGCCTTCGCCGGACACGTCGCGTTCCAAGAGCGCGGTGAGGATGCCGATTGCGCAGAACAGCCCAGCGGTGAGGTCGGCGACGGGAATGCCGACCCGCATCGGGCCGCCGCCGGGCGCGCCGGTCACCGACATCAGGCCGCCCATGCCCTGCGCGATCTGATCGAAGCCCGGGCGCTTGTGATAGGGGCCGTCCTGGCCGAACCCGGAGATGCTGCCATAGATGATCCGCGGATTGATCTTGCGGATGCTCTCATAGTCGATCCCGAGCTTGGCCTTCACGTCGGGCCGGAAGTTCTCGACGATGACGTCGGCCTGTTCGGCGAGCCGCTTGAACACCTCGAGCCCCTTGGGGTCTTTCAGGTTCAGCGCCATGGCGCGCTTGTTGCGATGCAGGTTCTGGAAGTCGGACCCGCCACGCGGGCCGCCCGGCTGCTCGCCGCCGCCGTCTTCCATCAGCGCGTCGATCTTGATGACGTTGGCACCCCAATCGGCGAGCTGGCGCACGCAGGTCGGCCCCGACCGGACCCGGGTCAAATCCAGTACGGTGAACCGGGACAGGGCTTGGGATGCGCGGGGAAAGGGCATTGAGACACCTCTTGTTTGGCGGGCCGCTCTGGGGCTACTGCCTATCTGCCATAGACAATTTGGCTGACCTTTCCAACTGTTACCCGGACAACAAACCGGGCTGGAAACAAACGGGCATGGTTCCGTGCAGATCGGCCTCCGCCTCGGCTGTCGTTCAGGTTTTCCCACACCTGCTTACAGGCCCCGCCATCCGCCAACCCTCGACAATCACTTCGCCGGCTGCTAGCCCGTCGCCAACCGAATGAGTTTTTGCCCTTATGGAAGAGGCACTTGAGGCGCATCAAGGCGATGGACCGAAAGCTGGCATGGCGGTGAAAAAGGGTCCGTCCCATCTGCTCGGCAATTCGGCATGGAACGCGACGGCGTTCGCGGTCGCGGTGCTGCTCAACCTCGCGATTCTCCCGTTCGTGATCTTCCGGCTCGGCCTTGCTGCCTTCGGTGTTGCGGGCCTCGTGACTGCCTGCGTCGCGCCTGCGCTGATGTTCAGCAATGCGCTTGGGCTCTCGACGGCGCGCGAACTCGCGCAACGGCTGGAACCGTCCGATCGCGACGAGGCACGGCGTTTCTTCGCGACCGCCCTTGCGCTCGCCGTCGCCGGGGGCAGCCTGATCGCGGCCTTGCTCGTCGTTGCCGGACCGCCGCTCGCGCGATTGGGATTTCACCTGGGTGGTCCGGCGTCCGACGACCTCGGGCTGGCCTTCGCCTTGGCCGGCGTCGGCTGGCTGTTCCAGTGCCTGTTTGCGGTCTTCCTCTCGCTGTTCACGGCGCGCCAGGATTATCGGCGGATCGCGTCGATCAGCATCACCGGCACGGTGGTGACGACGATGTCGATGCTGCTGCTGATCCCATATGCGCCGCGTGCCTCGACCTTCCTCGGCTGTCAGGCCTTGGGCTTCGCGACGAATCTGCTGATGGCCTTCGCCTGGTCGCGGCACGCCATCAGCGATTGGCTGGCACGGCCCGCGCTCGATCGCAGTGCCCTGCGCGCACTCGTGAAACTTGGCGGCTGGCAGGTCGCGGCGCAAAGCGGCGCGCTGTTTGCCGGACAGGCGGATCGCTATCTGCTCGGCGCGCTGCTGCAGCCGCAATTCGTCGGCTTCTACAGCGTCGCGCAGCGGCTGGAGGAGGCGGTCTATATCGGCGTGTTGAAGATCGGCGAGATCTTGTTCCCGTTCTTCAGCACGCTGCAGAAGGAAGATGACGATCGCAAGGTCGACCTGCTGCTGCGCTCGTCCTGGATTCTCAACGTGCTGGCCGCGAGCGCGCTCGGCGGCCTGATCCCGGTCGCAGGCGCGCTGTTGTATCGATGGACCGGCGCCGAGGTCGCCGCCGAGGCGCAGCTCGTGCTGGTGGTGCTTGCGATCAGCGGAATATTGGGGTCGAGCGCCAACGTGTTCGCGTTCTATCTGCTGTCGCAGGGACGCTCCAGCTTCAACGCGTTGATCTCGCTCGTCACCGGCATCTTCACGCTGGCGACCAGCGCCATTGCGTTGCCGTATTTCGGCTGGCAGGCGGCCGGCTGGAGCTCCTGCGTCGGGATGGTTGCCCAGATGGTCGTCACGGTGCTGCTGCTGCGGCGAACCTTCAGGCTCTCGGCGATGTGGTCACGAATGGTGCATTTCGTCTTGATCCCGCTCGGTACGGGCATCGCGGTTGCGCTGGTGCTGCGCGCGCAGCTTGGCCATGTGTCGTTCGACCACGCGCCGTCATGGTGGTATGTGGTGTCGCTCTACGGCGTGTCGGCGGCAGCGATCTTTGTCGCCGCCGTCGCCGTGTCGCAGCTTGGTCCCTATCGCGCCGTCTGCTGGCGCGATCTCCGCGTCATCGTCGCACGCTTCTTGCCCTTCAAGGCCGCCTAGACATGTGTGGTATCGCAGGCATCGTCAATCTGCGCGGCGGCCCCGTGGACCCGGCCGACATCTCGCGGCTCACCAGCCTGATTGCGCATCGCGGTCCGTTCGGCGAGGGTACCTGGTTCAACGCAAAGCGAAACGTCGCCTTCGGCCATCGCCGGCTCGCCATCATCGATCCCGGCGAGGGCGGCTATCAGCCGATGGCATCCGGCGATGGCCGCCACGTGATCGTCTACAACGGCGAGATCTACAACTTCCTCGAACTGCGCCGCGAGCTCGAGGCGAACGGCGCGTGCTTCCGCAGCCAGTCCGACACCGAGGTGATCCTTGCCGCCTGGCAGGCGTGGGGCGAGGACATGCTGCTGCGCTTCAACGGCATGTGGGCGCTGGCGATCTACGACACCGTCACGGATGATCTGTTCCTTGCGCGCGATCGGTTCGGCATCAAGCCGATGCTGTACGCGCTGTCGTCCGATCGGTTCGTGTTCGCGTCCGAGCAGCGGGCGCTGGCGCGGAGCGGGCTGGTTGAGACGTCGCTCGACGTCGACGTGGCGCGGCGGCTGTTGCTTGACCCGTTCGGGATCGAAGGCAGCGAGCGCACCCTGTTCGCGCAACTGCGTCGCCTGCAGGGCGGCCACTGCATGTGGTTGCGCCAGGGGCGCGTGCAGGTGCGCCGCTGGTGGCGGACCGTGGATCATCTGCCCGCGATCCCGGATACTGAATCCGAACGCGTCACGCGCTTTCGCGACCTGTTTCAGGATTCCGTCGCCCTGCGCATGCGCAGCGACGTTCCGATCGGCACCTGCCTGTCCGGTGGCTTCGATTCGTCCGCGGTGATCTGCGCGATGGCGACCCACGAGAAGGCCGGCATGGGACCGCGCGACAGTACCGCCTGGCGGCACGCCTTTGTCGCGACCTTTCCCGGCGCCAGCAACGACGAGCGGCCGATGGCGGAGGAAGCGGCCGCGTGGGCCGACGTGGCGCCGAGCTTTCTCGAGATCGGGCGCTCCGATGCGCTCACCGACCTTGATCGGATCCTTGACGACAACGACGACGTCTATATCGGGCTGCCGAGCGCGCCGTGGCTGATCTATCGCGAACTCCGGCGCCAGAACGTCACCGTGTCGCTTGACGGCCACGGCGCGGACGAATTGATGGGCGCCTACCTGCAGGAGGGGCAGTCGACCGCATTCCGGATCCGGAACGCTGCCGCCGCGCTCACGTCACGATCGCAGCTGGCGCAGCGCGGCATCGACTTCCTGCGGGCGCAGATGATCAGGCGCCAGGGGCACTATTTCCTGCGGGGAGGCTTGACGGCGATGCCTGCACCGTTGCCGCTGGTCGCTGAGGATGACGAGTTGCCGAACGCGTGGGGCGCGCTGAACCGGCGTCTCTATCGCATGTTCCACTCGACCACGCTGCCCACCATTCTGCGCAATTTCGATCGGCTCTCGATGGCGCACGGGATCGAGGTGCGCATGCCGTTCATGGACTGGCGGCTGGTGACCTACACGATGGCGCTGCCGGAAACGAGCAAATCGGCCGATGGCATGACCAAGGTGGTCGCGCGGCAGGCGATGGCAAACCTGATGCCTGAGAGTATCCGCACCGCGCGCCGCAAGGTCGGCTTCAACTCGCCGATGCCGGAATGGCTGAACGGGCCATTGGCGGGCTGGACCAATGAGCTGCTCAATCGCAATGTCCCGGCGTTTGCCGAGTTCGTCGACGAAGCGCCGCTTCGAAAGACCGTCGGCCACTTGACGGCATCGCAGAGCTGGGATTGGGAATCCGTCGGCCGGATCTGGCCATACCTGAACATGAAATGGATGTTGGCAAGGTCCGTATAACCAATGCGTCTGTTCCAGAATAGCGGTCTCTATCCGTCCTATCTGCCGCGGCTGAACCAGCTTGCGGCAAAAGCGTCGACCTTTGTGGCACGTCGCGACGTGTTCCTGCACGATCGCTTCGGCGCGGCACATTTTCTCGAGCCCGTGCTCGACGGTGCGCCTGAAGCCTTCTTCACCAATGGCGACGACGAAGTGCTGCAGCGCCAGTGGGCGCGAGAGCAGGGCATGAAGGGGACGCCGACGCTCGACGCCATTCTGCTCGCGCAGATCGAGCATCACCGGACCGACGTGTTCTACAATCTCGATCCGGTGCGCTATCCGAGTGTGTTCATCGCCAGGCTTCCAGGCTGTGTGAAGAAGACATTGTGCTGGCGCGCGGCGCCTTCCGGCAATGCCGACTTGACCGCCTACGGCGCGGTGCTTGGAAACTTCCCGTCGATCCTCGAGGCCTGGCGCAGCAAGGGCTGCCGGGCGGAGCTGTTCTTCCCCGCGATCGATCCTGTCATGGAGCAGTACGGCCACGGCGAACGGCCGATCGATGTCGCGTTTGTCGGTGGATATTCGCGGCATCACAGTGCGCGGGGCAGGACGCTCGAACAGGTCGCGGCTCTGGCCGCTGAACGCAAGATCGTGTTCTGCCTCGATGCGTCGCGGCTGACGCGGCTTGCCGAAAGCGCGGTCGGTCGGTTGCTGCCGCTGCAAAAGCACCGCAGGCCCGACGCCATCGCGCGCATAGCGCGGCTGCCGCTGTTCGGCAGGGACCTCTACGAGCTGTTCGGATCCGCCAAGATCGTGCTCAACGGCGCAATCGACATGGCCGGCAACGACCGCGGCAACATGCGCTGCTTCGAGGCGATGGGCTGCGGGTCGCTGCTCGTGTCGGATTCCGGCAACTATCCGGAGGCGATGGAGGAGGGTGTCACGATGCGCACTTACGACGCTCCTGAAAGGGCAGCCGAGGCGATTTCGAGCAGCCTGCAGGATTGGCCGCAATGGGCCGCCATCGCGGCGTCGGGCAGGAGGCGCGTGCAGCAGACCTACAGCAAGGCCTCGCAATGGGCCCAGTTTATCGATCTCGTGGCGCGGATCGAGCCGTGCTAGAGCGTTTTCGAGCGAAGTGATGCCGGTTCGCGCAAGGAAATCGCGTCAAAACACCAGTCTGGAGCCCCGTTCCGATTCCATCGGGACGGAAAAGGCTCTAGACGGTGCACAGTGCCGGCCAGCGGGCGGGCGATCGGGCCGAGATGATGTCTGCAAGTGACTTGATCCATCGACTGAAATGGGTGGCCGACGGGCTTGCCGTGCCGCTGTTCAGGCTGCGGCCGCGGCCGTTCGGGCCGGGCTATCAGACGGTCAAGCGCGATACGATCACCGCAGCCATCGACGCGGGCCTGCTTCAGGCGGGAAAGGAGCTTCCACCAGGCTACGGCGTCGCCATGGACGAGCGCGTGGTGGAATATCCCTGGGCCTATGGCCGATTGAAGAACGTCGGCAAGATGCTGGACGCGGGATCGACCTTCAACCACGACTTCCTGCTGCAGCGCCCGCCGTTGCGCGGCGCGGACCTCACCATCATGACGCTGGCGCCCGAGCGGCGGTGCTATTGGCATGACGGCTACTCCTATGTGTTCGGCGATCTCCGGAAGACGATGTTCGGCGATCAGGTCTTCGACACCGTCGCAAGCATTTCGACGATCGAGCACATCGGCCTCGATAATCAGATGCTGTACACCGGCGACCCGCGTGATGCCGAGACCGATCGCGACGGTTTTGTTCCGGCGGTGCAGGAGTTCAAGCGCATTCTCAAGCCCGGCGGCACCTGCCTGATCTCGGTGCCGTTCGGCAAGCGCGAGAATCTCGGTTGGTATCAGGTGTTCGATCTTGCCATGATCGAGCGGATCATCGAAGCATTCGGCGCGGTGTCTCACCATGTCGACTATTTCGGCTATTCGCGACAAGGCTGGTCGCGCCAGAGCGCCGAGGCGCTCGCCGACGCCACCGTTTTCGACATCCACACCGGCAAGGGGCAGGGCAATGACCTTGCGGCGTCGTCGCGCGCCGTCGCGTGCCTGCAGTTGACGGCATGAATCTCGATTATCTGATCCAGCGTCTGATGGGTCGCGCGACGTGCCGCTTGCAGCCGGACGCTGCGCTCGGCCGCCATGCCAGGGTCAGAAACATCCGTGGCGATTCCGACAGGATCGTCGTCGGCCGCAACAGCCGCATCCTGGGCGAGCTCCTGACCTTCGCGCATGGTGGGGAGATCAAGATCGGCGAGTGGTGCTATGTCGGCGAGGGAACCCGGATCTGGTCGGCGGCCTCGATCGAGATCGGCAACCGCGTTCTGATCTCGCATTCGGCGAATGTTTTCGACAATCTCACGCACCCGCTGCGGGCGACGGAGCGGCACCGGCAGGTCCAGCAGATTTTCACGCGCGGACATCCCAGCGATATCGCGCTTGACGAGAGCCCGGTGAAGCTCTGCGACGACGCCTGGGTCGGCGCGGGCGCGATGGTCTTGCGCGGTGTGACGGTTGGGCAGGGCGCCATCGTCGCGGCCGGCGCGGTCGTGACCCGCGATGTCGCGCCGTTTTCGATCGTGGCGGGCAATCCGGCCGTGCTGGTGAGGGAGCTTGGCCCCGATGAACGGTGAGCGCAAGTTTACCACCTGGGAGGATGCGGTGGTCTGGCTGCGCAATCAGCCGGAGCAGCGCCAGCTTGTGCTCGACGCGTTCTACGACGATCCGCTGGTTGGCGCCGCCGAGCGCTATTTCCAGAGCTCCGAGTGGCAAGCGGTTGCCACGCTGCTCGCCGGCCGGTCAGGTACCGCGCTCGACGTTGGAGCCGGTCGCGGTATCGCGAGCTACGCGCTCGCCCGAACCGGCTTTGCCGTCACGGCGCTCGAACCGGACCCGAGCGCGATCGTGGGAGGGGCGGCGATCCGCGGCCTGGCGCAACAGACGCAATTGCCGATCCAGGTGGTCGAAGAGTTTTCCGAGCGGCTGCCGTTCGCCGATGCGACGTTCGATCTCGTCTTCGCCCGCGCTGTGCTGCACCATACGCGCGATCTCGAGGGGGCGTGCCGGGAGATGTTTCGCGTACTGCGGCCCGGTGGCATGCTGATCGCGGCGCGCGAGCATGTCATCAGCAAGGAGGCGGACCTTCCGCAGTTCCTGGCGCAGCATCCGCTGCATCATCTTTACGGCGGCGAACATGCCTTCCTGCTCGATCGCTACACCGGCGCGCTCAGCAAGGCCGGGTTTTCCGCGGTCGACACGCTGGCGCCGCTGCAAAGCCCGATCAACCTGTTTCCCTATACGTCGGAGACCCTGAAAGCCGCGATCGTGGCCAAGTTGTCGCAAAGGATTCCGGTTGCTCCGCTATGGCGAACTGCGCTTGCCTCAAATCGGCTGTTCGGCTCGCTGCTGTCGATGGCCGAGCGTTTCGATCATCGACCGGGCCGGCTCTACTCCTTTGTCTGTCACAAGGCTTGAGCGATGATCGTCTGGGTTACAGGCGCGAACGGGTTCATCGGCCGCCATCTGGCGCATGCGTTGGCGGGGGCAGGCCATGCGGTGCATGGCGTCGGACACGGCGCGCTTGATGCAACGGAAGCCCGGCGGCTTGGCTTGCAGAGCTGGATCAACGGCGAGATCGATGCGGCCAATCTCAACGCGCTCGCGACGGCGCACGGGCTGCCGACGCGTGTCTTTCATCTGGCTGGCGGATCGTCCGTCGGCGTCTCGATCGAACGGCCGTTCGAGGATTTCTCGCGCACTGTCGCGAGCACCGCGCGGCTGCTCGAATGGCTGCGCGGATCCGCGCCAGACTGCGCGGTGATCGCGGCGTCGAGTGCGGCCGTCTATGGCGCCGATCATTTCGGCCCGATCGCTGAAAGCGCGATCGTAACTCCGATGTCGCCCTATGGGCAGCACAAGCTGATGATGGAGCAATTGTGCGCGAGCTACGCGCGGTCGTTCGGGTTGCGTTGCACGGTCGTGCGGCTGTTCTCTGTCTATGGGCCCAACCTGCGCAAACAATTGCTTTGGGACATCTGCTCGCGGCTCAACGCCAAGGAGCAGGTGCTCACGCTCGGTGGGACCGGCAACGAGATACGTGACTGGACCGACGTTCGCGACGTCGCGAGGCTGCTTGCAAGCGTCGCGGAAACGTCGTCGTCACAGGAGGCCTTCCGGGTCATCAATGGCGGTTCGGGCCGGGGGACGAGCGTTGCCGACATCGCCGCCGGTCTCATCGGACAGTGGGGCAGCAACACGGTTGTGCGGCACTCGGGTGTAAGCCGCCCCGGCGATCCCATGAGCCTGTTGGCCGATGCTGCGATGCTGCGCCAGATCGGCTTCGATTGGCGCATTCCGCTCGATCAGGGCCTCGCCGATTACGTGGCCTGGTTCAAGGGGCAGGCTTCGTGACGTCCCGCCCATTGCGGTTCGCGTTCAATCACATCTCGCGACGGATTTGGGCCGGCGGGTTCAACTATCAGCGCAATCTGTTCGCGGCGCTCGATCGGTTTTTGCCTGGCGAGTTCGCGCCGGTCGTCTTTGCCGGGACGCGGGCCGACGAGAGTGAACTCGACGAGCTTGATGCGATACCGGGCGTCGAGATCGTCCGATCGGAGGTGTTCGACGGGCAGCCGGGTCTCGCTGCGGCACTCGCGCTTGGTCTGGACCGCGGCGCCGCGGCGGCGTTTCGCTCCGCGCATGTAGATGTTGTGGTTGAATCCGCGCGCTTCTTCGGCTGGCGGCTGGCGATCCCTGCAGTGGCGTGGATTCCGGATCTGCAGCACCATTCTCTGCCTCAGCTGTTTCCGCGGACGGCACGCTGGCGCCGCGAGATTGGCTTTCGCGTTCAGATCGCGTCAGGGCGGACCATCATGCTGAGCAGCGAGAGCGCCTTCCGCGATTTCAGGGCTTACTATCCACACGCCAGCAACCCCGTCAGCGTCGTTCGCTTCGCGACCCAGCCGCCGGCCGCATTCCTGGACATCGACCCGTCAGAGGTCATCGCGGCGTACAATCTGCCGACGAACTATTTCTATCTGCCCAACCAGTTCTATCGACACAAGAACCATCAGCTGGTCGTCGACGCCCTGGCGATCCTGAAGCGTCGTGGGATCGAGGTCGTTGTCTGTGCATCAGGCAGCACAGAAGATCGGCGTGAGCCGGGCTACTATGATCTGGTCAACTCCGAGATCCGGAAGCGCGGCCTCGATACGCACTTTCGTCACCTCGGCGTGATCCCGTTGCCGCACGTCTACGCGCTGCTGCGGGCTTCCACAGCCCTGCTCAACCCGTCGCGCTTCGAGGGCTGGAGCACGACGGTCGAGGAGGCGAAGTCGTTCGGCGTTCCGATGATCCTGTCCGACATCGATGTGCACCGGGAGCAGACCGCCGGCGCTGCGCGCTATTTCGGCGTCGATGATCCGGTCGCGCTGGCGGATCATCTGATCCAAGCCTCACAGGAGGCTCGCGGGCTCGTGGTTAGAAATGTTGTCCTGCACCAGGATGACAATGTCAGGGCGTTTGCGGCAAGCTTTTCAAGAACCGTGTGGCAGGCCGTTCGTCTGAATGCTGGTGAGCCCGTCGCAAAATAGAAGGATCAGGCTCAAACCTCTGAGCTCATCGTCTCGTTCGGAATCAGTTCGAAGCTGCTATCGGGGCTTTGATAGGCATCCAGCATCGCCTCGGCGATTGACTTCGGGTTGTGCCATCGTTCGACATAAAGTCGCGACGCTTGGCCGCGCATGGACCACTCGGAACGGCGATCAAGAACCGCGGCAATGCTCTCTGCAAGGTCTCCCGGGTTCAGCCGGTAGACAGGCAGTTCGCGCCTGATCGCGTCCGGAACAAACATCATATCTTCTTCCCGGATGTAGCATGCGGCCGGCTTTCCCATCGCCATCATCTCGACCGCGAATCCCCCGTACCATCCCGCCAGCACCTGGTCGATTGCAAGGTCTGCCGACCGATAAATCTCCAGCGCCTGCTCGTGGCTCGTCTTTTCGACAAGGATGAGGTCGAAGTCGTACCGTGACCGCAATTGTTCGAGGGCCTTCAGGATCATCGGTGTACCCTTGATCCGTCCGGCAGTCGGGGCATGAACGATCTTGAGCCGCCCCTGTTCGGAAGGCGGCACAATTTCGAACTTCTCGATCTCGACGTTTGAATATGGGAGGAACTGGCCGTTCGGTACGATGTGTCCGAGTTCCGGATTCAGATAGAAGACCCGGTCGAACAGCGGCAGAACCTTTTCGATCAGAAAGTGCCGCCGATGGTCGAGAGCGTCCGTGCATCGTTGATACAGCTCGCAGTGTTGCGGGGCGCACATCGTCCATTCGTTTCGCCTGTTTCCCTCGTTCGCCAGCCGGACATCACAGCCCTGCAGGGTCATGAACAGCTTCTTGTTGAAGAGGCGGGCGGCGTGCAGGTCTGCGGTCGCCAGTCTGTTGATGATGTCCGTTAGCAGCGATGGCCGGGAGAGCACTGATCCCGGCGCGGAGAGGGGGAAACCCGGCGACAGAAAGGTCTGTCCAAAATAGTAGTGAAGAACATCGTAATGCCACTGGTTCCTCAGGCCGAACGCCGCGCTGCGAATGGCCGTCTCGAGAAATCCGGCATCCTTGGCCGACAGCATCCGGTCTGCCGGGTATCCGAGCCATGTGTCGTTGCGAACGACCAAGTCGCTGGATGCTCCCAGCTGCCGTTCGGCGCGGGACAGCCCCCAGGGCTGATTTCCGACATTGACTGGTCCGTGCAGGATTCTCATGTGCGCGTATTCAGATCCGCTGACGGGCGCGAAGGCGGCACAGGGCTACGAGGCATGATCATCTCTCGCGAACTCGCCGACATGCCTCGTCACGCTTGCCCGCAGATCCTCGGGCAGATCGGCAGTTTCACAATAGAGCCTTCCGAGCCTCGCTGCGACCGCTTGCAAGCTGTAATGGGCTTCGACATAGCGGCGCCCCGCCTTGCCGATTTCGTTCAGGTCGAGCTCACCCCTCAAGCATCGCTTCAGCACATTGTAGATTTCGTCGGGACGCGTGTTGATGATCGGGCAAGTTGCCGGATCGACCATCATTCGGTCATCACGCAGAAAGCACAGAACCGGTTTGGCCATGGCCATCGCCTCGAGGGCCGTATAGCCGTGAAAGCCTGCGACGAATTGATCCGCAACGACGTGCGAGGCGCCGAAAAGCTCGATGACCTTCTTGTTGGGAACGCCCTGCACGGAGACCAGCTCGATCTTCTCTCCCTCCTTCACCAGCCGATCGATTGCCTCGATCAGAAGCCTGGTTCCCTTGAAGTGCCCGTGGTTCGGCGCATGTGCCACTCTCAGCACGTCGCCGGCCTTGTAGACTGGCGGCCGCGCGGCGAGCTTGCTCGCGTCAATCGGCCAGTAGTGCATGTCCCGGCAGCCGGGCACATAGGTCACCATATCCCCCATCGCGATCTGCGCGGTCGCACGGCCCTTGAGGCGGTCGATCGACGAGGCGTGCATCTCCGTCGTGCAGACACAGAACTTGCCCGGGGCCGGGCATTCTTCGCACAGGTTCGGGTGACCGAGTTTGAGCGTTGCTTCCCGTGCTCGGACGTCGGCGCCGTAGGCATAGGTATACAATCGCTTTCCCGACCGGAACAGGAGGTCGAGTTCCTCAGGGTTGATGCCATAGCGTCCATCGCTCAGCATCAGGCCGCGGTCATAGAAGTAGTTGAAGATATCGTAGCGCAGCAGGGCCCACGCCAGAACCAGGCGACGAAACAGGCCGAGGCCACTTCGGCTGCGCAGCAGTCGAAGGAAGCCCTCGAACAGGATGAGGTTGATGTCGAATGATCTCGTCACATAGTAGGTGTTGAACACCAGCGACGAGGAGCGAAATCCCAACATTCGATCGCAGCGTGCGAGGAGCGGTAAGGTGAGGATCGGAGTGGCGGCCCACAACGTGCGCACCTTTCCCTTCGCGAGACGCTTCTCGGTGGCGCGCCGCGCCGCGCGAACAAGCAGGCGCGTGACGAAATCCGCGATGGCAGATTGGCCCGGCCGGAAAGATGCAACGTCGTCGGCGGGAAGCGGCGCTTCCGTCAGGGACGTCGGTCCGATGGGTTCGATCTTGTTCACTCAGGGATCCGATGGATGCCAACTCAATATCAGCCAGCAGCTTCTAGCACAGGTTTGGTCCGAAGCGGCCATGCGACGCAGGCCTGGAGAGGCGGTGCGGAATTGCGGTCGGCTCTCGCTATCTCAGGTTTCAGCCGCGTATGAAAACAGCTTCGACTGGTCCGGGAACGTTGACGTTCAATACACGAACAGGTTAAGACAGCCGCGGTTTGTTCCAAATGCGCGCATATTCTGACGCGGCGGTTATACCGAGCTCCGCCATCGAATCAATCTGGATAGGCATTTCGTGTGCGGCATATTCGGCCTCTTAGATAAGACTGGGCCCGTCGATGCCCGCCAGGTGGACCAGATGACCGATCTCGTTGCCCACCGCGGTCCGGATGGGCGTGGGGTGAGGATCAACGGGAACGTCGGGATCGGACACCGGCGACTGGCGATCATCGATCTGACCGATGACGGCGCACAGCCGATGCGCGACAGACGACTCCCGATCTGGATCACCTACAACGGCGAGATCTACAATTACGTCGAACTCCGCACGGAGCTCGAGGCGCTCGGATACACCTTTCATACGGCCTCGGATACCGAGGTCCTGCTCACAGCCTATGTTTGCTGGGGTGCAGCGTGCCTCGAACGCTTCAACGGCATGTGGTCGTTTGCGATTCACGACGAGCGCGACAACACGCTGTTCTGCGCCCGCGACAGGTTTGGCGTGAAGCCGTTCTACTACGTCAATACGGCGAAGCAGTTCGCGTTCGGCTCGGAGATCCGCCAGCTTCTTCCGCTGATCGAGCGCCCGATCGCGGATGACGATCTGATCAACGATTTCCTCGTTTGCGGCATGACGGACCATACCAGCCGGACCTTCTTCAAGGGCGTCGAGAAATTGCCTCCCGGGCATCGGATGCGCGTCGACGTGTCGACGGGGCAGGTCGAAATCGAGCGCTACTATTCGCTTGCGCCTGGGTTGGCCGTGTCTGATGAAGGCAGCGCAGCGAAATCGTTGCGAGAGCTGCTCGATGACGCGACGCGTCTGCGGCTGCGTTCGGATGTTCGGGTCGGAACCTGCCTGTCGGGTGGGCTGGACAGTTCGAGTGTCGCGACGCTGGCCGCGCGGCGCTATGCGCCAGGCTCGAGCGAGCGCTTCTTTGCCATCACGGCCGTGAGCGAGCAGGCGTCCAACAATGAAGAGGCGTACGCGGCGGAAGTCGCAGAACGGGCAGAGTTGAACTGGCTGCGCACCAAGCCGACCTATCAGGACTTTGCATCGACGGCGGAGACTTTGCTCGACGTTCAGGAGGAGCCGTTCGCAGGTCCTTCGATCATGATGCAGTATGCGGTGATGAAGGCCGCGCGATCGAATGGCGTCATCGTGCTGCTCGATGGTCAGGGCGGTGACGAGACGTTGCTGGGGTACCATCGCTACTATGCGGCCTGGTTGCTCGACCATCTTCGCAGCGGTGGCGTCCGTGGATTTCTGTCTGCCTTCGGCGCCGCCACGCGGGCCGGTATTTCGCGCCGGCGGTTGCTGATGTATTTGTTCGGTGCCGGTTCGGCAGGGCTGCGCGCTGCCTATTACCGCTTGCGTTACACGTTCCTGCGAAATCCCGACTTGCCGGAGCCGCTTCGCCGCTTTGCGTCGAAGACGAGGGATGCGCAGGCCATGCAAGTGCTGGAGATTACCGAGACCAATTTGCCGATGCTGCTGCGCTTCGAAGACAAGAACTCCATGCGGTTCGGCATCGAAACGCGACTTCCATTCCTCGACTATCGCTTCGTCGAGTTTGCTTTGGCGCTTCCCACGCGCATCAAGCTGAACAAGGGATGGGCAAAATGGCCGCTTCGCGCAGCCATGAGCGATCTGCTGCCGGCCAGCATCACCTGGCGGAGGGACAAGATCGGTTTTGCTGCTCCCGACCGGATCTGGCTCACGCGACACTCCGCCACGATGTATGACAAGGTGATCGCAAGCGAGCTCCTGGCCCGCTATGTCGACATGCCGAAGCTCAAGAGGAAATTTCACCGGCTCGATCTTGGAATGCGCTGGAGGCTTTATTGCGTTGCGCTTTGGGGTGAGCGTTTTCGGGTCGAAGCGCCATGAGGCCCGATCATTCCTGGATGTCATCGTCGCCGTCGATAACCGCCGGCTTGTCGGCCGCTGCTTTCCGGGCGGCCCGATGAACATCTGGCTATTGCATCCGTTCGCAGGCGGGCCGGGCCTTGGCCGTCACTGGCGTCCGTTTTGGCTCGCAGATGCCTGGGGAAAGATGGGGCATCGGGTCGTGGTGGTCAGTGCCGGCTTCCATCACCTGCACCGGGAGCCGCGCGCTCCGGGGCCGCAGCGGATCAACGGCGTCGACTTCTGGTTCCTCGATACTCCGCGCTATGATGGCGGCAATCTGGGGCGGCTGCGCAACAATCTGAGCTTTGCGCCGGCCTTTCGCTCGGCGACATCGGCGATCGCCACGCAATTCGGCGAGCCGGATCTGATGATCGCGTCCAGCCCGCATCTGTTCTTCATTTCGGCGGCGCGTCAGATCGCGCAGCGCTTCGGTGCCAGGTTCTGGTTGGAGGTTCGTGACCTCTGGCCGGAGAGCATCGTGGCGCTCGGAATGACCCCGACCTGGCACCCCCTCGTGAGGTTGCTCGGCTGGAAGGAGCGGTCCGCCTATCGCGCCGCGGATCGCGTGATCTGTCTTTTGGCAGGTGCGGAAGCCCATATGCGGGCGCGCGGCTTGAGCGCCGGCAAGTTCGTCTGGATCCCCAACGGGGTGTCTGACGGTGAGATCCAGAGCGCGCTGACGATCGAAACTCTCGGTCATCCGTTGATCGACCGCATCAATCAGCTGAAGCAGCAGGGCAGGCGGGTGGTCCTCTATGCCGGCGGCATGGGGCCCCCAAACGCAGTGGAGGTCGTTCTCGACGCCGCCGCTGTCCTCGGCAGCACGAGCCCCGAGATCAGTTTCGTTCTGATCGGTTCAGGCACTTCGCTCGCCGCGCTGAAGCAGCGGGCGGCAGGGCTTGCCAACGTGGAGTTTCACGACGAAGTCGATCGGTCGATCGTGCATGGTATGCTGCACGCGTCCGATTGCGCGGTCGTCGCCTTCCACAAGAACGCGCTCTACCATCACGGCATCAGCCCCAACAAGCTGTTCGACTACTGCCTGTTCGCGCCGCGCAGCGTCATTGCCTGCGAAGCGCGAGCGCTCGCCGGGCTCGAGGATTTGGTGACTGCGCGATGCGCGCCGGACGACCCCGGCGCACTCGCCGTGTCCCTGCGCGCCGCGCTGGACGGTCCGGCGCGTTCTCGGGCCGAACGCGTCGCCATCGCGCAGCGGTACAGCTATTCGGCGCTTGCTGCGCGGTATCTGGCCGAGGCCGGGGATCCCGCCTAAGTGTGGCTGCGGCGACACACGGGCCTTGAGTAAAAATGTTTGTTATCAATAACTTGCTGTGTTCACCGCGTGAACAAATTCGCTTGACGTTCATCCGGTGAACGCGCTATCAGCCATTCCCAATGGGGATAGGTGTGATGGCGGGCATTCTACCGACAGATGAGAATGACAGCGACCGGCTGGTGCTCGGTCTGCTCACCTCGCTTGAAGCCGATGGTGCGCAGTCGCAGCGGCGGATCGCGGCCGATCTCGGCGTCGCGCTCGGCCTGGTCAACGCCTACCTGAAGCGGGCGATCAAGAAGGGCTTCGTCAAGGTCGGGCAGGCGCCGGCGCGGCGATACGCCTACTACCTCACGCCGCAAGGCTTCTCCGAGAAATCGCGACTGACCGTCCAGTTCCTGTCGGACTCGTTTTCGCTCTTCCGCAAGGCGAAGGAGGAGTATGGCAGGCTGTTTGAGCGCGCTCAGGCGCTCGGCTTCAGGCGGGTGGTGCTCGCCGGACAATCCGACCTCTGCGAAATCGCGATCCTGTGCGCGGTCGATGGGCCAATTTCCGTCATTGCGATCGTTGATCCCGATGCAACCGCGACCCGGTTCATTGGTGTCAAGGTCGTTTCCTCCTACGCGTTGGTGGACGAGCCGTTCGATGCGGTCGTTGTGACGCATCTGACGGCGGCGCGCAGTGTATTCGAGCAGGCGGTCAGCAATTTCGGGGCGGAGAAAGTCCTTGCGCCGGATCTGCTGGGCCTGCGTCCAAAGCAATCGTTGGGGGCGTGATGGCCATGGAGCTCAGTTCACGCTGGTACGTCGTTCAGACGCAGGTCAATGCCGAAGCAAAGGCGGCCGCCAACCTCGAGCGGCAGGGATTTTCGATCTATTTCCCCCGTTACCTGAAGCGCCGCAGCCATGCCAGGAAGGTGGAGACTGTGCCGCGTCCGTTGTTTCCGCGCTATCTCTTTGTCGGGATCGATCTCGCGTCGCAGCGGTGGCGTGCCATTCAATCGACGCTCGGCGTGTCGCATCTTGTGTGTGTGGGAGATCGGCCGGCGGTGGTGGAAGACCACGTCATCGATGCCCTGAAGGGGCGCGAGGACGAAACCGGCTTCATCACGCTTGCGCGCAGGCCGGCGTTCTCGCCCGGGGATAAAGTGCGAATTGTCGAAGGTGCGTTCGTCGACAGTCTTGCGCTCGTTGAAGACGCCAGCGATCAGCATCGCGTTGCGGTTCTCTTGAACCTGTTGGGCCGCAAGGTCCGTGTCCTTGTCGGGACGGACCTGATCGCTGCGGCGTAACTGCGTCTGCCTCCGGGCAGGCGCAATGGACATGTTGGGCTTGGGTGTGATGCTCGATTCACCCCGAGTGCGGTAGCTTGCCTGAAGCAGGCAGAAACGTCTGAGAGAGGGGCCCATGACGACTTACGCATTGATCGGCGCTGCCGGCTACATCGCGCCGCGGCACATGCGGGCGATGGCCGAGACCGGCGGCAATCTGGCCGTGGCGTACGATCCCAACGATTCCGTCGGCATCATGGACAGCCATTTTCCGGATGCCGAGTTCTTCACCCAGTTCGAGCTGTTCGATCGCTACGTCGACCAGTTGCGCAGAGGCGGCCGAAAGATCGACTACATGTCGATCTGCTCGCCGAACTATCTGCACGACGCACACTGCCGGTTTGCGCTACGCTCGGGCGTGGATGCCATCTGCGAAAAGCCACTGGTCCTCAATCCCGGCGACATCGACGAACTGGCCGCCATCGAGGGGGACACCGGTCGCCGCATCTCGACCATTCTGCAATTGCGACTGCATCCGGCGATCATCGCGCTGCGCGATCGCTTCGCGAACTCGAACAAGCGCCACAAGGTCGAGCTGACCTACATCACCTCGCGCGGACGCTGGTATCACACCTCCTGGAAGGGAGCAGACGCCAAGTCGGGTGGTGTTGCGACCAATATCGGGGTGCACTTCTTCGACATGCTGAGCTTCGTGTTCGGCCCCGCCAGCCGCAACGAGGCGCACCTGCGCGAAGCTGAGAGGGCGGCTGGCTCTCTGGAGTGCGAGCGCGCGGATGTCAGCTGGTTTCTGTCCCTGGACCGCAACGACCTGCCCGACAGCGTGAAAGGCAAGAAGACGACCTATCGCTCGATCACCGTCGACGGCGAGGAGGTCGAATTCTCGGAAGGATTCACCGATCTCCATACGCGCAGCTATGAGGAGATCGTCGCCGGCCGCGGCTTCAGGCTGGACGAAGTCCGCCCCTCGATCGATATCGTCTCCACGTTTCGCGATGCGCCGATCGTCAGAAGCAACGGCGTTCACGCCTTTGCCCAGAAGGCGATGCACAAATGAGCGAGATGCGCGAGGATCCGCGCTTTCCAGGCGTCCTGATCCATCAATCGAGCTACGTTGACGATGGGGCGGTGCTCGGGCACGGCACCAAGATCTGGCACTTTTGCCACATTCTGGCGCGGACGGTGATCGGCGAGGACTGCTCGATCGGCCAGAACGTGATGATCGGTCCGAACGTTCGGATCGGAAACGGCTGCAAGATCCAGAACAACGTCTCGATCTATGACGGCGTCGAACTTGAGGATGACGTGTTCTGCGGACCGAGTTGCGTCTTCACGAACGTGAACAATCCGCGCGCCGGCGTGTCGCGGAAGGACGAGTTTCGCAAGACGCCGATCGGACGCGGCGCCAGCATTGGCGCCAATGCGACCATTGTCTGCGGACATTCGCTGGGCGAGTACTGCTTCATCGGAGCCGGTGCTGTTGTCACGAAGAATGTCGCCGCATTTTCGTTGATGGCAGGCAATCCGGCCCGCCGGATTGGTTGGATGAGTAGAGCAGGCGAGCGGCTGGGCAGCGATCTGGTCTGCCCGCGCACTCACCGTCGTTATGAGCTTCACAATGAAGCGCTGGTTGAAATCGAGGGTTGAAGAAAAATGGACATTCGCGGAAAGAAGGTTGTCGTTATCGGGGGCGCCGGGCTGATCGGGTCGCATGCGGTCGATCAGCTGACGCAGACTGACGTCGGCGAGATCGTCATTTACGACAACTTCGTGCGCGGCACGCATGAGAACCTTGCCGGCGCGCTGCGCGACCCTCGCGTCAAGATTTTCGAGGCCGGCGGCGATATCACCCAGGTCGACATCCTCGATGCGGCCCTGAAGGGCGCCGACGGGGTGTTTCAGTTCGCTGCGCTCTGGTTGCTGCAGTGTCACGAATTCCCGCGAACGGCTTTTGACGTCAACGTCAACGGAATGTTCAACGTCCTGGACGGATGCGTGCGCAACGGCGTCAAGCGGCTGGTCTGGTCGTCGTCGGCCTCCGTCTATGGCGACGCCGTCGAGGAGCCGATGACGGAAGACCATCCGTTCAACAACAAGAATTTCTATGGTGCGACCAAGATCTGTGGCGAGGCGATGGCCCGTGCCTACCACTTCCGCTATGGCCTCGACTATGTCGGCCTCCGGTACATGAACGTGTACGGACCGCGTCAGGACTACCGGGGGGCGTATATCGCGGTGATCATGAAGATGCTCGACGCGATCGACAAGGGAGAGGGACCGACGATCCTGGGGGACGGCTCGGAGGCGTTCGATTTCGTCGCGGTGGAGGATTGCGCGCGCGCCAATCTGTGCGCCATGGGCGCGAGCGCGACGGATCGCTTCTACAATGTCGGCACAGGACACCGGACCTCGCTGAAGCAGATCGCCGAGAAGCTCCTGAACCTCACCGGCTCCAATCAGCCGATCAACTATGCGCCGCGGAGCCAGGCCACGCTGGTGCGCAATCGGATCGGATCGCCGAAGCGGGCGCAGGAGGAGATCGGCTTCACCGCCGCGATCGACCTGGACGAAGGGTTGCGGCGGCTGATCGACTGGCGCAGAAGCCATATCGATCAGGTCGATCAGCGTCGTGCCAAGGCTCAAATCTGAAGGCTCAGATCCGAGTTCGCACCCGACATCATTGAATAGATCGGCCAGAATAACATGTGTGGCATAGCCGGAATTCTGCACCGCGACGGGCGGCCCGCTTCAATCACCACGTTGACGGCAATGACCGATATCATTGCTCATCGCGGGCCGGACGGAGAGGGCCACTACTGCGACGGTCCCGTTGGACTCGGTCATCGCCGGCTGTCGATCATTGATCTGACCGACGCCGCGCGGCAGCCGATGGAGACGCGCGACGGCCGCTTTGTGCTGACCTACAATGGGGAGATCTACAACTTCAAGGAATTGAAGGTTGAGCTTTCGGCGAGGGGCCACGTCTTCAACTCTTCCGGCGACAGCGAGGTGTTGCTGCACGCCTTCGCCGAGTGGGGTCTCGGTGCGCTTCTCAAGTTCAACGGCATGTTCGCCTTTGCGATCTGGGACAATCACGAGCGGAAGCTCACCTTGGCCCGGGATCGCTTCGGCGTGAAGCCGCTCTACTATGCCGAACTTGGGCAGACCTTCGTGTTCGCCTCCGAGCACAAGGCCTTTCGGGCATTTTCGGAGTACAAGCCGCGCGTCGACATCAGGGGGCTGTCGGAATATCTGAGCTTTCAGAACTTCTTCGCTGAGCGGACACTGTTTGCCGGCGTGAAGTTGTTGCCGGCCGGCTGCTATCTGCAGATTTCGCAGGACAGCAGGGCCGTTGAGCCGGTGCAGTACTGGGATTTTCATTTCGAGGAGCCCGAGTACGCCGTCGATGAGAATGAGGCGACCGACGAGCTCGATCGCCTGTTCAGGCAGGCGGTCAACCGGCAGCTCGTGAGCGACGTCGAGGTCGGGTGCTATCTTTCCGGCGGCATGGATTCAGGCTCCATCACCGCGCTGGCATCGAGCCAACTGCCGTTCATGCGGACGTTTACGGTCGGCTTCGATCTCAACTCGGCCTCGGGCGTCGAACTCGGATACGACGAGCGGACGAAGGCCGAGCATATGTCGTACCTGTTCAAGACAGAGCACTACGAGATGGTCTTGAAGGCCGGCGACATGGAGCGGGCATTGCCTCAGCTTGCATGGCACCTGGAAGAGCCTCGCGTCGGCCAGTCCTATCCGAATTTCTATGCGGCGAAACTCGCATCCAAATTTGGCAAGGTGGTCCTGACCGGGACCGGGGGAGACGAACTGTTCGGCGGATACCCCTGGCGTTACTACCGCGCCGTCGTGAACGACGACTTCGATCACTATATCGAGAAGTACTTTGGATTCTGGCAGCGCATGGTTCCGAGCGGAACGATGCCGAAGCTACTGGGGCCGGTATGGGATGAGGCCAGGCAAACCTCGCCGATCGATATCTTTAGGGGGGTGTTCAAGGAGCACGCCTCGGAGCTGCGGCGGCCCGAGGATTACGTCAATCACTCGCTCTACTTCGAGGCCAAGACGTTCTTGAACGGGCTGCTTGTCGTCGAGGACAAGCTGGCGATGGCGCATGGACTCGAGAGCCGAGTGCCGTTTCTCGACAATGATCTCGTCGATTTCGCAATGAAGCTTCCCGCCAAGATGAAGCTCGGCAACCTGACCGAGGTCATCCGCCTCAACGAAAACGAGCCCGGCGGAAAGGCGCAGCGCTATTACGAGCGCACCAAGGACGGCAAGTTGATTTTGCGGAAGATGATGAGCCGGCATATTCCCGACGAAGTGGCGGAGCGCGAGAAGCAGGGCTTCTCGGCGCCGGACGCCAGCTGGTTCAAGGGCGAGAGCATCGAGTATGTCAAACGGAGGCTCTTCAGCAACACGGCCCGCATCTACGACCTGGTCGACCGAAAGACCGTTCGCTCCCTGGTCGACGAACATCTGGAAGGACGGGAAAACAGGCGGCTGCTGATCTGGTCTTTGCTCAATCTCGAGCAGATCATGGAAAGCAGCTTTTAGGCACGCACAAATGGGAGCGCGCTGAAGATGAACGGTCTCTTCCCGGCGGCAAGATGGGTGCGGGTTGGCCTGTCGCCATACCGCAACTCTCAGGCCCTATGGACCACGATCAGCCAGATCCGGCGATATCCCGATCTCTTGCGGGAGATGGTCGATCGTGACCTGAGCGCTGCGCATGCGCGGCACGGGTTTGGCGCCTTGTGGGTTTTCATTCATCCTCTCGTTGTGGTCGGAACATACCTGCTCATCTTCGGCTTCGTGCTGGGCAGCAAGCTGTCGATCAGCGCGGATTTTCCCGGCGATTTCTCTGCCTACATCCTGGCAAGTCTGGTTCCGTGGCTGATGATGCAGGCCGCGCTGGTTCGCGGGCCCGGAGCGCTGATAGGGAGCGCAAGTCTCGTCAAGCAGGTTGTGTTTCCGATCGAGCTGCTTCCGATCGCGGCAACCATTGCTGCAACGATCCCTCATCTGCCGGCGCTTGCGCTCGTCATTCTCTACAAGGCTTATGTGGGGGGCCTCAGCTGGATGCTCCTGCTGCTGCCGATCGTATTTGCCGTTCACGCAATTCTGGCGATCGGATTGAGCTTCGCCCTTGCTGCAGTCACTCCCTTCTTTCGCGATCTGCGCGAGATCGTCACGGTCTTCACCTCGATCGCGATGTATCTGATGCCGACGGTGTACCTGCCCGACTGGATGCCGCGTGCCCTTCGTCCGTTGATCTATTCGAATCCCTTCAGTTACCTGGTCTGGGTCTACCAGGACGTCCTCTTCTTCGGTTCGTTCAAGCATCCATACGCCTGGGCGGTTACAATCGTGTTCGCGCTGCTAAGTCTGGGGCTCGGATACCGCATGTTTGAAAAGCTGAAACCGTACTATGGCAATGCTCTCTGACAATCGAGACGCCGGCGAACTGATCCCGCTTGCCGGGTCATTGGACCCGCAATGCGCCATTCGCGTCACTGACCTGGGAAAGGCCTATCGGCTCTATCAGCAGCCGTTGGACTTCCTGAAGGAGATCATCACCGGAAAGCCCCGGCACCATGAGCATTGGGCGGTCCGGAATGTTTCCTTTGAAGTGTTGCGCGGGCGCGTGGTCGGCATCATCGGGCCGAACGGCGCGGGAAAAAGTACCCTCCTGAAGATCATTGCCGGACTGCTGGATGCCACAACCGGGCGAGTTGAAGTGGCCGGGAAGCTGTCTGCGATTCTGG
Organism: Bradyrhizobium sp. USDA3010; assembly: GCF_056429065.1. Lineage (NCBI taxonomy): Bacteria > Pseudomonadati > Pseudomonadota > Alphaproteobacteria > Hyphomicrobiales > Nitrobacteraceae > Bradyrhizobium > Bradyrhizobium sp. USDA3010. The sequence goes on from NZ_JBWJZD010000007.1 coordinate 29,119, forward strand.
AATTGGGGACCGGCTTTCATCCGGATGTGTCGGGTCGCGACAACATCGTGCTGGGCGGCATGTGCCTGGGTATGACGAGAGCCGAAATCGAGGCGAAGGTTCCCTGGATTATCGATTTCAGCGAGCTTGCCGAGGTGATCGATCAGCCGTTCCGGACCTACTCGAGCGGTATGCAGGCGAGACTCACCTTCGCCACGGCGATCAGCGTCGATCCGGAATTGTTCATCGTCGATGAGGCTCTCGCTGCCGGCGATACTGCCTTTGTCAACAAGTGCATGAAGCGGGTTCGCCAGATCTGCGAAAGCGGCGCCACCGTCCTGTTCGTCTCGCACTCGAGCGGGCTGATCAGCGAGCTGTGTGACGAGGCGATCTGGATCGACAAGGGGCGGGTGCTGATGCACGGCAATGCCCAGCGCGTCAGCAAGGCCTATGAGCAGAGTGTTTGGGATATCGAGGAAGCGCGCAATCTCCGGGAAACCAAGAAGCTGAGCGAGTCGATCGAGAGCACGGCCGAAACCGGAAAATACGAGCTTGGCGGCGGCACCCTGCGGATCACTTCCGTCGAGGTGATCGACGTCGAAGGCAAGCCGATCGGCGTCGTCAAGAACGGGCAGCCGCTTCGCATCCGGGTGTCGTGGTCGGGCTTCTCCGAGCACAAGCAGATCTACGCGAGTCTGCGGATCGATACCGCGCGGCTTCAGGCGGTGACCGGAATCGAGGGGTACGACGGCGGCCTGTTCCTCGATGGAGAGGACGGTCTGCCGGAACGCGGAAGCGTCATCTACGAGGTGCCCGAGCTCGCGCTCGGCGAAGGGCAATATTATATCTCTGCCGGTCTGTGCCGGCACATGCTGCCGAAGGGTGCGGAAGCCATCCTGCATTATGTTGAGAAGGCGGCGCAGTTCTCGGTGTCCCGCAATTCTCTGTGGCATTTCACCTATCTGTACGATCCGAAATTCACCTGCAGTATCGAGCGAAGCGAATGACGACGATGACAGATGGCGAATGGCAGGAGAAGCTTGAGGCGTTCTTTGAGCTTCGTGCAAGGCAGATTTCGGAGAAGCCGACGCTGGATGATCTCTGCTATATCGCCGGCCGCAATCCGCGGTTGTGGGCCAACGAGAGCCTTCTCGACGACCTCAGGCTCGATATGCTCGGCCTGATGAAAGCCGGCCCGGGCTCATCGGTCCTTGAAGTCGGCTGTGCGGCCGGGTTCTTGGCGAAGGTGCTGGCCCCCAGTGTCGGCGAATACATAGGAGTTGATCTCGCCGAGGCGCCGCTTGCGGTCGCAAGGCGGCTCGGATTGAACAATGCGAGCTTCGAGAGAGCCAGCGGCGAAAGCCTCCAGTTCCCTGATCGGCGGTTCGATGCCGCCTATTGTTATGATGTGTTCTCGAATTTCCCGTCGTTCGCAACGGGAGAGCCGATCATTGCGGAAATGCTCCGGGTGGTGAAGCCGCAAGGTCGGGTCCTGATCGGATCAATTCCGGACCGCGAGAAGGCCGAAGAACTGCAGGTCATCGCGAAGAGGCTCACAGCGAAATTCGAGCAGGAATTTCAACCCGAAGCGGAACGGGCCCCGTTGGGAACGATTCGGAAGTATGAGCAGAAGTCGAGCCGTGTGGCAAAGATCGCTGGCTTGCTGGGATTGAGCAAGTTGTCGGCCCCGATTCCGATCGAGATCAAGCCCGAGATCATTTCCTACTATTTCGACCGCGAGGACTTTGTGGCACTGGGGCGTCGCCTCGGTGTCAACACGAGAATTGTCGATATCCACCCGCTGAATCCCTATTTCGGCACGCGCTTTAATGCAGTGTTTGAATCGCGATGAAAGTCGTCCGGTTTCGCGAAATTGATCATAGTGCCTGGGATCGTCTGGCGCTGCAATCGCCGCAGGCCTGGCTCACACATCGATCGTCCTGGATCGAGATCGAGCAACGGTTCTTCGTGTCTGCGAACCTGTCGTTCGCCCTGGAAGAGAACTCGCAGCTCGTCGGCATCCAGCCCTTGTTTATCAGTGAAGGCCCCGGAATGGCGCTTGGCGAGCGATTGCTGCATTCGGGGATTCATCGCCATACCGGTCTTGCGCTCGACGCCGATATCGACGCCGGCGTAGCGAAGGCCGCGCGTCAGGCCGCGATGCAGGAGATACTCGCTATCGCCGATCTATATGACGTCGATCGCATTCAGTTGAACTGCCACAATCTCGCGCCGGCAAATCGTCATTCCGGAAGGGAGGCGGTGCCGTTCTGGGTCAGCGATTTCGGTTTCCAGCTCGGCATTGCATTCGGACCGTCGGGAATGTTGCCTTGCCCCGGCTCCTCAACCCTGAATGCCGATCAGCTGGTCGATCTCGCCCCAACCATTGAAGAGCTGTTCGCGGGATTGGACGACACGTGCCGCACTGCAGTCCGGAAAGCGGAGAAATCAAGCCTGCAATTCGAGATATCGAACGATGCCTCTTGTCTCGAAACCTATATGGATGTTGCGCGTGCATCGGCCACAAGAACCGGCGAGGTTCTGCCCGAACTCGAGTACTACCGAAGCATCTTCAGGTCGTTTGCGGCCGAAGGAGGCGCACACGTTGCATTGGTCAGGCAAAATACGAACCCGATTGCGGGCCTCATCCTGTTGACGGACAAGAATGCGGTCAATTTCCTTGCCGGCGTTTCGTTGCCGGAAGCGATGAAGCTCAGGCCCAACAATTTCATGCACTGGAAGGCCATTCTGTGGGCCAAGCAAGCAGGGCACGAGATCTACCGATTTGGACCGTCGTTTCCCGAAGTGCCGCGCGAGTGGCCGATTTCAAAGGTTTCTTTCTTCAAGACAAAGTTCGGTTCGCGAAGCCTTCCCGTCATCCAAGGTAGCTTGTTCCGCCGCCCGCAGCTTTACGCTCCCAATCTCGGATCCTCTCCGAACTATCTAGCTGAAATTGGAGGCCATCGACAGCATTCGATGGTTGCCGGGCAGGCTGGCGGTCCCTTCATCGCGCACCACCTTCAAATGTTCGGCTTCCCGAAAGCTTCATCGACGCAATCCGGTGAGCCCATTGTACTTTACCGGCCTGGCTCAGCGGACATTGCTCTAGCGCGCAACAACGTTGAAAGAGGCGGTCGCCTGGTTGTTGTGCTTCCTAGCACCGAATTTGCCAGGGCGTTTGGCGTAAGTACCGTCCCTAGAACGGCCGGATCACCCCAAGTTTTGCGCGCGAAGTTTGCTGGGTCAAAGCCTTGGGGACGACTCCGCACGTTACATTCCTACATGCATTTTGCAGCTCAGCGCGATGTCACCGCGATCGTCGAAGATGGTCAGCAACGAGCCGCTTGGATTCAACTCGAAACAGGAGATCGTGGCTCCGTCGTTTTCATTGGAACCGATCTTGCTTCCGACCTAATGCGATACCGTCAAGGCGACCCGGCCACTGCGAACAATCGACCGACCGAAGCCAAGTGGGGAATCGCGGGCGAGCGGCCAAACTATCTCTTCGACGCGCAACTCGCCGGCGAAGACCCCCGTGAGCGGCCGGCTGACTGGTGGTGCGAGGCATTGGCGGATGCCTTGCAGCGGGTGTGCGGCGTTCTCAGGCGACCGATGCTGCCAAACGGCGCGCCAGGCGCGATCGTAGTAACGGGAGACGATGATCAAGCGCCGCTACATTGCTACGATCTGCAGCGACAGGCGCTTGGCTCGTTACCGATTACGTATTTTCTTCATCCTTTGACCAAGCATGACGGCGAAACATTGAAGCAGCTGAGATCCAGTTGCCAGTTGGAACTGGGTCTCCATCCGGATGCACTCGATCGTCCAGAGCAGTATGCGAGCGTATTTTCAGAACAGGCGAAGTGGTTTACCGGGCTCACTGGTCAGGAGTCATTTACGGTTCGCAACCACGGCTTTCTCAATGACGGCTATTGGCGTCACGCAACATCTTGGATGGATCATGGCGCAATCGGAAGTTCCAATTTGCCGGGTTTCGATGGCCAGGTGCTGAACGGGTCGCTACTTCCGGGGCGCCTCCTGCTGGATGACAAATTGACAGACCATTGGAGCATGCTGACGGCAATTGGCGATGGTGTTGTATTCATTAACGGTTGGAATGATTCAGAAGCCGCCGAGTGCATCTACGGTCTCGCGGATCGTATCCGCAGCAGCGGGATTCCGGGCGTCATTGTCTTGAATCTTCATCCTGAAAACGTTGGCAGGACGATGGGAATGCACCAAGCGGCACGAGATGTTGCCGAGAGTGGTTTCGTCACCTGGACGCTGAAGCAATGTCTTGATTGGTTTGCACAGCAGAGCGGGTCCGTCCAAGCTGAATGTTCGCCCGCTCTTTATGATCAAGCGGTGCCAGAGAGGAAAGCCGTCAAGTCGGGGATGTTTGGGAGTTTGACGGCTTTGCTTCGGCGGAATGGTGGCAAGGAATGACCAGTCGTCCTTGTTCGCTCGCGAATGACGCGTCGGGGACGCCGCGCAGTGTTGGGTCATTGGGAGAGCACTCGAATGCTTGCTAAACGTCTTGTGATACTAGGCGGACCAGGTGACGGTTCCTCGCTTGCCGAGGCCATCCATGTCGCGGAACGAGCGGGCAGAGACGTGAAGTTGGCTGGGTTCCTCAATGACGCGTTGCCCCGAGGTGAAATACTGCATGGCGTTTCGGTCCTGGGCAAATTGGAAGACTGGCGGGAGATCGATTCCGACATACAGTTCATTCCGGCGATTCAGAAGGTCGGCGATATGCCGGAACGAGCGCGGCGCATCGAAAAGCTCGAGATTCCCGATCATCGATGGGGAACGTTCGTTCATCCGGCTGCGGTAGTATCATCTGATGTTGAACTTGGTTGCGGATCGTTCGTCCTGTCGTGCGCAACCGTCCAACCATTGGCGCGGATTGGTAGGTTCGCCGGCGTTCGCGCTGGAGCTATGCTAGGACACCATTGTACCATAGGGGATCATACCTACGTGGGCCCCAACGCGACGATGTGCGGTCGGAGCGCGTTGCGGGAAGGGGCCTACCTTGGTCCAGGCGCAGTTTTGATGGATGGGCGCGTCATGGCTCCCTACTCGCTGGCAGGAATAGCCGCCGCGGTTACCAAGGACGTTCCCGAATTCTGGATCGTTTTCGGCAATCCGGCTCGTCGGGTGGGTTGGGTAAAGAGGCCAGCCGCCGGACCATGAGGCACTAGTGCGGCATGCCCCGGCAAAGACTTTTGAAAACTGCAAATGGATCATGAACAGCAGCGTGCCGTGCTCTGATGCGCTGCAATCTTAGGAGAAAGACATGACTTCTATCCGAAACGACATCGTAGAAATCATCAAACAGGCCAGTAAGCCAAGGATTCCTGATCTGAGCGATGACAGCGTTCCGCTGCTCCGCCTTGGCCTCGACTCACTTGATTATGCGACGGCTATTATGGAGATTGAGGAAAAGTTCAAGGTTGAAATTGGCGAAAGCGAAATGGAGCGGCTCCGTTCGCTCAAGGACATTGTGGACTTTATCGAAGCGCGCGCCAAGGCGTGATGGTCGGCCTAGAGAAAGCGCCCATGTATCTTGAAGTAACAGACGAAACCATGCCGCGTGCGCTCATGGTTGATCAGATCTCCGTCGGAGATCGGGTCGTGCAAAAGGTCATGTTCGACGCTGAAAAGCATCAAGCATTTGCCTGTCTTGCGCGAGACAGTGCTCCTGTCCACGGTGACGTTGATTTTGCGCGTCGAAGTGGATTCGACGGTCCTATCATTCAGGGTCTCGCCGTGGTCAGTCGGTTTTCCCGTCTAATGGGAATGTACCTCCCGGGTGAGCATGCCGTGCTACAGAGAACTGAATTCAAATTTCATCGACCTGTGTATGCGAACACGGAACTCCTCTACAGTTGTGAGGTAAAAAGGATCGTAAGACCGCTCCGTGCCGTGCTTTTGGACGTCGCGGTAACAGCAAATGGGATCGATTGCGTTACTGGGCAATGCCAATGCAAGATCATCTAGGAAAGAAAGCCGTCGATCGATTGATTTCCCGGCTTGCTTCGTTCGGCGACGCTCCAGCGATCGATACCGAGACGGGTTCGACGAGTTTTCGAGAACTGTTAGCCGACAGTGATGTCTGGATTGAGTGCCTTCGCAGTAACGGCGTGGCGAGCGGCACGGTCTGCGGGTACATCGGTGAATACTCGACGCATTCGATAGCTCTCTTTCTTGCGTTGATGCGGATCGGTGCCATTGCTATGCCGCTCACCCCCGCTGTGGAGCATGAGCTGCCCCGGCTAGCGAAGATCGGCGGGCTTGAACGCCTCATAAGATTTGATGTTGCGGGTAACGCGCAGTTTTCAGGTCCGTTCGTACCTCCCCCAAATCCGCTGCTGGACAGTTTTCGAAAGGAGGGCCACGCCGGACTTGTGGTCTTTACGTCAGGCTCGACTGGGCAGCCAAAGGCTATCTTGCACGACCTTGAAAAGGTTCTCGACAAGTTCGCCGAGCTGCGGCCGGGCTGGCGGGCGGTGCTGTTCCTGATGATGGATCATTTCGGCGGGGTGAACACGCTGTTATCAACTCTCGCCTATGGCGGTGTCGCCATATGCATTTCTGATCGTAGTCCCGATACTGTTTGCAGGGCAATCTCTCGAGGGCAAGCCGAGCTTCTGCCAACTACACCGACGTTCCTGAAGATACTGCTCGCCAGCGACGCATGGCGAGATAGCAACATGGCCTCGGTTCGGCTCATCACCTATGGAACGGAGCCGATGCCCCAGTCGACGCTTACGCGTCTGACTGAAATCTTTCCCCGCGTCGAATTCAAGCAGACCTATGGTCTGTCGGAACTCGGAGTGCTTCACTCTCAATCTCCAGATCCCAAATCGCTCTGGCTCAGAATTGGCGGAAGAGGGTTTGAAACCCGCGTTGTCGACGGAATGTTGCACATCCGTTCAAAATCCAGCATGGTCGGATATCTCAATGCTCCCACACCAATCGACGCAGACGGCTGGATGAACACCGGCGATCTCGTTGAAGAGCAAGAAGGTCTAGTACGGTTTCGCGGCCGCGCAACGGAAGTCATCAACGTCGGTGGACAAAAGGTGTTTCCGACCGAGGTTGAAGCTATTCTTCTTCAAGCCGACAATGTCGTCGATGCAACGGTATACGGCGTCAAGCATCCGCTCTTGGGTCAGGCCGTGCGTGCTCGGGTTTCACTCGGCGCTCTGGAAGATGGTGATGTCCTCAATGAGAGACTCAAGCAGTTTTGCCGGGAGCGCATGGCGAAATTTAAGGTGCCGCTGAAGTTTGAGATTCTTCCAATAGAGGAGCAGGTCACGCCGAGGACAAAGAAGCAGCGGATCGTGCGTGATCTCGGAGAGCACGGTACGCGCAAGGCCAGCGAGTGACCGTATTGAAGCAATTGGCTCATTTGCCGCTGGTGTGCTTTCGCGGTACGCGCACGTATGTGCACTCCACGACCCTTTTTGAACAGCTGATGCACGGTGCAGCAAACGTTGGACTGCAGATTTGTGGCCCGATCGATATGCGCGTAAATCGGCTGATAAAAAGCCAGCCGCGGTTCCTTTTCGAGGAGGGGCCTGCTCCCGGAGATAGTGGGGAGTGTGCCATGATCTCGTTTCACGTGGGCAAAGCCCTTTGGCATTGTTCTATCTTCGAACGAGATGAAGAGATTTCGCGAAGAGAGATCTACGACGAGACGAAGATTCGCGAAAAGGCGATCATTGAAGGACAAGCAATTCGCGTTGATGGGAAGATTGATGCGAAGCCCTTTGAAATAATCACGTCGTTGACGCTGCAGTTGCACCACGCGCTGCTTCCCATTCCGGCCGAGCGCAAGTGGTTTTTGGGTCGCGTCCAATTGGAAAGGCTTATCTTGGAGGAGGATGCGGAAAAAATGCAAATCACCTTGACGAGAAAGAGCGGAGGACGGCTAACGCGCAGCGTGATCGCGTCGGGAAAGACTCCGATCGGAACGATCGATTTCATGCTTGGGAATCTGGCTTAGCATGGGCGGTTGGCGCTATGCGATGCGCCAAGGAGCTTCGTCTTCGGCGCGACCAACTGTCCGACAATCGTCAGAAACTCAATGACCTCCCGCGGGGCGCGTGTATGAACATTACTGAACCAAGCTTCGACGAAGCTGAAATTGCGTTGCTGCGAGAGTGCCTCGGCTCGAAATGGGTTACGCAGGGGCCGCTCACGGAACGATTCGAGCGGCTTATTGCGGAGAAGCAGGACGTCAAGCATGCCCTTGCGTGCACGTCTTGCACCGCCGCGCTGCATCTGGCGACCATGGCCCTGAAGCTTGGGCCGGGAGACGAGGTGATTGTTCCCGCTTTCACGTGGGTCACAAGCGCGCACTCGGCTGAATACGTCGGTGCCAAGCCTGTCTTCGTCGATGTCGATCTGTCGACCTTCAATATCGATCCGGAACGGCTGGAAGCCGCGATCACACCACGCACGAAAGCCATCATCGCGGTTCACCTCTTCGGCCTCGCTGCGCCGATGGATGAGATCATGGCCATTGCGCGGCCGCGCGGCATTCAGGTGATAGAAGACGCCGCATGCGCAATCGGCACGACCTACAAGGGCAGACTGGTTGGCGCGATTGGCGACATAGGTTGCTTTTCATTTCACCCGCGTAAGGCTGTCACAACGGGAGAGGGCGGCGCCGTAACCACCAACCGCGATGATCTTGCGGAACGCGTGCGGTCACAGCGCAATCACGGCGCCACCGGCGCTCCGGATCCGTCGATCGAGCCTCACGGCCCGTGGACGATGGCGACGTTTGACAATCTCGGCTTCAACTTGCGCTTGTCCGACATCCAGGCAGCGGTCGGCGTGGCGCAAATGGGCAAACTCGAGCGGTTGCTGGCAGAACGCCGGCGTCTCGGACGTCGCTATTCCGAGTTGCTGGCAGGAAACAATTCGATTGCGCGACCGCTCGGCGGGGACGTCGATGGGCATGCATTTCAATCCTACGTTATCCGTATCGTTGACGGGCATCGCGAGCGCCGCAACGCGGTGATGGCGGCGCTGGCTGCCGCAGGAATTCAGACCCGACCGGGCACGCATGCGGTGCACCGGCTTGGCTACTACAAGAACAAGTATGGCCTGCGGCCCGAACAGTTTCCGAACGCGGCACTTGCGGAGGATACGACGATTACATTGCCTATCTTTCCGAACATGACGGAGGAGGATCAGCGCCGGGTGGTTGATTGCATCAATCGAGCCTGCGCCTGAGGCAAGTGCGGAGTCGCGTTGGTGTTCTCGAAGCTATTTCGGTCGGCTTACTGCCTATTTGAGGGGACGCGTTTTCCCAATCTGTCGCAATTCGCCCGAAAGAACCATGATTTTGGAGCAGCTATTTCTGCGCTTTCTCCTGCGCGACGGAGAGGGCGCATAGATCGGGCGATCTTTGAAAACGTGAATCTGGCTGTTGCCAAGGGCAACTACGCACTCCTTGCCGCCCTGCTGGATGCGCTGCGACCATTTCTAAATCCTGATCAATCATCTGAAGCGCAGAACTTTTGGAGGGCGCTTGTGGCCGATTGTCGCGTGATAGCTGAGGATCGATTGTTGAGGGGCGAGTTGAATTCGCTTTGGGGTGTTACGCCGATCGTCAATCTGCGCGAGTGTGTTGCTGCGGATCGCGCCCTGGGCACGAATGCCCACTCGCTCGTGTTCACCACGTACCATACTTCCTCGAATTTTGATTTCGTATTATCGGAACTTCAGGAGCGCGTCATAGCTGAACGTGGCGAGGACTTGTACCGGTTTCGATGGCTCGTGCTGATCTGGGCCATCGCCAATTATGATGTCTTTCATCTCTACAACGATCGCGGCATCGTCGAGCCGGCCGGCGGCTATGGAAGTCCCCGCTTTGGAATCGCGGTGCGCGAAATGGAAATATATCGCCGAGCTGGGAAGCTGCTCTACACCTACGCGTATGGCGCCGACCACAGAATGCGCGAGAAAACCCTGGCTCTTGGCGAATGGAATTTCTGCTCCGAATGTCCTGATCCGGGGGTTTATTGTGTCTGCGACGATGCCGGCGGCGCTGCCATGCTGCAGGTCATCAGAGAATACTCGACTGCCGTGGTGGCGCACGGGCTGGCCATGAAGCTTATCCCCGGCGCTCGAAACGTGCCGTACCTGACGGTCGATGTTAATACATTCTCTCCCCGACGATCCTGGTCTCAAGGGGATGGAAAGCTGGTTGTGGGTCACTTTCCGAACCACGGCTATTTCAAGGGGACAAGATATCTGGAAGGCGCAATCCACTCCCTGCAGGCTGAAGGTCATGCAGTCGAGCTCTTGCTACTGAGCGGAAAGCCGCACCATGAAATACTGGAGGCGATGCAGAAGATCGACGTTCTTGTCGACCAGCTCATAAGCGGATCCTTCGGCTTGACTGCCGTGGAGGCGATGGCATCGGGCTGTCCCGTCATCTGCTATTTGCACGATGGAGTAGCGGTCGCCGATCGCGAAACCTGCCCGGTCATTGAGGCAAATCCGGATACGATCACGGAAGTCTTGCGTCGGCTGATCTCGGACCGCACACGGCTTTCGGAAGCCGGAGCCGCCGGTCCTGATTATGTCCGGAGGAATTACTCTGTAGAGGCGCTCGGCAAGCATTTGGCGGATCTATATGTGGAGACCGCCGATTTGCCAAAGCCTCTGAAAGCAACAATCGCCGAAAGCGCGAAGTCGCTGAGTTCGTGATGCCGTCAAAGCGATCCCTGCTCGAACGTTCGAACTGCTCTTGCAGGCGTGTTACCAGTGCGCGGGGCGGCTAAACCAGTGTCAATTCCCTATGTCGAGACCGGCCCCGAGAGTAGCCTGAAGCAAATCGACTCAACGCAGGCGATCGAGGCGGAAAACGCTCGCGCCTTGCGTTTGATCGACGACTTTCAGCGCAGAATGGGCCGGCCGCTTCGCGTTCTTCACATCGGCAACATCGCCAACAATGCCTACAACAATGCCCGCATTCAGCGGAAGCTCGGCATCCAGGCCGACGTGTTGTGCTACAACTACTACCACATCATGGGGTGCCCGGAGTGGGAGGATGGCGCGCTGCAAGAGGGGTCCTCGGCGCTTGGGCAGGATCATTTCAGGCCCGATTGGTGGGCGACAAGCCTGAAGGGATGGAAGCGGCCCCGGTGGTTTGTTCAGGGCCCGTCCGCGCTTTGCATTGAATACCTTCGCGCCCGGAACGCAGGTTGGAGAACGACGGCGTATTTGAAATGGTTGGAACTGGAGTTGGCAGCCCTTCAGGATGCTCGTTTCGGCGAGAATGCGAGCTCCCCCGCCAAAAATGTTCCCCGACGTCTGAGTTTCCTGCTTCGGCCGGTGAGCTTGTACAGAATATGGCTTGGAACGTTCGTGGCAAATGGCGTGCTCGGACGCGAATGCAGCGCTGGTCGCTTCGAGGTTTGGTTGGACCGAATCTCGGCAGCTGCATGGTTGGTACTTGCCCGCAGAGGTCCGGAAGCTGATGTCGAGGCTCGCGCCGCACTCAGCAGGTTGCGGGAAGAAGTTCGCCGGCAGCGCGCTCGTGGAATGCAAGAGGCGTCGTCTTCGCTTGCGCGCTCGCTGGTCCACCGCTTCCTGACGCTCGTTGCGCTCCTGGAGCAGGCAACGCTCAAGCGCATTCGGGTCTCGAAGCCAGGCTGCGTGGCGCGATCGATGTCCGAACCGGTAACGCGAGCAAGGGAAATTGAGACGTTGCGGGATGAAATCAGGAAGGATCCGGCCGAACTCGACGGTCAATCCCTCAGGTATCGCGAGGAGTATGTGACGCAGCATCCAAAGGACTTCGAGGCCATCCTCCCGCACTATGACATCATTCAGGGATATGCCATCGACGGCCTGATACCGATGATGAACGGCGTCAAGAATTTCTGCTGCTACGAGCACGGAACGCTGCGCGAAATTCCGTTCGAGAACAACCTGATCGGGTTGATCTGCCGGATCTCGTTTCAGCGCGCGCCCGCAGTGTTCGTAACCAATTCGGACGTGCTGCCTTCGGTCGAGCGGTTGGGACTAAAGAAGGATAGGGTGTTCTACCTTCCACACGCGTTCGATAATCACAAGTTGCGCGCGTTCCGCGGGGCGCACCCTGAATTGAACCCTCCGACAAGCGGGCCTGTCATTTTCTTTAGTCCCTCCCGTCACCATTGGAAGCGGGGAAATTCATCCTGGCTAAAGGGCAACGACGTGATCATCCGCGCTGCGGCCGAAGTCGCGCGTGAGACGAGAAACTTCAAGCTTGTATTCGTCGAGTGGGGCCAAGAGGTCGCAGACAGCAAGGATTTGATCGAAGAACTCGGCCTGTCCGAGCTGGTTGAATGGATACCGACCATGTCCAAACGGGAGCTGTGGCAGCGCTACTGCGTATCGCATGCCGTGGTCGACCAATTCGTTGTTCCCGCTCTCGGCGGTGTCGGGTTTGAGACAATGGCGCTGGGCGTCCGCTTGATTTCCGCCATCGACCAGCAACAGACAGCCATGTTTTTTGGTCAAGAGCCGCCGTTGCTCGCGGCCGGTAACGTCGCTGAATGCGCGGCGCGAATGCGGGAAGTCATCCAGGATCCTCTTGATACCCAAGGCCGAGGCCGGGCTGCTACTCAATGGATGTCGACGTTCCATTCCGCGGAAAGAATTGTTGCTCTCCAGTGCAAGGCGTATAGCAATTTGCTGGTGGGTCAGTGGTGATGGCGTTTCCCGCAGCACCGATGCAGATTTCGTAGAGTTGCCATAGAATGATGCTTAAGCAGATCTCATCTTTCATCAAGCAGTATCCTCCTCTTTTTCGCGCGTTGCGGCCGGTATTCTATTTCCTTTCCGGGCTTTGGAATGCGTCGATCTCATGGCTTGGGATTCGCCGCGCGCGGTTACGGCCTGGGATTCGCCGCGCGCGGTTGGCGCAAGCTCGGATCGCGATGATATCTGCTGCGGGTGACGCCAAGTCTGGAAGTAGGCGGATTGGGAGATCCGCCTCAGGTCGCGAAGTGGTGATGCTTGTCGTCTCCGATCTGCGTGTGGACCCAAGAGTTGAAAGAGAAGCTCGTGCGCTTAGCGCCGCCGGGTACGACGTGACGGTGATCTGTCCGGAGCCCTCGGAGGGGGCAGGGGCATCCTTCAATATCGATTGGGGACCGCGCGTTCATATCGAATACGTCGATTGGACGGCGGCGACGTTCATGAGCGAGCAGCCGGGTTATCTTGCGGATCAGCTTTACTCGGAAGCGGTGAAGAGAACGCCATTTGCCTTCCATGCGCATGATCTCTCCACGGCGTACGCCGCGATGGCGGCCGCAAGGTACCGAGGTGCCCACCTTGTGGTCGACTTCCACGAGTGGTTTTCAGAAAATGTTCATTGGAACACAAAACAGTCTGCCTGGGTGCCATATCCGTCCGAGTGGAAGCGGGCGCTTCAGGAGCTGGAAGTTCGTTGTCTTAACGAGGCATCCGCTACCATCACCGTGTGTGATTCGATTGCTGACGCAATGAAGGCGGAACTCGGCGGTAGCCGTCCCATCGTGGTCCGTAACATTCCCGATATCGCGGTCACGCCGTCGCGTGAGTATCCCCCGCTGAAGCAGCAACTGGGGCTCCCGGACTCAACGTTCGTTCTGCTGTGGCAGGGGGGGACCGGTCCTACTCGCCTGATCGAGCCAATCATTGAATCGCTTGCCTATGCTCCGGATTGTACTTTCGTCGTTCGAGGTCCTTCTCTGGAACTGTTCGGACCCGGCTATCTGGCACTGGCGCGGCGCATCGGCGTGGAGGACAGGGTTGTGCTTGCTCCACCGGTTCCATCGAAGGACGTCGTCGCGGCCGCCCGAGGGGCGGACGCGGGGATTTGGACGTTGCCGGCTTTGTGTCGCAACTTCACCTTTGCGCTCCCCAACAAGATTTTCGAATATCTGGCAGCCGATCTTCCCGTCCTGGTTGCGCATTATCCCGAAGCGAAGCGCCTTGTGCTCGACAACGAGGTCGGGCTGACGTTTGATCCCTACGATCCGCGTTCCATCGCGGAATCGATAAACCGCCTGACACAAGACGAACATCTGCGAGCGACCTTCGCCGCCAGCACACGAAAGGCTCTCGCGACGCTGGATGCAAAGTCGGAGTGGCAGAAGGTCGTTTCGCTCTACGACGGTCTAAGAAAACCCCGGACCTACGGATCCATGCAATGAGAGATCGACTGAGATCGCTCGCGCGGTTGGCGTTGCCGCGGAGCGTTCGAAGGCGGATGCTCTCATTGTGGTCGATTGCGAAATCGCCAGATCGGGCGGCAATAGTCCGCTACAAGCTGCTGAGCCTGGTCGGGCGCTGCGCCACCGCACTCTCGCGCGGCATTCTCAAGCTCGCGATTCACATCGCTCCAGGATTTGGAGCCGCACGGCTGCGGCGCGGACGACCCAGGAGCTTGTGGGGCGTAACTCCGATTTTGACGCTGGAGCTCAAAGCGAGGGCCGATCGGGCGCTTGGCCTTCGATCGACTTCGCTCGTCTACGTAACCTACGTCATAACGTCACGCTTCGATCTAGATCTCCATCGCCCGTACGTTCTGGCGCTCAGGTATGGTTTCGGACCTGCGTTCCAACGTTTGGTGCTCGCATGGGCCCTGGTTCGGTATGACGTGTTTCACTTCTTCGCCGACCGCGGGTTGCTTGATTCGACGGAGCGCTTGCAGATCAATTCCGAGGAGCTTGCGGCTCTGCGGCGGGCCGGCAAGCGGGTCTATATCTATGCGTATGGTGCCGATGTTCGTACCAGGCTTGCGACCCTGGCCCTCGGCAAATGGAATTTCTGCGTCGACTGCACGGAGCCGCCCAAATATTGCACGTGTCACGACGCAGCGGCTCAACACTATATTTCCGAATTGACCAAGTCCGTAACGGCCCTGGTCTCGCTCGGCGACATGCTGACCTACATGCCTGCGGCAAAACATATCAACTACTGGCCGTTGGATCTGGATCGGTTCAATGCGGTTCTCCCGGATGCGCCGCCATCCGGTCCCCTTCGCATCGCTCACGCGCCTAATCACACGCACTTCAAGGGCTCAAAATACCTGGAGCGGACGATAGACAGGCTGAAGGTGCAGGGATACGACATCGAATATCGCAAGATACAAGGCGTTCCTAACAGCCAGGTCCTCGCGCTTTTCGCCCAATCCGACATCGTGGCGGATCAGTTTATCGGCGGTGCTTACGGCTACACCGCGCTCGAGGCGATGGCGCTCGGCAAGCCAGTCCTGAGCTTCGTTAGAAGCCCGGATCTGGTCGAAGCGCCGGAGGAATGCCCGATCATCAACGCAACTCCGGATGAACTTGAGCAGGCATTGCTGTGGGTCATCCGCAATCGGGATAGCCTTCGCACGATCGGCGAGCAGGGCCGGCGCTATGTCGAGCGATGGCACGGCATATCGGCGATCGCTGCGCGGCTTGGACAGCTCTATCGGGACACTGCAAGCTTTCCGCCTGGTGTCGTCGATCGCATTCGATACCAGCAGGAGCAGGAGGAAGCCCGGCGCAACGCCATTCCCCTCGTGGGGAATTGGCAGCATCCATTCCAGATCGCGAGGCAGCCTGCTTCAGAAGGTCCTCAGTGCGCTCGCCGGGACGGCTCCCCGATGATCGGACCGCAAGGGCGTCTCCGGTGACATCGGTCGACACATCAGGCGCAATCACGCGCTCGCCGCAGCCACAAGGCCTGGATTGGCACCGGCGTTTCCAGGAACAGCATGGGCGAGCGCTGCGCGTACTGCACCTCGGCAACATCGCGAACAACGCGTTCAACAATGCCAGGATCCAGCGCAAGCACGGCATCGACGCTTATGTCATCGCCTACGAAAACTACCACATCATGGCTTCGCCGGAATGGGAGGAGGCGACGTTCGAGGGAGACCTCGGCGATCCCTTCTTTCCCGATTGGACCAGGGTCGATCTCGGAGGTTACCAGCGGCCGAAATGGTTTGCCTCTGGACCTCTGAATTTATGTTGCTCCATGATCGCCGCTGAGGTTGGCGGGCAGCCGGACCTCGCCGAGGAATTCCGACGCTCGCTGGATCGAGCCCGGCAGTCGGTGTGTTCGCAGAGAGCATCTGCCCGCGTGATCCGTCTTGGCCAGAAAATAGGACGGAGGATTCGCCGATCCCCCGCAATGGCGCGCGACATCTTGCGACGCGTTCTGGCAAGGGATGATCCGGAGCAGCAGCGGCTTGTTGATGTCTGGCGGCAGGGGCGCGCGCCGGGTTCTCCGCCAAGCGCCGCGGACTTTGGCAGCTACCGGGCGCGGCTCGCGCCGCTCATGGGCCTGCTGGACCGGTTTGACGTCATCCAGGCCTACGCAACCTATGGTGCCTGGCCGCTGCTCGCTCGGCGTCCCTACTTCGGATATGAGCACGGAACGTTGCGAGCAATCCCGTTTCAGGACGACGGCCTCGGGCGGCTCACCGCCACGGTGTTCCTCGGAGCCGACCACGTCTTCGTCACCAACATCGATTGCGTACCTGCCGCACGACGGCTTGGCGTGCCGCCGGATCGGATTACGCCGCTGCCGCATGCTTTCGACGATACGAAGCTCGTTGAATTCGGGGCCAGAAACAGCGCGATCAGGCCGCCCGATGACCAGGTCGTTGTTTTTCATCCGACCCGACAGGATTGGCGGGACTCGGACCCCAGCCTGGTGAAGGGCAATGACCGGCTGATCCGTGCTTTCGCGCGCGTTGCGCAGCACGCGCCTGCGCTGCGACTTGCGATGATCGCCTGGGGACGCGACCTTGATGCCTCGCGGGAGCTCATACGGAGTCTGGGGCTCGACGACAAGGTGCAGTGGCTTGCGCCGATGCGCAAACCGGAGTTGTGGAGAACGTATCTCCGCAGCCACGCTGTGCTGGATCAGTTCGTTCTTCCATCATTCGGTGGAATCACCTTTGAAGCCCTGGCGCTTGGCAGGCGAGTGATCACGAACGTGGATGCGGGGACGGCCAAGGAGTTCTTTTCCGAAGCGCCTCCCATCCTGTCAGCATCGACGGAGAGTGAGATCGCCGCGGCGCTTTGCAAGATCGTCGCGGATCGGGACGACCGGCATGGACTCGGCGCTGATGGAGCAGCCTGGATCCAAAAGTATCATTCCGCGGCGAGAATCGTCGAGTTGCAGTTGGCAGCGTATCGACGGCAGATCGAATCCGTTCGGGCCTGAACCGTCATCGTGATGCATGACAGCAGCGCGCACAGATCGTCACATTCGCTCAGCAAGATGAAAATCCTTCACGGCCCCTTCAACATCGGTAATCAGCCCTGGTCACTCTCGCGTGCCGAGCGCCGGCGCGGAAACCGGAGCGACCTGGTCATTCGAAGCGGAACCTGGTTTCGATACCCGGCCGACAAGGTTCTGTATGACGACACGGCAACCGACTTTCAGAAGGTGGCCCGGAGCGCGTGGTTCGGGTTGTCGGCGCTCCTGCGCTACGACGTGCTCCACTACTATTTTGGAACAACGTTCCTGTATCCAGGCTATGCGTTCGAGGGCGTCGGCCGGATGGGGCCGCTGCTGAATCGGCTCGTGACGATCGATCTCAAGCTGGCCAGGGGGTTGGGCAAGAAGAGGTTCATGACCCTGCAGGGATGCGACGCAAGGCTTGCGGGCGAGGGCAATCGGCGAAACGAGTGGACCATGTGCGCCAGCGGGCGCTGCTCTGCCTATGAAGCTTGCGTCACCTCGCTCGATGCGCGCCGGTCCCGCCTGATCGATCGCGTGCTTCCGCTGTTTGACCGCGTGTTCTATCTCAATCCGGAACTGGGGCACGTCGTTCCTGGAGGTCAGTTCCTGCCTTACGCCAACGTGGAGATCGGTCATTTCTCGCCTGAGTATCCTCGCGCTGAGGGTAAGCCGAGAATTGTCCACGCGCCGAGCGATGCGAGCATCAAGGGCACCCAGATGATACTCGATGCGTTGGAGCGTCTGAAGTCCCGGTTCGACTTCGAACTGATCCTGGTTGAAAAGAAAACGCATGAGGAGGCGATGGCCATTTATAGGTCCGCCGATCTTGCCATTGACCAGGTGCTTGCGGGTTGGTACGGCGGCTTTGCCGTCGAGATGATGGCGATGGGAAAGCCGGTGGTATGCTACGTCAGGGAAAGCGACCTGCAGTTCGTCCCGCCGGCCATGCGGGATGATCTTGCGATCCTGAACGTCGATCCCGGACGGCTCACGGAAGATCTTGCGGCTATTCTCGAGCGTCGCGCCGAGTGGACTGAGCTGGGGAAGCGGGCGCGTCGCTATGTCGAGCGATGGCATGATCCTGATCATATTGCCGGGGCGATGATCGCAGCCTATCGCAGCCCCGACAGTAAGTTCGTGCTGGCGCCGGCGAGCGCCGAAGTCGGGTAGATTCAGATGTGTGGCATTGCTGGCATTCTGCATTTTGGCGCCTGTCCGGACGCGAACGCCCGGATTCGGAATATGGCGGCCAGTATCGAACACCGCGGCCCCGATGACAGCGGCTTCCATACATCGCCAGACGTCGCATTGGGCTTCCGCCGGCTTGCGATCGTCGACCTCGCCACCGGCAACCAGCCAATGTGCAACGAGGATGCAACCGTATGGGTGGTCTTCAATGGAGAGATCTACAATCACCGCGAACTGAGAAAAGAGCTCGAGGCCGCCGGGCATGTCTTTGCGACAGACCACTCGGACACCGAGGTTCTGGTCCATGGCTGGGAGCAGTGGAAGGACAGGTTGTTCAACAAGCTGAACGGCATGTTCGCCTGCGCCATCTGGGACGAAAACCAGCGTGAGCTGGTGATCGCCCGCGACCGATACGGGATCAAGCCGGTCTACGTCACGGAGTTGCCCGGCAAGGGTCTCGTGTTCGGCTCGGAAGTGCGTGCGCTGTACGCCAGCGGATTGGTGAACAAGCAGTTCGATGCGTCAGCGACGTTGGAGTACTTCACGCTGATGAACAATTGGGGAGGGCGGACGCCGTTCCGGGGTGTCCGTCTTCTCAAGCCTGGTACGTTCGAACGATTTACGGCGAATGGAAGTTCGAGCGGCTCCTATTGGGCTGCCGCTTACCATCGCAAATACGCGCCTGGTCTGGCGCGGGCTTCGGGTGAATTCGGGGAAATATTGCAGGCCGCGTTGCGCAGGCAGTTGGCTGCGGATGTCCCGGTCATGGCGTATCTGTCCGGCGGGATCGACAGTTCGGCGATCACGGCAGGCGCGCACCAGATCGATCCGGTCGTCCGCGCGTATTCGTGCATCTTCGATCTTGAGAATGTCGGTGTCGACAAATTCGTCGACGAACGCGAGTTCTCCCGGGAGGTCGCAAAGCAGCTCGACATCGAACGTGTCGAGCTCATGGTGCCACAGGATGCCTTGGCTCGCCATCTCGATGCGACGGTTGGAGCGATCGAATATCCTCGCATGGGAATGGCCTATGTGAACTATCTGATCGCGCAACGCGTCGCTCAGGACGCAAAGGTCGTGCTGTCGGGTACGGGCGGTGACGAAGTCACCGGAGGGTATGTCGGCAGATACGCCATCGTGCCGAGGGCGGCTCCGGCTTCGCTGATGCAGCGTGTCATGCAGCGTTTTCGCGCCGCGGCGGGAGATCCGGCGGCCTCACGGGATGCCTTTGCCCTCTACCGGGCAAGCCTCAACGTCCCGGTATCGGCCGACAAGATCGGCGATGCCTTTACGCCGGAATTTCTGCGAGCCGCAGGAGGTTTCGATCCGCTCGCTGCGATCGGAGATGCGATCGGGTCGGTTCCGTCGCGGGATCCGTGGGACGCCGTCATGCACGTCGACCTGACCACCTATCTTCCGGGTCTTTTGTCGCTGGAAGACAAGCTGTCCATGGAGCATTCCCTTGAGACCAGGGTGCCGCTTCTGGATAACGAACTGGTCGACTATCTGCTCGGCGTGGATTGGGACCTGCTGTCCGACGGCACCACCGGCAAGATCCTGTTTCGCGAAGCCGTCCGGCCGCTGGTCCCCGACACGATTTACCGGAAACCGAAGATGGGATTTGGTCCTCCGGACGCGTCTTGGTACAGAGGAATTCTGCGCTCATGGATCGAGGAGCAACTCTCGGAATCCCGCATTAGGCAGCGAGGCGTATTCCAATTCGACTTCGTACGTCGGATTCTGGACGAGCATTTCGGGCAAAAGGCAAACCATGTCGCGTTGATCTGGTGTTTGCTCAGCTTCGAGTCCTGGTGCAAGCAACATGGCGCCTATGGCGGCGCCCTCCATTAGTTGCAGTTGTAGGAGCTAGATTTATGCGAACCGTTGCGTCTTCACGTCTCCGTCCGAACGGAATGGAGCTTCAGCTTGAGGCTTTTACGCAACAGGAAGGCCAGGTCATCGAAGGCGTGCTTCGGACGCCCGATGCATCGCTTTGGTATCCGATCCTGCACGGGGTTCCCTGCTTCCTGAGCGGCCCGATGCAGCCCGACCTGACCGATTTCTGCTCGCGGTACGGCTTGCCGAAGCCGGCGACCGCGCAGAGCCGGCCGGAAGCCCATGAGCAGGCCAAGACAAATCAGACCTTCTCGGACAAGTGGCGCCGCTTCAAGCAGTATGGGCTGCAACCCGAGCACAAGGAATTCCTGTTCGGTTGGTATTGCAAGAAGCTTGGGCTGCCTGATCTGGACGCCTTGAAGGCTTTCTACCGGTCCAAGCAGCGCGTGCTCGAGGTCGGTCCAGGGTCGGGCTTCAACACGAGGTTCATCGCTGAGAACTGCCCGGGCGAGGTGTTCGCGCTCGACGTGTCTGATGCGGCGTTGACGACGTTCGAGAACACCCGCGATCTCGAGAACTGCTCGGTCGTCCAGGCCGATTTGATGGAAGCTCCGTTCCTCGATGACACGTTTGATTTCATCATCGCGGACGGAGTGCTGCATCACACGCCCAACACCCGAACAGCGGTTGAGGCCCTCTACCGCAAGGTCAGGCCCGGCGGCCAGTTCTTCTTTTACGTCTATCGGAAGATGGGCGCCGTGCGCGTCTTCGCCGACGACCATGTCCGGCAGAATTTCATGCCGCTCTCCGCAGAGGAATGCTACGCGGCGTGCGAAGGGATCACGGAGCTGGGCCGGGAGCTATCGCGGCTGAACGCCACGATCACGCTTGAAAAGCCTATACCGGTGCTCGGGATTCCCGCAGGAACGCACAACGTTCAGCGATTGCTGTACTATAACTTCCTGAAATGCTTCTGGAACGAGGCGTTCGACTATGAAACAAACAACATGGTCAACTTCGATTGGTATCATCCGCACAACGCCTGGCAGCACAGCGATGACGAGGTTGCGGGCTGGATGAAGGAGCTTGGAGTCAAGGACTACACCTTCCATGACTCCAATCCGAACGGGATTTCAGTCTTGCTGACGAAGCCAACGGTCTGACACGGGCATGCGGATATTATTGACGGGCTGTAGCGGTTTCGTCGGCACTGCTCTCGGCCCTCGGTTGGTGGCCGAGGGGCACGAGCTCTTCTGCGTCTGCCGGCCGGGAACGTCGGTCGCCTTCGGAACGAGCGTGGTTTGGGATGGAGCGGCTTCGATCGAAGCTTCCAGCTTCCCCAAGGCGATCCATGTCGTTGTCCATGCCGCCCAGTCGCGGCGCTACCGCGACTTCCCCGCGGATTCGCGCGAGATGTTTGACGTCAACGTCGGCATGACGATGCGGCTGCTGGATTGGGCGGCCCGGGCGGCAGTCAAGCATTTTTGCCTGCTTTCGTCGGGGGCGGTCTACGAGCCGTTCGCAGGAGCGCTGAGAGAGGATGCCGGCCTTGCGCCTCCCGGCTTCCTCGGCGCGAGCAAGTTTGCCTCTGAAGTCGTCGCGAAGCCGTTCTCCAGCATTCTTTCCTTGAGCATTCTGCGGTTGTTCTTTCCGTACGGCCCGGGCCAGCGCGATCGGCTCATTCCGCAACTGATACGCAGGATCCAGGACGGTGGGGCGATCCAGCTCTCCGGCGGCACGGAGGGGATTCGCCTTGCTCTCACCTTCATCGACGACATCGTCGAGGTCATCCTTGCCAGCATTGCGTCGTCCTGGACGGATACGCTCAACGTGGCCGCCTCCGAGACGCTCTCAATCCGGCAGATCTCGAACACGATAGGTCTGCAGCTCGGCCTCGAACCGAAGTTCGAGATCGTGAACCCGAACACACCTGCCGTCGATATTGTTCCTGATCTGAGCCGCCTTGCATCTCGTTTGGACTTGCGGCGATTTGTGCAGTTCAAGGAAGGCATCCAAAAGACGATCTCCGCGAACCCTGTCGACGCGCCGGATCATCGTCTGGCTGAATCGCAACACCGTTAGTGAAGTCCATGACGCTGAAGATTCTGACCATCGTTGGTGCCCGGCCGCAGTTCATCAAAGCCGCGGCCGTCAGTCGCGCGATCCGGGAGACCGACGGGCTCTCGGAAGTGATGGTGCATACCGGCCAGCATTTCGATCCGAACATGTCCGACGTCTTCTTCGAAGAGCTCGACATTCCCAAGCCGCGACATCATCTCGATATCAATGGCGGCGGCCATGGCGATATGACGGGACGCATGCTGATGGCGATCGAGCCGATCCTGCTCGAGGAAAAGCCCGACTGGGTCGTCGTCTACGGCGACACCAATTCGACGCTGGCCGGTGCTCTCGCGGCGTCGAAGCTGCACATTCCGGTCGCGCATGTCGAGGCGGGGCTCCGATCGTTCAACCGCCGCATGCCGGAGGAGATCAACCGGGTCGTGACAGACCATCTCTCCGCTCTGCAGCTCTGTCCGACGACGACCGCCGTCAGCAATCTCGCCGCTGAAGGCGTGACGGCCGGCGTACATCACGTCGGGGACGTGATGTACGATGCGACCCTGTTCGTGACCGACAAGGCAGAGAAGAGTTCGACGATATTGAGCAATCTCGGGCTGGCCTCGAAGACATATGCGCTCGCGACGATCCATCGCGCCGAGAACACCGGCGATCGGCAGCAGCTCCTCGCGGTCGTGCAGTTCCTGCAGGATCAATCGCGCAAATTTCCCGTTGTCCTCCCACTGCACCCACGCACCCGACAGGCTGCGCTGGCGATGGGGGTCGATCTGGACGGCTTGAAGGTCATCGATCCAGTGGGCTACCTCGATATGGCGAAGCTTCTGCACAACGCCCTCGAAGTCTATACGGACTCGGGAGGGGTACAGAAGGAGGCCTATTTCCATCGTGTGCCGTGCGTCACGTTGCGTGACGAGACCGAGTGGACGGAGACCATCACGCACGGGTGGAACCGGCTCTGGAAGCAGTCGTCGCAGGCGGTTCGACGCGATATCGACGAGTATGGGACTGGTCGCGCCGCCTACCTCGTCGCGCGCCTGTTGGGCTCAGGCGGCCCGCGATAGCCTTGCCGTCGGGAGAGGCCTACAGCACGGCTTCCAGGGTTGTGGCTTTGCCGCTATGGCGCTATCAGAGGCCCAGTTAGATGGTTTTCAGGCCGATTATCCGTAACAACCCCATACGAGTGATGAAATGAATTCCGAATTGATCGCGAAGCTCAACGAGAGAACGGCCAAGATCGGCATCGTCGGTTTGGGCTATGTCGGCCTGCCTCTGATGCTTCGCTATTGCGAGGTCGGCTACAAGGTGATCGGCTTTGATATCGACCAGACCAAGGTCGACGCGCTTCGCGCCGGCCGCTCCTATATCGAGCATATATCGAGCGCCAGCATCAAGAATGCGACGGAGCTTGGGTTCGAGCCGACGACCGATTTCTCGCGCGCCCGCGAGGTCGATGCGCTGATCCTCTGCGTTCCGACGCCGCTTAACAAGTATCGCGAGCCTGACCTCAGCTTCGTGCTGAACACCGCGGAGTCGCTGCTGCCGTATCTCCACCGGGGAATGGTGTTGTCGCTCGAAAGCACGACCTATCCCGGTACGACGGAGGAGGAACTGAAGCCGCGCATCGAAAAGTGCGGATTCACCGTCGGCAAGGACGTATTTCTCGTTTTCTCGCCGGAACGCGAAGATCCCGGCAACCAGAATTTCACGACGCGTTCGATCCCGAAGGTCTGCGGCGGCTGCACGCCGGCATGTCTCGAGGCCGGCATCGCGCTCTATGGTCAGGTGATCGACAAGGTCGTCCCGGTGAGCTCGACGCAGGCCGCCGAGCTGACCAAGCTGTTGGAGAACATCCATCGCTCGGTGAACATCGGTCTCGTCAACGAGATGAAGATGGTCGCCGACAAGATGGGGATCGACATTCACGAGGTGATCCGCGCGGCAGCAACCAAGCCGTTCGGGTTCGTTCCATACTACCCCGGTCCCGGCATCGGCGGTCACTGCATTCCGATCGACCCGTTCTATTTGACGTGGAAGGCGCGGGAGTACGGTATGCACACGCGCTTCATCGAGCTCGCCGGAGAGATCAATTCCTCGATGCCGGACTACGTGGTGTCAAAGATCTCGCTGGCGCTCAATCAGAGGCACAAGTCGATCAGCGGCAGCTCGATCCTGGTTCTTGGCATCGCCTACAAGAAGAATGTCGACGACGTCCGCGAATCACCGTCGGTGGCGCTGATGGAGCGGCTTCGCGATCTCGGTGCCAAGGTGTCCTACAGCGATCCGCACGTTCCCGCGTTCCCGAAGATGCGGGCGCATTCGTTCGATCTGTCGAGCGTTGCGCTCACCGAGGACAGTCTGCGGGGTTTCGATTGCGTCCTGCTTGCGACCGACCACGACAAGTTCGACTATCAACTGCTCGGCGCGCATGCGCCGCTGCTGGTCGATTGCCGTGGAAAGTTTCCTCAGCCGGCGGACAACATCATTCGCGCCTAGGCGATTGCGCAGGCGCTCCGGCTGCCATTCGCCCAGAACCGCAGCTCTAGGCGGCCTCAGTAGTTGGTCGATGGTCGCTCACCGCGACCGTCGACGTTGCTGTCCGGTCGAAGGCCGATCGCGGCGCGATGTACCAGAGCAGGAAGAGCAGCCCTGTGCCGTTCGTGAGCAGGGCTGTCGAAAGCGGTACGTTGAGGAGAACTTGCGGAAGAAGTCCGGCGGATAGCAGCACGAATTGCGGCGGCAACCCGGACGAGAGGCGATTGCCGAGAGCAATGATCAGGCCGCAGCCCAGCGCGGACACCGGCGCGAGCACGAGGCCGACCGAAGCGATGCCTTCGGTGGCAAACAGCGAAGCGTTGAAAGCACCGAGATCGTAGGACCTGGCCATGACGGCCCATATCGGCTCGTTGTAGGCGCACGCGACCACGAGCTTCACGGCGTTGATCTGGCAGAAATGGGTCAGCGGATGTGCCGAGAAGTAGTTGTTGTAGATTTCGAGGGCGAGTGACGGGATCGCAACCATCCTGGTGTTGACGGTGCCGAAATAGACCAGTCCGGGGGTCAGTGGAAACAAGTCGGTCTTGACCAGCACGAACAGGATCATGCCGATCAGGACGGGCAGGAAAAACGACAGGATCGTTGCAACTCTGGCCTCGGCCAGCTTGCAGACGAGCGCGAGAAACAGCAGCCAGACCGGCGCGAACAGCGCCATCTTGGTCAGCATGATTGGGTAGATCAGGAGCATCAGAACGAGCGCGATCCCTGCCTGCCAGAACCGCTTGCTGGTGACGAAGCAGGCAAAGGCGAGCGGCAACAGGGCGTTTGAGACGATCCAGACCGCATATCGCAGGATGCCCGGCAGCGCGACCTCCGCGCGATATTTGTACATCTCGTTGAGATCGACCAGCTTGAGGTTGTAGAGCGCACCGATGCCGATGATCGCGGCCGAGGCGATCAGGATGACGGAAGGCATCATGTGAAAGGCGCGGGCCGGCATGACGACGACCTGCCGCATTGGCGAGGTGATAAACAGCGTGGGGACAAGGAAGGCGAACGCCGACAGCACGATCGAGATGAACGCCAGGCGGTGATCGTAGTCGAGCAGCGAGAATTCGATCAGCCAGAGATATCCCAGGATCATGATGTAGAAGTAGAAGCCGACGAGATAGCCGAAGCTGAAGCGGCTGAATGCGAACAGGATGACGACGGGACTGAATACCAGAACGTTCAGGATTGCAGATGTCAGGTGCGATTTGTCGAAGCCGATGACGCCCGGGAAGGAATCCGTGATCGTGATGCAGTACAGCGAGATGCAGCAAATCGCGACGTGGGCATAGGCGAGCAGGGCGAGCTTGGCTTGGCGCCAGCCCAAATCCGGCTCCAGCTGCATGACGTGATGGTTCATTCTCATTTGCCGCCGTACCGGGCTCCGCGTTTGGACTATCTCGTTGGTGATCGTATTCGAGCAGGCTGGACCCGAATAATCGCCACACGACGACGCCTCCTGTGTCCAACGACATGGCACGGCGCCGCTAGGACGACAAGGATAGGCTGGTGCTTCTTGCCGCTTTTCCTGCCGGTGATGCTGGGGCGGCGTTGCCTTGAGCAACAAATCCGCCGCGGGTCGTGCTGTCCGATCGGGGCAAGGCCTTGCCTTATCCCGAGTTTTCTGGGTAATGGACGCTATGCTGCGGCTCGCAAGGCCGCTTGTTCCCTCGGCTCTTCGGCTGGCTGCAATGGCTGGTCACGAGACAAGACAGGGCCTGTTGCATGATCAGATTTGGCCTGCTCGGGTGCGGGCGTATCGCCAAGCGCCATTCCGATCTCCTGGGTGGCAATCACATCGCGGGAGCGAGCCTGGTTGCAGTTTGCGATCCGCTTCGTGCGCGTGCCGATGCGATTGCCGGGAAGTTTGCCGTTCCCGCCCATTACGACATGGACGAGTTCCTGGCGCGCAAGGATATCGACGCCGTCGCGGTGCTGACGCCGAGCGGGCTGCATCCCGCGCATGTGATCGCCTGCGCCAGAGCGGGCAAGCACGTCGTGGTCGAGAAGCCCATGGCGTTGCGGTTGCAGGACGCCGACGATATGATCCGGGCCTGCGATGAGGCCGGCATCAAGATGTTCATCGTCAAGCAGAACCGCTTCAACGTGCCGGTGGTCAAGGCGCGCGAGGCGCTCGATGCCGGTCGCTTCGGCAAGCTCATCCTGGGGACGGTCCGGGTGCGCTGGTGCCGCGACCAGGCCTATTACGACCAGGACGATTGGCGCGGCACCTGGGCCTATGACGGCGGCGTGCTGACCAATCAGGCGAGCCATCATGTCGATATGCTGGAATGGTTCTTCGGCGACGTGGTGAGCGTGCATGCGCGCGCGACGACGGCGCTCGCCAACATCGAAACCGAGGACACCGCCGTCGCGACGCTGAAGTTCCGCAACGGCGCGCTCGGGATCATCGAGGCGACCACCGCGGCGCGCCCGACCGATCTCGAAGGTTCGCTGTCGATCCTGGGCGAAAAGGGCACGGTCGAGATTTCCGGTTTCGCGGTCAACCAGATCCGGCACTGGCGCTTTGTCAACGAGCTGCCGTCGGACAAGGACGTCGTGGAGAAGTTCTCGGTCAATCCGCCCAATGTCTACGGCTTCGGCCATCAGGCCTACTATCATCATGTGGTCGATTGCCTGGAGAACCAGCGCGCTGCGCTGGTCGACGGGCTCGAGGGCCGCAAGAGCCTGGAGCTGATCTCGGCCCTCTATGAGTCGATCGAGACCGGAGAGGAAGTTGCGCTGCGCTTCACGCCGCGGTTGAGCCGGCTGGGGGTCGTTTCGTGAATCGGCCGGAAGTGCATCAGGCCAGCGTGCGCGACGTCGCGTTCGGCGAACGCGTCAAGATCGTCGAGCCCTGCAACCTCTATGGCTGCACGCTGGGTGACGACTGCTTCATCGGGCCTTTCACCGAAATCCAGAAGGGCGTGGTCGTCGGGGCACGCACCCGCGTGCAATCGCATGCCTTCGTCTGCGAGCTCGTCACCATCGGCGAGGACTGCTTCGTCGGACACGGCGTGATGTTCGTCAACGACACGTTCTCCATCGGCGGCCCGGCGCGCGGCCGCAAGGAGCTGTGGCGCGAGACTGTCATCGGCAACCGGGTGTCGATCGGCTCCAACGCCACGATCTTGCCGGTCAGGATCACCGACGACGTCGTCATCGGCGCGGGGGCTGTCGTGACCAAGGACATCACGATATCAGGCACCTATGCCGGCAATCCGGCGCGCCGGCTGCTGGCGAGCCAATAGGGGAACATCGATGCCGGTGCCGTTTGCCGACCTGCAGCTGCAATACCAGTCCATCAAGAGCGAGATCGATGCGGCGATCGCCGGCGTGATCCGCGACAACGCCTTCATCCGCGGCAGCTATGTCGATGCCTTCGAGCGCGAATTCGCCGCGGCCGCGGAGGTCGCTCATTGCGTATCCTGCGCCAACGGCACCGATGCGCTCTACCTCGCCATGCGCGCGCTCAAGGTGAAGCCGGGCGACGAGGTGATCACGACGGCGCATTCCTGGATCTCGACTGCGGCGATGATCACCCATTCCGGCGCCACCGTCGTGTTCTGCGACACGGATGATGCGACGTTCACGATCGATCCGGCGGCGATCGAGGCCGCGATCACGCCGCGCACGGTCGGCATCATCCCGGTGCATCTGTACGGCCAGCCAGCGGACATCGACGCCATCATGGCGATCGCGCAGAAGCACAAGCTCTGGGTGATCGAGGATTGCGCGCAGGCCCATCTCGCGCGCTACAAGGGCCGCATGGTCGGAACGTTCGGCGAGGCCGCGACCTATTCATTCTATCCCGGCAAGAATCTCGGCGCGATGGGCGATGCCGGCGCGGTCGTCACCAATGATGCGGCGCTCGCCGAGCAGATGGCGATGCTGGCGCGCCATGGCGGGCTGGTGAAGCACCAACACCACATCGAGGGCGTCAACAGCCGGCTCGACGGCATGCAGGCCGCGATCCTCTCCGCCAAGCTACCCCATCTCACCGCATGGACCGAGGCCCGGCAGGCCGCAGCCGAGGTCTACGACGCCGGCCTCAACCAGATCGAGGATGTCGTGGTGCCCGAGGTCGCGCCGGCGCGCAGCCACGTCTACCACCTCTACACGATCCGGCACCCGCGCCGCGACGCGCTCGCCGCGCATCTGAACGCCAATGGTGTGCAGACCGCGATCAACTACCCCACCGCGCTGCCATTCCTGCCGGCCTATGCACGGTTTGGCCACCGGCCGGAGCAATTTCCCAACGCGCATCGCGATCAGGGCCAGATTCTCTCGCTGCCGATCTTCGCCGAGATCACGCGCCAGCAGCAGGACGAAGTGATCGACCTGGTTCGCAAGTTCTGATCGCGATGGTGGCCTCGCACCGGGTGCGGGGCTCAGCTTCGCTGCAGCAGCGGCTTCAGGAACGCTTCCAGATTGGGGCCTGAGAACAGGTAACCCTTCAGGCCCGCTGCGCGCGCGGCCTCGAGATCGGTCGGTTGATCACCGATCAGAAAGCTTCGTTCGATATCCACCGGAAAGCGCTCCAGGAGATCGGTGATCATGCCCGGCGACGGCTTGCGTCGGGGGCTGACCTGCCGATAGCGCTCAACGGTTCCTTCCGGATGGAACGGGCAATACTCGAAGGCGTCGATATGCGCGCCGATCTTGCCGAGCTCGGCGGCCATCCAGTCGTGGAGCTGCCGGATGTGCGCCTCCTCATAGAGGCCTCTCGCAACGCCTGACTGGTTGGTCACGACAAACGCGAGATAGCCCTTGTCGTTGACGGCCTTCACCGCCTCGCGGGCGCCTTCGATCCAGACCAGCCTGTGGCTCTCGAACAGATAGCCGATATCCCGGTTCAGGACGCCGTCCCGATCGAAGAAAACCGCCGGTCGTCGCGGCTCACTTTCGGAAGCGCTGCTCATGAGGTGATGATCCCGTCTCCACGAGGCATAAGCCAGCTCAATAGTTCACAATGCCGCGCGCGACAATGCGGACCGAGCATGCCCCGGATGGCCTCAAGGCTATCGCTCGTCCGCAATCACCTTGCCATCGTTCGGCAGCGAGCCTGCGCCGACCAGTTCGACGGCGCCGCCAAGCTTTGTCACGGCACGCAGCGTGGCCGCAACTTCGTTCAGCAGCGCATCCGGCGCTGAAGCGCATTCCGCCTTCAGCGTCATCGCGTCAGCCTCGCCGGCGCGCGTGACGACGAGGCGCAGCCGTCCGAGCTCGGGATGGCGCTTGGCGATTTCGGCGATCTGCTCGGGGCGCACGAACATGCCCTTGACCTTGGTGGTCTGGTCGGCGCGGCCCATCCAGCCCTTGATGCGCATGTTGGTGCGTCCGCACGGGCTCGCGCCGGGCAGGGCGGCGGTCAGATCGCCGAGCGCGAGGCGGATCCAGGGATGATGCGGATCGAGCGACGTCACCACGATCTCGCCGACGTCACCGGGCGCAACGGGATCGCCGGTGCCGGGCTTGACGATCTCCAGGATCAAATCCTCATTGACCGTCATTCCCTCGCGCGCCGGCGTCTCGAACGCGATCAGGCCGAGATCGGCCGTGCCGAACGCCTGGTAGGCCTCGACGCCGCGCGACTTCATCTCCTCCTGCAACGATTTCGGAAAGGCGGCGCCGGAGACCAGGGCGCGCTTGATCGAGGACACGTCGCGGCCGCCCGCTGCGGCGGCGTCGAGCAGGATCTTCAGGAAATCCGGTGTGCCGCTATAGCCGACCGGGCGATAGGCCTCGATCAGCTCGAATTGCTGCTCGGTATTCCCTGGGCCGGCCGGGATCACCGCGCAGCCGAGCGCCCGCGCGGAGGCGTCGAAGATGAAGCCGCCGGGGGTGAGGTGATAGCTGAAGGTGTTGAGAACCACGTCCCCTTCGCGAAAGCCGGCCGCAAACAGCGCCCGCGCCCCGCGCCAGGGATCCGCCTGGCGGCCTTCGGGCTCGAAGATCGGTCCGGGCGAGGTGAACAGACGGGCAAACGAGCCGGGCTTGTCGGCCACGAAGCCGCCAAAGGGCGGGGCGGCCTTGTGCAGGGCCGGCAGTTCCGACTTGCGCAGCACCGGCAGCCTCGCCAGCGCCCGCCGGCTGGTGATGGAGGCGGGATCGGTGCCCCTCAGCAGGTTGGCATAGGCGGGCGCCGCCATCGCCTTGCGCAGCACGTCCGGCAGCCGGGCGAACAGGGCGGCCTCGCGCTGGGCGGGATCGCGCGTTTCAAGGGCGTCGTAATGGTCGGTCATGGCAGGTCCTTGAGAGGATTTGCGCAGGTGGCGTGCCGGTCCGCCCGTGCTATCAGACGGTGACCGCTGACATTGGGACGGTTCCAGGGAGCACGATGGCTGAGGCAGAGAGCGTTGCGGCGGACGGGGCCACCGACGTCGTCGCGAGATTGAAGCGCCGCATCATCGACCACGCCTTGCCGCTGTGGTCGACGGTCGGCTGGGACGGCACGGCCGGCGGCTTTGTCGACCGGCTGCATCAGGATGGGACAGCCGACAACGCCGCGCCGCGCCGCCTGCTTGTGCAGGCGCGCCAGATCTATTGCTACGCCAAGGCGGCCCAGATGGGCTGGTATCCCGAGGGCCGCGCGATCGCGCTGAAGGGGCTTGACTACCTGCTGGCCAAGGCGAAGGCGCCGGATGGCCGGCCAGGCTTCGTGTTCAGCCTGACGCCGGAAGGCGGTGTGCATGACCCGCTGCGCGACACTTACGGCCATGCCTTCGTGCTGCTCGCGCTGGCGACCGCCTACGGCCTCGACCAGGACGCCCAGATTCGCGCCGAGATCGACGCGCTGCTGTCGTTCCTCGACACCCAGCTGCGCTCGCCCCATGGCGGCTTCCAGGAAGGCCTGCCGCCGTCGATGCCGCGCCGGCAGAACCCGCAGATGCATCTGTTCGAGGCGATGATCGCCTGCTTCGACGCGACGCATGATTTGTCGTTCCAGAACCGCGCCGGCGATTTCTTCGCGCTGTTCCTGGCCAATCTCTACGACAAGCAGACCCACACTCTCGGCGAATATTTCGAGGAGGACTGGTCGAAGATCCCGCCGGTCAGCGTCGAGCCTGGGCACCTCGCGGAATGGGTCTGGCTGCTGAAGGGATTTGAACGGATCACCGGTTGCCCCACGGGGCGCCCGCGCGGCGAGCTCCTGGCCTCTGCGCTGCGCTATCGCGACGCCACCGGCTGCCTGATCGACGAGGGCGATGCCGAGGGCAACATCCGCCGCCACAGCAGGCGGCTGTGGCCGCAGAGCGAGCTGGCGAAGGCCTGGATCGCGCAGGCCGAGTCGGGCGAAGCCGGCGCGGCGGACGAGGCCCGCGCAGCGCTGGTGCTGCTGGAGCGGCACTATCTCGGCCATCCCGTGGCCGGCGGCTGGTACGACCAGTTCGACCGCGAGGGCAGGTCGCTGGTCGCCACGATCCCGGCGTCCTCGTTCTACCATGTGCTCTGTGCGGTCACTGAGGCCGAGCAGGTGCTCGGATAGAACCGCCTTTCTGGTCTGACGCGTTTTCTGCACACGCAACTCCGCCCGAAAACGCTCGATATCCTCACAGCCAGCGCTTGCGCCGCTTGAAGCTCTTCAGGTTCTTGAAGCTCTTGCGCTGGTCGCCGGCGCCGCCGAGGTAGAATTCCTTGACGTCCTCGTTGTCGCGCAGCTCGTCGGCGGAGCCGTCGAGCACCACCTTGCCCTGTTCCATGATGTAGCCATGGCTCGCGACCGACAGCGCGGCGCGGGCGTTCTGCTCGACCAGCAGGATCGTGACGCCGAGATCGCGGTTGATCTCCTTGATGATCGCGAACACTTCCTTGACCAGCAGGGGTGACAATCCCATCGAGGGCTCGTCCATCAGGATCATCTTCGGGCGCGCCATCAGCGCGCGGCCGATCGCGAGCATCTGCTGCTCGCCGCCGGAGAGGTAGCCGGCGAGGCCGGTGCGCTCCTTCAGCCGCGGGAAATATTTGAACACCATGTCGATATCAGCCGAGACCTCGCGGTCGCGCCGGGTGAAGGCGCCGAGCCGCAGATTCTCCAGCGACGTCATGTCGGCGACGATGCGGCGGCCTTCCATCACCTGGAAGATGCCGCGGCGGACGATCTTGTCGGGATCGATGCCGTTGATGCGCTGGCCCTCGAACAGGATCTCGCCGCGGGTGACTTCGCCGTCCTCGGTCTTGAGCAGGCCGGAGATCGCCTTCAGCGTGGTCGACTTGCCGGCGCCGTTGGCGCCGAGCAGCGCCACGATCGCGCCCTTCGGTACCTCGAGGCTGAGCCCGCGCAGCACCAGGATGACGTCGTCATAGACGACCTCGATGTTGTTGACGCTGAGCAGTGGCGGCGGCGGGACTGCCGTCGGCACCGGGCGGGTCGTTTCGAGGGTTTCGTTCATGGTCTCGATCACTCTCCACGGTCGTCACCCGCGTTTCGTGCGCAACTGCGCACTGGAGCGGGTGACCCAGTATTCCAGAGACGCCGGCGATCAATCGAGAGGCCGCGGCGGACTGGATCCCCCGCTTTCGCGGGGGATGACGATTGTTGTCGAGGCTGCGCTGGTGGCAGCCTCACGGCCTTACCAGCCAAACCATTCCGGCTTGCGCGGCAGCTCGACGGTCTTCACCTTCTCGAGCTTGATCGTACCCTTGCCCATCAGGTCGTTGATGTCGCCATCGGTCGCGCCGGAAACCTTGGCGCGATAGAGGTCGACCTTCGTCGTCGGGCGATGATCCTTCTCGGTCCAGTTCGAGGGATTGCAGACGCCGTCCATTCCGGCCGGCACCCAGTCCTTCTTCTGGTAAAAGCCCTTGGCGACGTTCTCGCCGGTGGCGCCGCCGTTCTTGGCCGCCCAGTCGAGCGCTTCCTTCAGATAGAGCGCGCTACACACCGCCGCGATGTAGTGCACGGGGCGATAAACCTTGCCCGATGGGTCGGACATCTTGGAGATTTCCATCACCGTCTTCATGCCGGGCGCGTTGCCGCCCCAACTCACCGCGGTGCGCAGCGGGAAGATCACGCCGTCGGCGGCATCGCCGGCGGTCTTGGCGGCGTTCTCATCCATGCCCCAGACATTGCCCAGGAACTGGACGTCGACGCCGGCGGTCTTGCAGGCCTTCAGCACGGAGATGTTGGAGGCAGCCGTATTGCCGAGATAGGCGTAGTTGGCGCCGGAGCTCTTCAGGCTCAGGCACTGCGCCGAGTAGTCGCCGGGTGAAAGCGCAAACACCATCGGCGGCAGCACCTCGAAGCCGAGTTCGGTGGCGAGCGCTTCGCCGGCCGCCTTCGGAGCGTTCGGATAGGGATGGTTGGCGCCCATGTGGACGAATTTCGGTTTGCCGGACTTGCCCTTGGCCTTCCAATCCTCGGCGGCCCAAGTCAGCATCGCGCGCATCGCGTCCGAATAGCTCGGGCCGTAGAAGAAATTGTACGGCGCCGGCTTGGCCTTGCCGCTGGTGCCTTCCGGATCGGTCAGCGCGGCGGCGTAGGAGCCGGAGATGTCGGGGATCTTGTCCTGGGCGAGAAAGCCGGTCAGCGCCTCGGTATCGGCAGTGCCCCATCCCATGATCGCCGCGACCTTGGCGTCGGATGCCGACCACTTCTTGTACAGCGCGATCGCGCGCGGTACCTGGTAGCCATAATCGTTGCTGTCGACATTGAGCTGCTTGCCGCCGACGCCGCCGTTCTTGTTGACCCAGGCGAAGGTGTCGGCGACGCCCTGGCCATAGGGCGTTCCGACATCGGAGGTGCCGCCCGAGAGGTCCTGCAGATGGCCGATGGCGATCTGCGCCTGCGCGGTGGCGGCCGCGCTGCTGACCAGCAGCGCAAGCGAGACCGAGCTCAAAAGGGATCTAATCGTCATCGTTGTTTCCTCCTTTTATTCGTTGAACCGAATTTGAGTTGTTCCAAGCGTCAGTGCGAGAACGGATAGAGCTTCCAGTAGGCCTTGATCTGCCGCCAGCGATGCGCGAGGCCGTCAGGCTCGAACATCAGGAAGCCGATGATGATCAGGCCGATCGCGATCTCGCGCAGGAAGGTGATGTTGTTGTTGAGCTGCAGCGCCTTGTCGATGGCGCTGCCCTTCAGCCAGGCGCTCAGCCATTCCATCGATTCCGGCAGCAGCACCACGAAGGCCGTACCCATCAGCGTGCCCATCACCGAGCCGGTGCCGCCGATGATGACCATCGCCAGGAACAGCACCGAGCGTTCGATACCAAAGCCTTCCTGGGAGACGACCAGCTGATAGTGCGCGTAGAGCGCGCCGGCGATGCCGGCAAAGAAGGCGGCAAGTCCGAACGACAGCGTCCGGTACTTGGTCAGGTTGATGCCCATGATCTCGGCGGAGAGATAGTGATCGCGGATCGCGACCAGCGCACGGCCGTCGCGGGTGCGCATCAGATTGGTGACCAGCAGATAGCTGATCACCATGTAGGCGAGCACGACGTAGAAATACTGCCGGTCGCCGCGTAGCGTGTAGCCGAAGATCGAGAACGGATTGGCGCTGGCCGGAACCGAGCCGCCCGAAAACCAGTCGGCGCGCGAGAAGAAGTCGAGCAGGATGTACTGCGCGGCGAGCGTTGCGATGACGAGGTAGAGCCCCTTCAGCCGTGCCGCCGGCACGCCGAACACCAGGCCGACCAGCGCCGTGATCACGCCGGCGAGGGGGATCGCGAAGAACACCGGGATCGGCGCGTTGTTGGAAATGTAGGCCGAGGTGAAGGCGCCGAACAGGAAGAACGCGGCGTGGCCGATCGAGATCTGGCCGGTGAAGCCGACCAGCACGTTGAGGCCGAGCGCCGCGATCGCGAAGATGCCGATCTGGATCGCGATCGAGAGCAGGTAGTTGGACAGCAGCATCGGCGCGAAGCACGCGAGCGCGATGCCCAGAATCGCGAAGTTGCGGCTGGTCGCGGTCGGGAAGATCGTGGTGTCGGCCGCGTAGCTGGTGCGGAAGTCGCCCGACGGAATGAGGGTGCTCGTTGCCATTGATCAGACCCGCTCGATGTCCTTGGTGCCGAACAGCCCGTACGGCTTGATCATCAGGATGATGATCAGGACGTAGAACGGCGCGATCTCGTACAGATTGCCCCAGTGCAGATACTCGCTGTCGACATACTGGGCGACGTTTTCCAGCAGCCCGATGATGATGCCGCCGAGCACCGCGCCGCCGACCGAGTCGAGCCCGCCGAGGATCGCGGCCGGAAACACCTTGATGCCGTAGGCGGAGAGGCCGGACGAGACGCCGTTGACCACGGCGACCACGACACCGGCGACTGCCGAAACGGTGGCCGAGATCGCCCACGCCATCGCGAACACGCTCTTCACGGAAATGCCGAGCGATTGCGCGACCTGCTGGTTGAAAGCGGTGGCGCGCATCGCGAGGCCGTATTTGGAGGCACGGAAGAACCAGGCCATGCCGACCATCATGGCAAGCGAGACCACGAGGCTCATGACATAGACGGTCTGGATCTGCAGCCCGAACAGGCTGACCGACTGGCTCTGGAACACGCGCGGGAACGGCTGCGGGTTGACGCCGAAGATCCACTTCAGCGCGGCCTGGAACACGGTCGAGAGGCCGATCGTCACCATGATGACCGAGATGATCGGTTCGCCGATCATCGGCCGCAGGATCACGACCTGGATCGCGATGCCGAAGATGAACATGAACACCAGCGTGATCGGCATGCCGACCCAGAACGGCACCTGATACTTCGTCAGCAGCGCCCAGCACACCCAGGCGCCGACCAGCAGCAATTCGCCCTGCGCGAAGTTGACGACCTGCGTCGCCTTGTAGATCAGCACGAACGACATCGCGACCACGCCGTAGAGCGTGCCGACCACGAGGCCATTGACGATCAGCTGGATCAGGAACTGGATGTTCATGTGCTACACTGGACCGTTCGCCTCGCCCCGCTTGCGGGGAGAGGCCGGCGCGCGCCGAGCGATGCGAAGCATCGTCCGGAGCGCGACGGGTGAGGGGGAGCCTCCGCATGCGCGGTGCCGATGAGTCCAAGATCAAACGCGCAAGGAGGTTGCGAACCGCTTCGACAGATGCTGAAGGAACGCTCTGGTACTGCCTTCGTGCCCGCAGGCTGAATGGCCACAAGTTCGTAAGACAGGAACCGATTGGACCCTATACCGTCGACTTTATCTGTCGAGAACGCCGTCTCGTGATTGAAGTGGACGGCGGGCAACACGCCGACAGTCAACCCGACGCTGTTCGCGACAAATGGCTCGTCGACCACAATTATCGTGTTCTGCGGTTTTGGAACAACGAGGTCTCCGGCAATTTGGCCGGTGTCCTCGAAACGATTGTCACCGCCCTCGGGGAGACCCCCCCTCACCCGGATCGCTGACGCGATCCGACCTCTCCCCGCAAGCGGGGCGAGGTGAAAGCTAGTGCATGCCGCTGGGTGAGTCATTCCGCGGCCTCCGCGATCGCGGCGCGGCCGAGATCGACGACCTCGAGTGTGGTGCGGACGCGCTGCGTGGTGCCGTCCTGGAAGCGGATCACGGTGTCGACCGGGATGTTGGCCTTGCCGCGGTAGATCGCCTCGATGATATCGGCGTATTTCTCGTTGATCACGCTGCGCCGGACCTTTCGGGTCCGCGTCAGCTCGCCGTCGTCGGCATCGAGCTCCTTGTACAGCAGCAGGAAGCGCGAGATGCGCTGCGCCGGCGGCAAGGTGGCGTTGACGGTCTCGACCTCTTTCTTCAACAGCGCGTAGACTTCGGGCCGCGAGGACAGGTCGGTATAGGTCGTGAACGAGATCCGGTTCTTCTCCGCCCATTTCGAGATGATCGAATAGCGGATGCAGATCATCGCGGCCAGCGCGTCGCGGCCGGCGCCGAGCACGACGGCTTCGGCGACGTAGGGCGAGAACTTCAGCTTGTTCTCGATATATTGCGGCGAGAAGCGCTCGCCGCGCGAGGTCTCGGCGAGATCCTTGATGCGGTCGATCACGACGAGCTGCCGATTGTCGTTGTAGTAGCCGGCATCGCCCGAGTGCATCCAGCCGTCCCTGATGTCGGCGACCGATGCTTCGGGGTTCTTGTAGTAGCCGTGGAACATGTTCGGGTGCCGCACCACGATCTCGCCGACGCCGTTGACGTCGGCATTGTCGATGCGGATCTCGATGTTGTCGGCCATCGGCACGCCCGTGGTATCGGGATCGACCTTGCCTTCGGGATGCAGCGTGTAGGCGCCGAGCAGCTCGGTCTGGCCGTACAGCGTGCGCAGCGGCACGCCCATCGCCTGGAAGAACTTGAAGGTATCTGGCCCGAGCGCCGCGCCGCCGGTTGCCGCCGAACGCAGCCGCGTGAAGCCGAGCCGGTCGCGCAGCGCGCGGAACAAGACCTGGTCGGCGAAGACAGAGCGCTTGCCTTCGGCGAGCGCCGCAAGCCCAGTCTTCATGCCGAGCTCGTAGAGCCGCTGCTTGAACGGCGAGGCGTCCATCACGCCGGCGCGGACGTCGGCCGCGATCGATTCCCAGACCCGCGGCGCGAACAGCACGAAGGTCGGCGCGATCTCGCGGAAGTCGTTCATCATCGTGTCGGGCTCTTCGACGAAGTTGACCTTCATCCGGGAGAGCAGCGCTTTGCCCAGCGCGTAGATCTGTTCCATGATCCAGGGCAGCGGCAGCACCGAGACATATTCGTCGTCCGGCCCCTTCGGATCGAAGGCGAGATAGGTCGCGCAGTGCCGCAGCACGCGGCCGGCCGAGAGCATCGCAAGCTTCGGGTTGGCCGTCGTGCCCGAGGTCGTGCAGAGGATTGCGACGTCCTCACCGCGTGTGGCGTCGACCAGCCGCTCGTACAGGCCTGGCTCGCGCGCGGCGCGGTCGCGGCCCAGTGCGACGAGCTTGCCGGCCTCCATCAGCCTCGGATCGTCGTATTTGCGCATGCCGCGCGGGTCGGAATAGACGATGTGCTTGAGGTTGGGCACGCGATCGGCAAGGCCGAGCAGCTTGTCGACCTGCTCCTCGTCTTCGGCGAACACCAGCTTGGCCTCGCCATAGGTCAGGAGATAGGAAGCTTCCTCGTCCAGCACGTCGCGGTAGAGGCCGAGGCTCATCGCGCCGATCGCGTGGCTCGCGATCTCGGCCGCGACCCAGTCCGGCCGGTTGTCGCCGATGATGCCGATCACGTCGCCGCGGCCGAGCCCGAGCTCGACCATGCCGAGCGCGAAATCATGGGTGCGGGTCTGGTAGTCGTTCCAGGTGAATTCGCGCCAGAGCCCGAGATCCTTCTCGCGCAGCGCGATCTCGCCGCCGTGCTCCCTGGCGTTCAGGCGCAGCATCTTGGGAAAGGTGTCGGCCTGCGCGGCCCGACCGGCATAGTCCATCATGCCGCGCTCTCCCGCACCGCCGGCTTGTCGTCGGGATCGACCAGCACTTCGTCCTCTTCGCCGAGATAGGCGCGCTTGACGTGGGGGTCGGCCAGCACGGCGGCCGGATCGCCCTCGGCGATCTTGCGGCCGAAATCGAGCACCATGACGCGGTGGGAGATGTCCATCACGACACCCATGTCGTGCTCGATCATCATCACCGTCATGCCGAACTCTTCGTTGAGATCGACGATGTAGCGCGCCATGTCTTCCTTCTCTTCGAAGTTCATGCCGGCCATCGGCTCATCGAGCAGGATCAGTTGCGGCTCCAGCGCCATCGCGCGGGCGAGCTCGACGCGCTTGCGCAGGCCGTAGGGCAGGGTGCCGGCGGTCGCCTTGCGCACCGACTGCAGATCGAGGAAGTCGATGATCTCCTCGACCTTGCGGCGGTGCTCCAGCTCCTCGCGGCGCGCGCCGGTCAGCCAGTAGAGCGATCCCGTGATGAAATTGTTCTTCAGCAGGTGATGGCGGCCGACCATGATGTTGTCGAGCACGCTCATATGGTGGAACAGCGCGAGATTCTGGAAGGTCCGGCCGATGCCGAGACGGGGCCGCGCGTTCGGGGTGAGGCCGGTGATGTCCTGGCCGCGATAGAACAGCTGGCCTTCGGTTGGCCTGTAGCGGCCGGAGATGCAGTTGACGATCGAGGTCTTGCCGGCGCCGTTCGGGCCGATGATGGAGAACAGCTCGCCCTCGTTGACGCCGAAGCTGACTTCGGTCAGTGCGCGGACGCCGCCAAAGCGCAATGAGACTCCGCGCACCTCGAGACTGTTGGCCACCCTGTTCCCTCCAGATACGGGCGCTTTGGCGCGCTCTTTATCTTCGCTTCGATCCTGCTTCGATCTTACATGGGCCGCTGGAGGGAGACCATCCGACTAATGAAGCCGGCGTTCGGGAGCATCGCTCGCCCCGATCGCCTGCGTCATGCGCGGTAACGTCGCACCCCGCCTGCAAGCCCGTCTCTCGCGTCGTCCGCGGTCAGCGATCCATCAAGGGGCTGCACGCGGCGTTAGGCGAGGTGGCTCTGAATACGAGAAAGCGATAGGTTGAATTGTCATGTGCCCGACAATTGGTCAGGAATTTTCGCTGGCATTGCAGGAAGCGGGTTCCTGGCTTCGCGCACGGCGTTGCTGCGGTGCAATATCGTGTCAGTATCTTGGGGTGGGATGCCGTCGCCAGAATGATTGCTGCTGATCACCTCAAGCGCATCGCGGCCTGGTCGCGCGAACTGAGCGAGCAAGAGATCGAAATCGCGCGCGCCGGCATTTCCGAGAAGTCCTACCGCGCCAACGAATTCATCTTCATGCGTGGCGACAATTTCCAGTACTGGACCGGCATCGTCACCGGGCTGGCGCGGATGGGCATCGTCTCGCGCGGCGGCAAGGCGGCGAGCTTCGCGGGCCTCACCGCCGGCGCCTGGTTCGGCGAGGGCACCGTGCTCAAGAACGAGCTGCGGCGCTACGACGTGGTCGCGCTGCGCGACACGCGCCTCGCGATGATGGATCGCCGGACCTTCGTCTGGCTGTTCGAGAACAGCGTCGGCTTCAACCGCTTCCTGGTGGGACAGCTCAACGAGCGGCTCGGTCAGTTCATCGCGCTGCTCGAATATGGTCGCACGCTGGACGCCACCGCGCGGCTGGCGCGCTCGATCGCCTCGCTGTTCAATCCGATTCTCTACCCCGAGCTCACTTTGCACCTGGAGATCACCCAGGAGGAGATCGGGGCGCTGTCGGGTATCTCCCGGCAGAACGCCAACCAGTGCCTGAAACGGCTCGAGCGCGAGGGCCTGCTGCGGCTCGAATATGGCGGGGTGACGATCATCGAGCTCGACCGCCTGCGCCATTACGGGGAGTGACCGGCTCGGGGCCGAACGACGCCACTTTTCGAGGCTCTAAAGTCCTGATTTCAAACGATTAAGCCATTAGACTTGAAGCAGGCTGGATGCTACAGACCGGCCTTGTCGGGACCGCGCGGTTTTCGCGCTCTCTGGAGATGACATGGCGGTTAAGGATTCGACGGCTCAGGACTCAAAGCGGCGCGTTGCGCTGATCACCGGCATCACCGGGCAGGACGGCGCGTACCTCGCCGAATATCTGCTTGGTCTCGGCTATACCGTGCACGGCATCAAGCGCCGGTCGTCCTCGTTCAACACCGCGCGGGTCGACCATCTCTACCAGGATCCGCACGCCGGCAACGTGCCGTTCCTGATGCACTACGGCGACATGACCGATTCGACCAATCTGATTCGGCTGATGCAGCAGATCCGGCCGACCGAGATCTACAACCTCGCCGCCCAGAGCCACGTCCAGGTCAGTTTCGAGAGCCCGGAATATACCGCCAACGCCGACGCCATCGGCGTGCTGCGCCTGCTGGAGGCGATCCGCATCCTCGGCATGGAAAAGGAGACCCGGTTCTACCAGGCCTCGACCTCGGAGCTGTACGGGCTCGTGCAAGAGGTGCCGCAGAAGGAGACCACGCCGTTCTATCCGCGTTCGCCCTATGGCGTCGCCAAGCTCTACGGCTACTGGATCACGGTGAACTACCGTGAGGCCTACGGCATGTTCGCCAGCAACGGCATCCTGTTCAACCACGAGAGCCCGATCCGCGGCGAGACCTTCGTGACGCGCAAGATCACCCGCGCCGTCGCCCGCATCGAGGTCGGCCTGGAGACCAAGCTCTATCTCGGCAATCTCGATGCCAAGCGCGACTGGGGCCACGCCCGCGACTATGTCGAGGGCATGCACAAGATCCTGCTGGCGGACGAGCCCGGCGACTTCGTGCTCGCGACCGGCGAGACGCGCTCGGTCCGTGAGTTCGTCGAGCTGGCATTTGCCGAGGTCGGCCGCAGCATCGAATGGCGTGGCAAGGGCGTCGAAGAGGTCGGCGTCGACAAGGCGACCGGCAACACCCTGGTGCAGATCGACCCGGTCTATTTCCGTCCGACCGAGGTCGATCTTCTGATCGGCGACGCCAGCAAGGCGCGCGCCAAGCTCGGCTGGGCGCCGAAGACGCCGTTCGCGCAGCTGGTGAAGGAAATGGTCGCCAGCGATCTCGTCGAGGCCAGGCAGGATGCGGCCAATGGCAAGCACGG
Source organism: Bradyrhizobium sp. USDA3010 (assembly GCF_056429065.1). Lineage (NCBI taxonomy): Bacteria > Pseudomonadati > Pseudomonadota > Alphaproteobacteria > Hyphomicrobiales > Nitrobacteraceae > Bradyrhizobium > Bradyrhizobium sp. USDA3010. The sequence goes on from NZ_JBWJZD010000007.1 coordinate 71,458, forward strand.
CGTTTGAACTGAAGGGCAAGACGGTCTTCGTTGCCGGCCATCGCGGCATGGTCGGCTCGGCGCTGATGCGCCGTCTGGCGCGCGAACAGGCGGATCTGCTGACGCTGTCGCGCGGCGAGGTCGATTTGCGCGACCAGGCCGCGGTCAACGCCTGGTTTGCCGCGAAGCGGCCGCAGGCGGTGTTCCTCGCCGCCGCCAAGGTCGGCGGCATCGTCGCCAACAACACGCTGCGCGCGGAATTCCTCTACGACAATCTGGCGATCTCGACCAATGTGATCCAGGCGGCACACGCCAACGGGTGCGAGAAGCTGATGTTCTTCGGCTCGTCCTGCATCTATCCGCGCCTGGCGCCGCAGCCGCTGCGCGAGGATTCGATGCTGACCGGCCCGCTGGAGCCGACCAACGAGCCCTATGCCATCGCCAAGATCGCCGGCATCAAGATGGCCGAGGCCTATCGCAGCCAGTATGGCGCCGATTTCATCAGCGTGATGCCGACCAATCTTTACGGTCCCGGCGACAATTATCATCCCGAATACAGCCACGTCGTCGCCGCGCTGATCCGCCGTTTCCACGAGGCCAAGGTTTCCGGCGCTGGTAACGTCGTGGTGTGGGGCACCGGCACGCCGCGCCGTGAATTCCTCTATGTCGACGATCTCGCCGACGCCTGCATCCATCTGATGAAGACCTATTCCTCGCCGGAGCTGGTCAATATCGGCACCGGCGAGGACATCACCATCGCCGAATTCGCCCGCGTGGTCGCCGCTACTGTCGGCTATCGCGGTGAGATCAGCTTCGACTCCTCACGCCCGGACGGCACGCCGCGCAAGCTGCTCGACGTCAGCCGGCTCGCCAAGCTCGGCTGGCGCGCCACCACCTCGCTCGAGGATGGCATCAAGCTCGCCTACCAGGCCTATCTGAGCGAGACCAAGCAGGCGGCGGAATAGAATTCGACTATTTCCGCGCCGTCATTGCGAGCGCAGCGAAGCAATCCATCACGCCGCTGTGGAGAAATGGATTGCTTCGTCGCTTCGCTCCTCGCAATGACGCTTATGGCAACTACTTCGCCGCCGCGCGCGGCGGCGCCTTCGTCAGCGCCGTCGCCATCGCCGAGATCAGCGGCTTCATGAAGAACGCGTCGTTCGCCGGGTAGATATCGGTGGATAGGCCGTAGGTCTTCAATTCGTCCGACACCACCGGCCCGACGGAGGCGATCGGGGTCTGCTGCAAGCCCTCGCGCAATTGCGCCTCGCAGCGATGCGCCTGGGCCACCTCGATCAGCCGACGAACCTGACCCGAACTGGTGAGCGCGACGGCGTCGATGCGGCCTTGCGCCATCTCCTCGATCGCGGTCACGATGTTGGCGTCGGCGGCTTGCGCATCGTAGACATAAGGCAGCACCGTATCGACTTCGGCACCCTGCGCCTTGATCGCGCCGATCAGGGTGGCGTGATCCTTGTCCGGATAGAGCTGCAGGCCGAGCCGATGACCGCTCAGGTCGAGCTTCGCCAGCATCTCGGCGACGCCTTCCGAGGTCGGCTTCTCCGTCGTCATTTGCGGCTCCAGGGCGATCTCGCGCAGCGCGCGGCCGGGTTTGGGGCCGCGGGCGAATTTGCGCGCCTTGTCGAGGCTCGTGACAAACTCCGCCTCGACCCCGATCCGGCGTACCACCTTCATCAGCCGGCGCAGGCCTTCGCCGGTCATCAGCACGAGGTCATCGAGGGGCCGCTCGATGGCGCGGCGAATCCAGGCTTCGATCGGCGCCGAATCCGGCGCGTCGTGGATGGTGAACATCGGGCATTGCAGCACGTCGGCGCCCTGCTCGGCGAGCAGGCGGGAAAACTGCGCTTCCTCGCGCGTCTCGAGGATCAGGATGCGGTAGCCGTTCAGCCGATCAGCCATGATGGTCCCTAACAAACATTGTCGTCATTTGTTCGATTTGACCCCCGCGCCGGGATTGGCGCAAGGCCGCCTGCGGTGTAGACGGAGGCCGAAAATGACCGTTCCACGCATCTGCTCAAGCTTTGGTCAATTGGCATGCCCGACCATCAATTCGTTCTGACCCTGTCCTGTCCGGATCGACCGGGGATCGTCTCCGCGGTCTCGACGTTCCTGGCGCATAATGGCCAGAACATCCTGGACGCCCAGCAATTCGACGACATCGAGACCGGCAAGTTCTTCATGCGCGTGGTGTTCACCGCGGCCGACCTCGCGGTCGGGCTGCCGGCGCTGCAGACCGGCTTTGCCGCAATTGCCGAACGCTTCGGCATGGAGTGGCAGATGCGCGATCGCGCCAGCCGCCGCCGGGTGATGCTGCTGGTGTCGAAGTCCGATCACTGCCTGGTCGACATCCTCTATCGCTGGCGTACTGGCGAGCTCGAGATGATCCCGACCGCCATCGTCTCCAATCATCCGCGTGAGAGCTACGGATCGCTCGATTTCGGCGATATCCCGTTCCATCATCTGCCGTTGACCAAAGACACCAAGCGGCAGCAGGAAGACGCGGTCTGGAAGCTCGCCCAGGACACCAATACCGACCTCGTGGTGCTCGCCCGCTACATGCAGATCCTGTCGGACGAGATGTCGGCGCGGCTGTCGGGCCGCTGCATCAACATCCATCATTCCTTCCTGCCGGGCTTCAAGGGCGCCAAGCCCTACCACCAGGCGCATGAGCGCGGCGTCAAGCTGATCGGCGCCACCGCGCATTACGTCACCAGTGATCTCGACGAGGGGCCGATCATCGACCAGGACGTCGAGCGTATCAGCCATCGCGATACGCCCGAGGATCTCGTGCGCAAGGGCCGCGACATCGAGCGCCGCGTGCTGGCGCGCGCGATCCGCTACCATCTCGCCGACCGCGTCATCCTCAACGGGCGCAAGACCGTGGTGTTCGTGGACTGATCCGCAGGTTCGCCCGGTTGCCGCGCTTTTGACGGCGATGGTGTCGCGCTGCATCGAGGTGCTGCATGAAACTCATCCACATGAGCGACATCCATCTGACGGCGCCGGGGAGGACGATCTTCGGCCGTGATCCACTGCGCAATTTCGAGCGTGCGCTCGATCATGTGCTTGCCGATCATCGCGATGCCGAGCTCATGGTGATCTCGGGCGATCTTTCCGATCTCGGCGACCTCGCCGACTATCAATTGCTGCGCGAACGCCTGAGCCGGTTTCCGATCCCGACGCGGCTTTGTATCGGCAACCACGACCATCGCGAGACGTTTCTCGGCGTGTTTCCCGAATGCGCCGACGCGGACGGCTTCGCGCAGGGCGTTCACGACGCCTCGTTCGGCCGCTGCCTGCTCCTCGATACCTGCGAGCCGCAGACCGCCGCCGGCAGTTTCTGCGAGAGGCGGCAGGCCTGGCTGGAGCGGCAGCTATCGGAGCATGACGGTCCGTTCGTCCTGTTCATGCATCACAATCCATTCCCGACGCATATCGCCCCGGTGGACCGGATCGGCCTGCTCGACGATGCCGCGTTCCGGTCGATCGTCGCGAAGCACCGGAGCAAGATCCGGCACATCTTCTTCGGTCACTGCCACATGGTGCTGAGCGGTTCGGTTGCCGGTGTCCCCACGACCTCGCTGCGCGGAACGAACCACGCCAGCTATCCTGTGTTCGCGGAGGTCTTGACCGTCGCCGATCTGCCGGAGTCCTATGGCATCGCGTTGATCGGCGCGGACTACGTCACGGTGCATATGGTGGAGTTCGGCTACCGCGGCGACCTCCTCAGCGAGGATTCGCCCAGCCAGGCAGTCATTGGGTAGCGTTCTGCGCCGGCGCCGCCGGCTTGGCGTCGTCGCCACGCTCCGCTGCCGGCATCAGGCGCTTGCGTTCCCGCTCCTGCATGAACTTGTCGTATTCGGGGGTGCCCGCCCGCGGCGGTGCGTCTGCGGGCAGGCCGCCGGCCCAGGCCGGGATGGTGTCGGCCATGCCGGCCGAGACCTTTTGGTTCATCGTGCTGCATCCCCCGAGCGCGCAGGCCGCGAGCGCGAGGGCAGTCAGGGCAGGGACGTGGCGTGTGAAGATAGGCATTGGCGGCAGCATACAGCCCTGGTCTTTAAGGATGATGATCTCGGGCGCGACCGTTCGGCTGCAATTGTGCTTGTTTGTTGACATTGCTGATTGATTTGTACGATCGTACAAATGTAGCGGGCCAACGGAGGCCTGAGAGGCGAGAGCGGTTCTTGTGGGGGCGTTGAGTTTCGGGGAATGATTCTGGTACCCTGATACTTGTTTCTGCGGCGGGCCAGATCGCGGCGAGCGCGACACAGGTCCATCGTCCGATTGACAGAGGGCGCGGGGAAACGCCTTGTCGCGTTGCGGCTCGGCCGTGACATGCTTGGGTTAACGTAAGGCAAGGGCCGGGCACTCGGCTCGACGCAGAAGAATGGAAGGGGGAGGGACGTCGATGTTCAATCGTCGCAAGATATTGCTGTGGGGCGCCGCTTCGGCCGTGCTTCCGGGTTTGTGCGCCAGCGTGCCGGCGTGGGCGGACGACGCCGTCAAGATTGGCCTGATCCTGCCGATGACCGGCGGCCAGGCCTCGACCGGCAAGCAGATCGATAACGCGATCAAGCTCTACATGCAGCAGAAGGGCGACACCGTCGCCGGCAAGAAGATCGAGATCATCCTGAAGGACGACGCCGCGGTGCCCGACAACACCAAGCGGCTCGCGCAGGAACTGATCGTCAACGATAAGGTCAATTTCATCGCCGGCTTCGGCGTGACGCCCGCGGCGCTGGCCGCGGCGCCGCTGGCGACGCAGGCCAAGATCCCGGAAGTCGTGATGGCTGCCGGCACCTCGATCATCACCGAGCGCTCGCCCTATATCGTGCGCACCAGCTTCACGCTCGCGCAGTCCTCCACCATCATCGGCGACTGGGCGGTCAAGAACGGCATCAAGAAGGTCGCGACGCTGACCTCCGACTACGCGCCGGGCAATGACGCGCTGACCTTCTTCAAGCAGCACTTCACCGCCGGCGGTGGCGAGATCGTGGAAGAGGTCAAGGTGCCGCTCGCCAATCCCGACTTCGCGCCGTTCCTGCAACGCATGAAGGATGCCAAGCCCGACGCGATGTTCGTGTTCGTGCCGGCCGGGCAGGGCGGCAACTTCATGAAGCAATATGCCGAGCGCGGGCTCGACAAGAGCGGCATCAAGGTGATCGGCCCCGGCGATGTGATGGACGACGACCTGCTCAACAACATGGGCGATGCCGCGCTCGGCGCGGTGACGGCGCATCTCTATTCGGCGGCGCATCCGTCCGCGATGAACAAGGATTTCGTCGCCGCCTACAAGAAGGCGTTCGGCAACCGGCCGGGCTTCATGGCGGTCAGCGGCTATGACGGCATCCATCTGATCTACGAGGCGCTGAAGAAGACCGGCGGCGCGACCGACGGCGACAAGCTGATCGAGGCGATGAAGGGCATGAAGTGGGAGAGCCCGCGCGGTCCGATCTCGATCGACCCGGAAACCCGCGACATCGTGCAGAACATCTACATCCGCAAGGTCGAGAAAGTCGACGGCGAACTCTACAACGTCGAGTTCGCGACCTTCGAGGCCGTCAAGGATTCCGGCAAGACCAAGAAGTGACGCGCGTAAGCTCCGCTCGCTGCGCGTCATGGCCGGGACGAGCCCGGCCATGACGATCCTGTTGACGTGGTGTCGTTTGCGCCCTCTCGCTTAAGCTGACTTCATGGCCTCTATCCTCACCAACCTGTTCGATGGCGTCGCCTACGGCATGCTGCTGTTCGTGCTGGCCTGCGGGCTTGCGGTGACGCTCGGGCTGATGAACTTCGTCAACCTCGCGCACGGCGCATTCGCGATGGCCGGCGGTTATATCTGCGCCGTGCTGGTCAACAATTCCGGCTGGCCGTTCTTCGCAGGCCTGCCGCTCGCCTTTGTCGGGAGCGCTGTGATCGGCGTTGCGCTGGAGCGCTCGCTGTATCGCCATCTCTATAGCCGCAGCCATCTCGATCAGGTGCTGTTCTCGATCGGGCTCGTCTTCATGTCGGTGGCGGCGGTCGACTACATCATGGGATCGTCGCGGGTCTTCATCAAATTGCCGGCGGCGCTGGAAGGGCAGATCGATCTGTTCGGCGTCGGCATCGGGCGTTACCGGCTGATGATCGTCGTGATCTGCGGCCTGCTCACGCTGGCGCTGCAACTGATCCTCGCCAAGACACGGTTCGGCAGCCGCCTGCGCGCGGCGGTCGACGATCCGCGCGCCGCGATCGGGCTCGGCATCAACGTGCCGCAGGTGTTCGCGTTCACTTTTGCCTTCGGCTGCGGCCTCGCGGGGCTCGGCGGCGCGCTGAGTGCGGAAATCCTCGGGCTCGATCCGTACTTCCCCCTGAAGTTCATGATCTACTTCCTGATCGTGGTCACGGTCGGCGGCTCTTCCTCGATCACCGGGCCGTTCCTCGCATCATTGCTGCTCGGCATCGCCGACGTCGCCGGCAAATATTACGTGCCCAAGGTCGGCCCCTTCGTGATCTACACTGTCATGATCGTGATCCTGCTCTGGCGCCCGAACGGCCTGTTCGGCCGCACCGCGGCGCGGTGAGGCGGGCATGACCGCGCTGTCCGACGTCTCCACTCATGCGATGGCCAGCGCGCGCTGGCGGATCAGCGAGGTCGCCTTCTGGGTGCTGGCGCTCGCCTGCGCGTTCCTGTTCCCGTCGCGCTATCTGATCATTACCGACATCGTGCGGCTCGGCCTGTTCGCACTGTCGCTCGACCTGATCCTCGGCTATGCCGGCATCGTCTCGCTCGGCCACGCGGCCTTCTTCGGCGTCGGTGCCTATTCGGCCGGCTTGCTGGCGCTGCACGGCATCATCAACGAGCCCGTCATCGCGCTGGTCGCCGCCGGCTTCGTTGCGGCGGTGCTCGGCTTCCTGACCAGCTTCCTCGTTATTCGCGGCGTCGACCTGACCCGGCTGATGGTGACGCTCGGCATCGCGCTGCTGCTGGAAGCGCTCGCCGAACGCTTCTCCGACATCACCGGCGGTACCGATGGCCTCCAAGGCATCGAGATGCAGCCGATCCTCGGGCTGTTCGCCTTCGACATGTTCGGCAAGACCGGGCTCTTCTACTCGCTGATCGTGCTGTTCATCCTGTTCCTGTTCGCTCGTCGCGTGGTGCATTCGCCGTTCGGCCTGTCGCTGCGCGCGATCAGGAACAATCCGCTGCGCGCGGCCGCGATCGGCATACCGGTCAACCGCCGCCTGATCGCGGTCTATACGCTTGCCGCCTTCTATGCCGGGATCGCCGGCGCGCTGTTCACCCAGACCACGGCGCTGGCCTCGCTCGACGTGTTTTCCTTCGAACGCTCCGCCGACCTGATGCTGGTGCTCGTGATCGGCGGCACCGGCTATCTCTATGGCGGCCTGATCGGCGCCGTCGTGTTCAAGATGCTGCAGGAGCTGTTTCAGAGCATCACCCCGCAATACTGGCTGTTCTGGATCGGCCTCGTGCTGGTCGTGATCGTGATGGTCGGCCGGGCGCGGATCCACCGCTGGGCGCTGTTCGTGCCGAACCTGATCATCCGCCAGTTCGCCGGCCGCAAGGCCGCGGCCGGCGTGCCTGAGGGCGACGCGCCATGACGATCGCGCTCGAAACCCGCGGCCTCGAGAAATCCTTCGGCGGTCTTGGCGTCACGCGCGACCTCTCGCTGAAGGTGATGCAGGGCGCCCGCCACGCGCTGATCGGACCGAACGGCGCCGGCAAGACCACCGTCATCAATCAGCTGACCGGTGTGCTGACCCCGAACAGCGGACAAATCCTGCTCGAGGGCAGCGACATCACCGGCCTCTCCGTGCACAAGCGGGTGCTCCGCGGGTTGTCGCGTACCTTCCAGATCAACCAGCTCTATCCCGACCTGACCCCGCTCGAAACAATTGGGCTTGCGGTCTCCGAACGGATGGGCCGCGGCGGCGACTGGTGGCGGCGGATGGGGACGCGAAGCGACGTCAACGCCGAGATCGCCGAGATCTTGTCGCGCTTCCATCTGTTCGACGTGATGACCGAGCTCACTTCGACATTGCCCTACGGCAAGCAGCGCCTGCTCGAGATCGCGGTCGCGATCGCCGCCAAGCCACGCGTGCTGCTGCTCGACGAGCCCGCGGCCGGCGTGCCCGAAAGCGAGCGCCATGATATCCTGGCGGCGGTCGCAGCATTGCCGCGCGACGTCACCGTGCTGCTGATCGAGCACGACATGGATCTCGTGTTCTCCTTTGCCGACCGCATCTCGGTGCTGGTCAATGGCGGGCTGCTCACCGAGGGCGCGCCCGACGAGGTCGCGCGCGATCCGCAGGTGAGGGCGGTCTATCTCGGCGAGGCGGCCGATGTCTGACTTGCTCTCCATCAAGGGCTTGCGCGCAGGATATGGCGAGGCGGTCGTGCTGCCCGACATGTCGCTGGCGCTTGCCGAGGGCCAGGTGCTCGCGCTGCTCGGCCGCAACGGTACCGGCAAGACGACCCTGATCAATTCGATCGTCGGCATCGTCAGGCGCCTCAGTGGCAGCGTCGCGCTCGCCGGCCACGACATCACGGCACTGCGGCCCGACCAGCGCGCCCGTGCCGGGATCGGCTGGGTGCCGCAGGAGCGCAACATTTTTCGCTCGCTGACGGTGGAAGAGAACATGACCGCGGTGGCGCAGCCCGGTCCGTGGACGGTCGAGCGGGTGTACGAGATGTTTCCGCGGCTGAAGGAGCGGCGCGGCAATTTCGGCAACCAGCTGTCCGGCGGCGAGCAGCAGATGCTGGCGATCGGCCGCGCGCTGACGCTAAATCCGAAAGTGCTGCTGCTCGACGAGCCGACCGAGGGCCTCGCGCCGATCATCGTTGAGGAATTGTTAAAGGCGATCGGAACCATCACGCGCTCGGGCGGCATCTGCTCGATCATCGTCGAGCAGAATGCACAAAAGATTCTCGGGCTCGCCGACCGCGTTGTGATATTGGAACGCGGGACGATCGTGCACGATGCCGCGAGCAGCGCGCTGAAGGCCGATCCCTCCGTCCTCGAGCGCCATCTCGGCGTCGCCGGGACCAAAAAACACTGACGCCCTCAGGGAGTTGACCATGCAACGAACAAAGCCACCGTTCCGCGCCGACGAGGTCGGCAGCCTGTTGCGTCCGCCGAAGATCAAGGAAGCGCGCGCCAGGCTGGAGAAGGGCGAGATCTCGGCCGACGAGCTGCGCAAGATCGAGGACATGGAGATCGAGAAGGTCGTGCACAAGCAGGCCTCGGTCGGCCTGAAGCTTGCGACCGACGGCGAGTTCCGCCGCTCCTGGTGGCACTTCGATTTCCTGAGCCACCTGACCGGCTGCGAGCTGTTCCACCCCGACATGGGCATCCAGTTCGCGGGCGTGCAGACCCGGCACGACGCCATCCGGGTGATCGGCAAGCTCGACTTCTCCGATCATCACCCGATGCTCGATCACTTCAGGTTCCTGAAGAAGTACGCCGACCAGGCGCATGTCACCCCGAAGATGACGATCCCGTCGCCGGCGGTGCTGCACTTCCGCGGCGGCCGCAAGCTGATCTCGAAGGAGGTCTATCCGGACCTTGAGGAGTTCTACCAGGACCTCGGCAAGACCTATCGCAAGGCGGTGAAGGCGTTCTACGACGCCGGTTGCCGTTACCTGCAATTCGACGACACGGTGTGGGCCTATCTGTGCGCGCAGGAGGAATTGCAGAAGTCGCGCGACCGCGGCGACAATCCCGATGGCCTGCAGGAGATCTATGCCCGCGTCATCAACTACGCGATCGCCGATCGTCCGTCCGACATGGTGATTACGACGCATGTCTGCCGCGGCAATTTCCGCTCGACCTGGATTTCCTCCGGGGGCTACGAGCCGGTCGCCGAGACCATGCTCGCCGGCACCAATTACGACGGCTACTTCCTCGAATATGATTCCGATCGTGCCGGCGGCTTCGAGCCGCTGCGCTTCCTGCCCAAGGGCAACAAGGTCGTGGTGGTCGGCGTCATCACCTCGAAGTTCGGCGAACTCGAGAAGAAGGACGACATCAAGCGGCGGCTGGAGGAGGCATCGAAGTTCGCGCCGATCGAGCAGCTTGCACTGTCCCCGCAATGCGGCTTCGCCTCGACCGAGGAGGGCAACATCCTCTCCGAGGAAGAGCAGTGGGCCAAGCTCAGGCTCGCGGTCGAGGTCGCCAACGAGGTGTGGGGCAAGTAGGCTTCGCAAGTCTCGTTTTCGTCATTGCGAGCGAAGCGAAGCAATCCATCTGCCCGCGAGGACGGAATGGATTGTTTCGTCGCTTCGCTCCTCGCAATGACGGGGAGAGAGCCTAGCGTCACTGCTCCGCCAGATAGACCTCGCCGAGCAGCGAGGAGTTCGACCACGGCACCTGCTTGCCCTTGGTCGCAGCGACGACCTCGGCACGGACTCGCGTCAGCATCTGCTGCACCTCGAGGCCGGGCGTGCCGACATGGCGCGACAGCGCGGCCGAGAATGGGCTGTTGGCGCCTTCGCCGTCGAGCGCGACCTGGCCCGGCGCGGTTGCGAACGCGATCAGCGTGCCGGCGCCGAGCGTCGAGCCCGATCCGAGCGAAGCCGGTGCGGCAAGGCCGGAGCCGGCCTCGATACCGCGGCTCGGGCCTGCGGATGCCACCTGCGGCGCCATCGGATTGTTGCGGCAGGCATCGAGGATCAGGATGTTGGTACGGATCTGATCGTCGAGGCCGGCCATGATGGTGTCCATGTCGACCATCGCGTCGGTCATGCGGCCGCCCGCCTTGAACTCGATATCGACCGGCACGAGGTAGTTGCGGCCGTCGACCTGCACGCCATGACCGGCGTAGTAGACCACGGCGATCTGCGACCGCGCCGCCTCGCGCAGGAAGTCATGGATCGTCTTCTGCATCGTGTCGCGATCGAGATCGAGTCCCTCGGAAACGGTGAAGCCGATGTCGCGCAGGCTCTTGGCGATGGCACGAGCATCGTTGGGCGGATTGGGCAGCGCCTTCACATGCGCATAGGCGCCGTTGCCGATCACCAGCGCGACGCGCCGGCCGGTTGCCGCGGCCTGCACGCGCGCCGCGGGTGTGGCCGGAGCTGCTGCCGCGGGCGCCGGCGGTGCGGGCGCAGGGCTGCTTTCGGCCGCAGGTGCCGCCACGCTCTTGCGCGGGGCTGCGTCGGCTTCCCTGAGCAGTGCGAGCCGCACCTTGGCGGTGGCCTGGTTGGCCTTGCTGCCGGCATCGGAGGCCTGGCCCTCGAGCACCGCGGCGTAGTCCTCCTTGGCGTGCGCTGCATCGCCCTTCGCCTCATAGGCGAGGCCGCGCTGGGTGTAGGCCGAGATCAGCACGCTGCCGGGCGGGGTCATGATGTTGGCGGGCGCCTTCGCCTTCGCCAGCCGGATCGCTTCTGAGGTGTCTGCAATCGCGCGCGCGATGTCGCCCTTGGCGCGCCAGATCACGGCGCGGCTGATCAGCGGCTGCGGCAGCGACGGGTCGATCCTGACGGCCTCGTTGATGTCGGCGAGCGCGCCGTCGAGATCGCCGAGCGCCTGCTTCGAGGCGCCGCGGTTCTGATAGGAGAAGGCCGACTTCGGACCGGCCTTGATCGCGGCGTCATAGTCGGCGATCGCCTTGGCGTAGTCGCCCTTGCCGCGATAGGCGTTGCCGCGGTTGTGAAAGATGATGCCGCTCGGCGGCCCCATGCGCAGCGCGTCGTTGAAGTCGGCAATCGCGATGTCGTACTCGCCCTTGTCGTAATAGGCCGAGCCGCGCAAATTGTAGACGGCAGTGCTCGGCTTCAGACGCAACGCCTCGGTGGCGTCAGCGATCACCTGCGCGTAGTTGCCCTTCTTGTTCCAGCCCACCGCGCGCCAGAAATAGATCGTCGCGAGCTTCTCGCCGGAAAACACCTTCAACGCGATGATCTTGGTGCAGGCGTCGATCATCTGGTCGGCCGGCGTGGTGTCGGTCGTGCAGAGCGGGCCGAGCTGGGAGCGCGCCTGGGCGACGCAGGGCGCCGACCACAGGATGGCCGCGAGCAGGCAGGGGATCAGGAGCAGTCGGCGCATCGGTCATCCGGGGGTAGGGCCGTCGCGGTGGTCGGTGGCGGCAAGGCGGTCCAGGAGGCTATCCATGACTGATTGGTGATCTGCCGTGGAGGGGGGTTCAACTGGTGGGAAAATGATGATAAGACCTTGCCGCTCACTATCTCTGCCCACTTTTGTCCCACTGGGCGCTGCCCACTCCAGGCACCATGAAGAACGACGAAATCCTCAGTCAGATCACGGATTTCTGCCGTCACTCCGACATGGCGGAGACGACGTTCGGCCGCCGTGCCGTCAACGACGGCAAGCTGGTGCACCGGCTGCGCGAGGGCAAGCGCATCACCATCGATACGCTCGACCGCATCAATGCGTTCATCGCGACCTCGACGCCGGGCGGCGTGGCGCCGCCGCGCGGCCTCGTGGTGCCGCCGGAAAAGCGCGATCCGAGGGGCAATTTTCGCTTTTTTGAGAACCGGCAGCGCTATCTGCTGTTCGTGCACACCTGCAGCGAGAAGCGGGTGATCGCCGACCGGGTTGCGCTCGAATTGGCCGCGATCCACCCGCGGCCCCCGGCGCTGCGAGTGTTCGATGCCGGCATGGGCGACGGCACGGTGCTGGCGCGGGTCCTGCGTGCCATGCATGGCCGCTTCCCACATATGCCGTTCTATGTCGCCGGCAAGGAACTGAGCCTGGAGGACGTCCGCCTCACCCTCGACAAGGTGCCCGACCGCCTGTTCGAGCACCCGGCCAGCGTCTTCGTGTTCACCAACATGTATTACGCCGAGGCGCCCTGGCTGACGCCAAAGAACTCCGCGGCCGCGGCCAGCATGATCTGGCACGAGGTGGCCCTGCGGGGTGCTTCCTCCGGCGAGTTCGAGACCCAGATCGCGGAACTCGGTCCCTTCCTGGAGCAGAACTGGCGCGCCAATCTCAGCCCCGGCAATGCGATGCCGATCTATGAGCGGCCGGTGGCGCTGGTGCTGTACCGGGACGACCACCGGTTCCTGCTCGATTCCATCATTCCCCGCGCCGGCCGGACCGAGGCCAATTTCGACCTGGTGATCGCCTCGCAGCCCTATCGCGCCAAATCCTCGGTGAATTTCCGCGCCAAGCGGATCATCGCGCCGCTGGCCCGGGCGCTGCGCGGCGGCGGACGGCTGATAGGAATCCACTCCCACGGAAGCGATCCCGGACTTGAAATCATTCAAGCAGTCTGGCCCGGAGAAAATCCTTTCGCCGTCAGCCGTCATGAGATACTGCGCGCTGTGAAATACGAGTTGGGCTCGGCCGGCCGCGAGCTGAATTTCAACGCCTACGCCGATAACCGTTCGATCTTCCGATATGATATGGAAGCGCTGCCTAATGAGGTGACCGGGTCGATCGGAACCTCGACCGCCTTCGCCGCCTGGAACGCAGCAGTGTATGTCGCGCAGATCGAAGATGAGCGGTTGACTGAAACGACCGAAAACGGACGAGCTCTCGAGGCCACACGCGAGGTTCTCCGTAAACACAACGGGCTGTGGTTCTACGACGAATCCTACGTCATCTCGCGGCGACGAGACTGACATTCCGGGGACATATTCACCAACCAACGTCGGACTTCGACGAAACAAGGGGTTTGCTTGATGCGCGCGTCTTATCTCTTCACCAGCGAGTCGGTCTCGGAAGGCCATCCGGACAAGGTCTGCGATCGCATCTCGGATGAGATCGTCGATCTGTTCTATCGCGAGGGGCCGAAGGCGGGCATCGACCCGTGGCAGATCCGCGCGGCGTGCGAAACGCTCGCGACCACCAACAAGGTGGTGATTGCCGGCGAAACCCGTGGGCCGGCCTCGGTCACCAACGAGCAGATCGAGGGCGTGGTTCGCTCCGCGATCAAGGACATCGGCTACGAGCAGGACGGCTTCCACTGGAACACCTGCGACATCGAGATCCTGCTGCATCCGCAGTCGGCCGACATCGCGCAGGGCGTCGACGCGCTGCAGCCGGGCGAGGTCAAGGAAGAGGGGGCCGGCGACCAGGGCATCATGTTCGGTTACGCCACCAACGAGACGCCGGACCTGATGCCGGCGCCGATCTTCTACGCCCATAAGATCCTGCGGCTGATCTCCGAAGCGCGCCACTCCGGCAAGGAGAAGGTGCTCGGTCCGGACTCCAAGAGCCAGGTCACCGTGCAGTACGAGAACGGCAAGCCGGTCGGCGTCCGCGAGATCGTGGTGTCGCACCAGCATCTGGTCGAGGACCTCTCGTCCAGCCAGATCCGCGACATCGTCGAGCCCTATGTGCGCGAGGCGCTGCCGAAGGAGTGGATCAACGGCAAGACGATCTGGCACATCAATCCGACCGGCAAGTTCTTCATCGGCGGTCCCGACGGCGACTCCGGCCTGACCGGTCGCAAGATCATCGTCGACACCTATGGCGGCGCAGCCCCGCACGGCGGCGGCGCGTTTTCCGGCAAGGATCCGACCAAGGTCGACCGTTCGGCCGCCTATGCCGCGCGCTACGTCGCCAAGAACATCGTCGCGGCCGGTCTCGCCGACCGCTGCACGCTGCAGCTCGCCTACGCGATCGGCGTAGCGCGTCCGCTGTCGATCTACATCGACACCCACGGCACCGGTAAGGTGTCGGAGGACGAGCTCGAGAAGGCGGCGGCCAAGGCGATGGATCTGACGCCGCGCGGCATCCGCACCCATCTCGATCTCAACCGCCCGATCTATGCGCGCACCTCGGCCTACGGACATTTCGGCCGTACGCCCGATAATGAGGGCGGCTTCTCCTGGGAGAAGACCGATCTCGTCGAGCCGCTGAAGCGCGCGCTCTGACGCTCTTACCTCGCCCCGCTTGCGGGGAGAGGTCGCCACGAAGTGGCGGGTGAGGGGGACTCTCCGCGAATTCAGTGCGCGGATGGAGCCCCTCACCCCAACCCTCTCCCCGTAAGAACGGGGAGAGGGAGTAGGCCGCGCCGTAGGGCGGTTGGCTCGCTTTGTTACTGACACGCTGAACACACCGACCAGGAAAACAACATGAACGCCCCCACGAAGCCCGGCTTCACCGACTACATCGTCAAGGACATTGCGCTCGCCGATTTCGGCCGCAAGGAGATCTCGCTGGCCGAGACCGAGATGCCCGGCCTGATGGCCACCCGCGAAGAGTTCGGCCCCAAGCAGCCGCTGAAGGGCGCGCGCATCGCGGGCTCGCTGCACATGACGATCCAGACCGCCGTGCTGATCGAGACGCTGGCCGCGCTCGGCGCCGACATCCGCTGGGTCTCCTGCAACATCTATTCGACCCAGGATCACGCCGCCGCCGCGATCGCCGCCGCCGGCATTCCGGTGTTCGCCGTGAAGGGCGAGACGCTGACCGAGTATTGGGACTACACCGCAAAACTGTTCGACTGGCATGGCGGCGGTACGCCGAACATGATCCTCGATGACGGCGGCGACGCCACCATGCTGGTGCATGCCGGCTACCGCGCCGAGCAGGGCGACACCGCGTTCCTCGACAAGCCGACCTCCGAGGAAGAAGAGATCTTCTACGCGCTGGTCAAGCGCCTGCTGAAGGAGAAGCCGAAGGGCTACTTCGCCGAGATCGCCAAGAACATCCAGGGCGTCTCGGAAGAGACCACCACGGGCGTGCATCGCCTGTACGAGATGGCCAACAAGGGCACGCTGCTGTTCCCGGCGATCAACGTCAACGACAGCGTCACCAAGTCGAAGTTCGACAACCTCTATGGCTGCCGCGAGTCGCTGGTCGACGGCATCCGCCGCGGCACCGACGTGATGCTGTCGGGCAAGGTCGCGATGGTCGCGGGCTTCGGCGACGTCGGCAAGGGCTCGGCGGCTTCGCTGCGCCAGGCCGGCTGCCGCGTCATGGTCTCCGAGGTCGATCCGATCTGCGCGCTGCAGGCGGCGATGGAAGGCTATGAGGTCGTGACCATGGAAGACGCGGCGCCGCGCGCCGACATCTTCGTCACCGCCACCGGCAACAAGGACATCATCACCATCGAGCACATGCGCGCGATGAAGGATCGCGCCATCGTCTGCAACATCGGTCACTTCGACAACGAGATCCAGATCGCTTCGCTGCGCAATCTGAAGTGGACCAACATCAAGCCGCAGGTCGACGAGATCGAATTCCCCGACAAGCATCGCATCATCATGCTGTCGGAAGGACGCCTGGTGAACCTCGGCAATGCGATGGGCCATCCGTCCTTCGTGATGTCGGCCTCGTTCACCAACCAGACGCTGGCGCAGATCGAGCTGTTCGCCAACAACAAGGACGGCAAGTACGCCAAGAAGGTCTACGTGCTGCCGAAGACGCTCGACGAGAAGGTCGCCCGCCTGCACCTTGCCAAGATCGGCGTCAAGCTGACCGAACTGCGCAAGGACCAGGCCGACTACATCGGCGTCAAGCAGGAAGGTCCGTACAAGTCGGACCATTACCGCTACTGATCTGCGCTGACCGTGATCGATGAAGTGAAGAGCCCCGGCATCGTCCGGGGCTTTTTGCTGAGGTGGTGTGGGGCGGGCCTCTTCGTCCGTCGTCCTGGCTTTAGCCAGGACGATACCGATAGTGTGGCGCGGTCTGCATCTACAAACCGTCGTCCCGAAGGCCGGGACCCATACGCCGCGGCGGATGTTGTCGGCGGGACTCGTCGTTCCAGAATCGCGCAACCATTTGCAGCGGTGGTTATGGGTCCCGGCCTTCGCCGGAACGACGATGAGGATCGTCTGGGTTCATGATGTCAAACAGCCAAGCTCTCGGTGTAATCACCCGCGCATGTGCATGAGAGGGCGGCTGAACACTCTGATCACTTCACCGCAATATCGACACCCCGCACCGTGCCGTGCCCGAGCTGCCGCGAGATGTCGCTCGCGCAATCACGCAGCGCGGTTGCGATCGCACTGTCCCAGCTGGCGTCGAAGGTGCCTTCGGGCCCCATCGCGGTGATGACCAAAGCCACGTGGCCGGCGTGATCGAACACCGGGGCGGCGAAGGCGTTGACGCCGGGAAGCGGATCGCCGATCGCGCGCGCGAGCCCGCGGCTCTGAACCTCGGCAAGCATCTCCGTGGTCTTCGCGGTGATGGTCTCGCGTTTCGGATTGTAGCCGACGCCGAGGCGGTCGAGGCCGCTCTCGAGCGCCGTCTTGACGGCGTTCGGCGGCATGAAGGCGGCGAAGGCGCGGCCGGTCGCGGTCTCGAGCAGCGCCACCACCGATCCGACGCGCATCGCGATATGCACGGGATGGCTCGGCTCCTCGAGCCGTACCACGGTCGCGCCGTGGGTGCCCCAAACCGACAGCGACACCGCATGATTGATGCTGTCGGCGAGCGCGGCGATCCGCGGCGTCGCGATCCGCACGGCGGAGAGCCGGCGCAGGCTGATCAAGCCGAGCTCGAGCGCGAGCGCCCCGATCTCATAGCGGCCGGTGGTCTCGTCCTGCTCGATCAGGCCGATGCGGGAAAAACTCACGAGATAGGGATGCGCCTTGGCCGGCGGCATGCCGGCCTCGCGGGCGAGATCGCGCAGCATCATCGGTTCGCCGCTGCGGGCGAGCGCGCGGAGCAATTCTCCGCCGACCTCGATCGATTGTATGCCGCGGCTTTCTCTCGTCATGTCGCCCTGTCAGTTCTTCGACAATTTGCTTATACGGCGAGAAACCCTCCGTCGACGGGTAGCGTCACGCCGTTCACATAAGATGCCAGCTCCGACGCCAGGAACACCACCGGGCCGACCAGCTCTTCCGGCTGTCCGACGCGGCCGAGCGGCGTGCGCCCCAGAAATCCGGCGAGCCGGGCAGGGTCGTTGCGGGTCGCCTTGGTCATCGCGGTCTCGATCACGCCGGGCGCGATTGCATTGACGCGAATGCCGTCGGCGGCAAGCTCGCGGGCGAGCGCCTGGGTGAGCAGCTTCACGCCGCCTTTCGACGGCGCGTAGCCCAGCGTATCGGCCACGCCGAGGAAGGAGGCGATCGAGCCGAGGTTGATGATCGTGCCGCGCGTCTCGCGCAGCGCCGGGAGGAAGGCGTGCGTGACGTTGAAGGTGCCGGTCAGGTTGACGTCGAGCACCCGCCGCCAATTCTCCTGGGCACGGGGCGAAGAGATCCCTTCACGGATGATGATGCCAGCATTGTTGACCAGAATCGCGATCGGCCCGACTTCGCGCGCCACACCCTGCGCCAGGGCGGAGCACGCCTCGGCATCGGTTACGTCGAGCTCGAACGACCAGGCCGCGCGGCCGCGCTGGCCAATGTCGGCAGCGGTCTGCTCGGCGCCGGCGCGATCGATGTCGGCGACCACGATTTCTGCGCCGTGCGCCGCGAGGCCAAGCGCGATGGCACGTCCGTTGCCGTGCGCGGCGCCGGTCACCAATGCGCGCTTGCCTGCCAGCAGCGTCGCCATCGTGCTCATGCCTCGCTGCTTTCCGCCGCGGCGCCGGCGATGTGCTTGCCCGCGATGTAACCGAAGGTCAGTGCGGGCCCGAGCGTGATGCCGGCGCCGGGATAGTTGCCGCCCATGATGCTCGCCATGTCGTTGCCGGCGGCATAGAGGCCGGCGATCGGCTGCCCATCGGCGTCGAGCGCGCGGGCATTGGCATCGGTGCGGATGCCGGCATAGGTGCCGAGATCGCCGACCACCATCTTGATGGCGTAGAACGGCCCGTGCTGGATCGGCGCGATGCACGGATTGGGGCCGTGCAGCGCATCGCCCTGATAGCGGTTGTAGGCGCGCGAGCCCTTGCCGAAGACGGGGTCGCGGCCCTCCGCCGCGGTTGTGTTGAACGCCGCGACGGTTGCCTCGAGCGCTTTGGCGTCGATGCCGGCCTGCGCAGCAAGCTCGGACAGCGTCGCGCCTCGCTTGAGATAGCCGGTCTTCAGATGGTGGCCGAGCGGCATCGGGCGCGGCGGCACGCAGCCGAGGCCGTATTTGCGCAGCGTCTCGTGATCGCAGACGAGATAGGCCGCGATCTCCTCGCCGGGGTTCGCCGCCTTGATCATCGCCTGCACGAAGTCGTGGTAGGAATTGCCTTCATTGGCAAAGCGCTTGCCGTCGCGCATGACCGCGATCACCCCGGGCTTGGCGCGGTCGATGAAATGCGGCATCACGCCCTTCGAGCCGTCCTTGCGGGTGGTGACCGAGACCGGCACCCAGGCCGCGGCATTCGGCAGCGAGTCCTCGACGCGGCCGCCGGCCGACTCCGCGAGCCGCAGGCCGTCGCCGGTGTTGCCGGCAGGTCCCGGCGAGTAGTGCTCTTTCCCGGTCGGCGCGTGCGGAAACATCTTCTGCCGCCGCGCGACGTCATGCGGGAAGCCGCCGCAGGCGAGCACGACGCCACGCTTGGCGTTGACGCGGATGGTGCGGCCTTCGCGCTCGATGACCGCGCCGCGCACCACGCCGTTCTCGACGATCAATTCGCGCACCGGCGAATTGAGCCAGAGCGGGATCCTGAGGTCGAAGGCGGATTTCGCCAGCCGGCCGGCCAGCGCATTGCCATTGGTCAGCGTCATGCCGCGGCCGTTGCGCATCACGTCGATCGCGTGCTTCGACAGCCGCCTGGCGACATAGGCCGCCGAGGTCAGCGACCGCGTCGCGCGCATGAAATGGACGATCTCCTTGCCGGAGCCGAGCATCATGCCGAACACGGTGAGCTCGGGCAGGGGGCTGCCGAGATTTTTGAGGGCGTCGCCGAGCTCGTGGGCGTCGAACGGCCGCGTCACCATCGAGCGGCCGCCCTGCGCGCCGCCGGGCGCTTCCGCATGATAGTCCGGGAAGGTCAGCGGCATGTCGAAGCGCACCGCGGTCTTGGTCGTGAAGAAGTCGACCGCCTTCGGCCCTTCGGTCAGGAACGCATCGACGCGCGCGGCATCGAAGCTGTTGCCGGCCTCGTGGCGCAAATAGGTCCTGGCCTGATCGGGGCCTTCCTCGATGCCCCAGGCCTTCGCCAGCGAGGTGCCGGGAATCCACAGCCAGCCGCCGGAGCGCGCGGTGGTGCCGCCGAAGCGCGGCTCCTTCTCGACGACGAGGACTTTCAGGCCATGATGGCCGGCGGTGACCGCCGCCGACAGCCCGGCGCAGCCGGAGCCGACGACGAGCGCGTCGCAGTCATAGGTTTCTTCGTTGGCCACGCGATCGATCCTATTTCTTGAGCAGCGGGCACTTGGACTCTGACACCGGACGATAGGCGTCCTCGCCCTTCACCGTCTTGATGATGTCGAGATAGTCCCACGGCTCCTTGGATTCCGAGGGCTTCTTCACCTTCGCCAGATACATGTCGCGGATGACGCGGCCGTCCTCGCGCAGCTTGCCGCCATGCACGAAGGTGTCCTCGATCGGCAGCTCGCGCATCTTCGCCATCACCGCTTTCGGATCATCTGTGCCGGCGGCTTGGATCGCCTTCAAATAGTGCAGCACCGAGCCATAGACGCCGGTCTGGATCATGGTCGGCATCACGTTGGTGCGGGCGTAGAATTTCTTCGACCAGGCGCGGGTCGTCTCATCCATGTTCCAGTAGGACGCCGTCGTCATGTAGGTGCCTTGCGCGGCGTTGAGCCCGATCGCATGCACGTCGGTGTCGAACATCAAAAGGCCGACCAGCTTCTGGCCGCCCTGCACGAGGCCGAACTCGCCGGACTGCTTGATCGAATTGTCGGTGTCCTGGCCGGCATTGGCGAACGCCACCACGTCCGCCTTCGAGCTCTGCGCCTGCAGCGCGAACGAGGAGAAGTCGGCCGTGTTGGTCGGATGGCGCACGCTGCCGAGCACCTTGCCGCCCATCTCATTGATGAAGCGCGTCGCATCCTTCTCGAGCTGCTGGCCGAAGGCGTAGTCCGCGGTGATGAAGTACCAGGACTTGCCGCCCTCCGCGATCACGGCCGAGGCCGTGACCTTCGACAGCGCGTAGGTGTCGTAGGTGAAGTGCACGGTGTTGGGGCTGCACAATTCGTCGGTCAGCGAGCTCGCGCCGGGGCCGGACAGCAGCGCGATCTTGTTGCGCTCGCGCACCATGTTGTGGACGGCGATTGCAATGCCGGAATTGGGAATGTCGACGACGGCGTCGACCTTGCCGTTGTCGAACCAGCCGCGCACGATCTGGACGCCGACGTCGGTCTTCATCTGATGGTCGGCCGAGATGATCTCGATCGGTTTGCCGAGCACGGTGGGGCCGAATTCCTCGACCGCCATCTTGGCCGCTTCGACCGAGCCCGGGCCGGAATTGTCGCGCCCCCAGCTCGACAGGTCGGTCAGCACCCCGATGCGCACGATGTCATCGGAAACCTGCGCGTGCGCGGCCGTGGTCATCGCCGCGAGAATGGCTGCCGCCAAAACGTGTCTCATCGTTCCTCCCTCTGATGTCCGCGTTCTCGGGCGGACCATCTGGCGATTAGTAATTATCTAATCGGTTTGTCAATGACGAATAATAGGTGTGGGAATGTTGCCACAGGGCGGTCCGCTCGAATGAGGCGGTGCTTCACATTTGGTGAGCATACGCTTACATGGCTCATCCGGGATGGCACCGCGGCAGAACTTCGGGCTCGCGCCAGAGTTCAGCGGCAGTGCCAAGTCACTATGAAACAGGGGAATTTCGCGGACGGCGTTGCGCTTCGCCGCCCGGGGCTAAGCCGCCCATCAAGGGTCAAGGCTGCTACGGGGCGGTGCACGGAGAGCATCGGCGCGCTGCGATCATAGACGGACCATGTTGAGACAACTCTTTGCGCCGCAGCTCGTCATTCTCTACGTGCTGGCGGCCTCCACGCTCTACGTACACTTCCGCGGCAAGCAACGGCTGCGCTTCGCCCGCCAGCTCGGCGATCACTCGACCTACCTCGCGCCCTACAATGTGCTGATGTATGCGGGCTCAGCGGTGCCGAACACGCCGGTGATCCCGGTCGAGCAGTTTCCCGAGCTCAAGAAGCTCTCCGACAATTGGGAGACGATCCGCGACGAGGCGACGCGCCTGTTCGACGAGGGCTTCATCCGTGCCGCGGCCAAGAACAACGACTGGGGCTTCTACTCGTTCTTCAAGAGCGGCTGGAAGCGGTTCTATCTGAAATGGTACGACGACTTCCTGCCGTCGGCGCGCACGCTGTGCCCGAAGACGGTGGAGCTGCTGAACTCGATCCCGAACGTGCACGGCGCGATGTTTGCGATGCTGCCGCCCGGCGGCAAGCTCGGGGCGCATCGCGATCCCTTCGCCGGCTCGCTGCGCTATCACCTTGGCCTGGTGACGCCGAACTCGAAGGAGTGCCGCATCCTGGTCGACGGCGTCGAATGCGTCTGGCGCGACGGCGAAGCCTTCATGTTCGACGAGACCTTCATCCACAGCGCCGAGAACAAGACCGACGTCAACCGCATCATTCTGTTCTGCGACGTCGAGCGCCCGATGAAGTACGGCTTCATGACCCGGATCAATCGCTGGGTCAGCCACAACATCGTCAAGGCGTCGGCGACCCAGAACGTCGACGGCGAACATGTCGGCGCGCTGAACAAGGTGTTCGGCAAGCTCTACGAGATCCATCTCGCCAGCCGCAAGGTCAAGGCGTGGAACCGGAACGTGTACTACACGCTGAAATATTCCCTGACCGCGCTGATCCTCGGCCTGATCGTGGTGTCGGCGCTGCGGTGAAGGCAGCGGCCGCGCCGCGTTGAACGCAAAAGCCCCGGAGCAAACCGGGGCTTTTTGTCTGGGTGTGAGCTGTGAAGCGCAACGGCATCAGTCGCGTTCGAAAACCTTGGCGCCGGGGTAGACGCGCCGGGCATAGGCGACGACCCACTCCCGGTCCTGGGTCTCCAGGAACGGCGTTCGGATCGTGCATGATCCGACGACGAGGTGCCACAGGCCGTTCAGCTTCTGAATGTTGACGATCATGTGAATGTTCCTCGATAACCCGCGTTCCCAGTCGACACTTACTACTCGTGATAGTCCCGCGCTTCATGCCTCGGTGCAGTGATCCCGATCACAGATTTCGGAACACTTTTTGCGCCCGCAGTCGTTGGTCGCCCGTTGGAGTGGCCGCAAGTATAAAAATCGCCCGCCATCGCTCAACTGTACGAGCGTAGGTACAGGCATCACAAGGAATCAGAGAGGCCATACCAAGGTATGTTGATGTCTGTCCGGAGGCGCAGCGGGAGTGCGTTGCCTCAGTCCGGATGAGCGCTGATGGCCGCCTCGCCGAAACTCCACCGGGCTGATGCAGTCTTCTACGAGGTCCATCTCGCCGGCCGCGACGTCGGCGCCGTTCAACTTTGCGCAGCATGACGTCTTCGCGCTCCGATCCGTTACACGGGCGTGATAGAGTCCGATCCGGCGTTTCGCATTGAAGGAGATCTTGCCATGTCGGAGACTACTGGAGCTTTTGCGACGACTGCGCTGAGCGGTTACGAGCTGTTGGCCGATCCGCAGTTGAACAAGGGCACGGCGTTCTCCGAGGCCGAGCGCGAGGCATTCGACCTGCATGGCCTGCTGCCGCCCAATATCTTGACGCTGGACGAACAGGTCTCGCGCCGCCTCGAGGCGCTGCGCGGCTACGAGACCGACATCGAGCGCTATGCCTTTCTGCGCGAACTGCAGGACACCAACGAGACGCTGTTCTACGCGCTGCTGGTCGAGAATCTCGAGGAGCTGTTGCCGATCGTCTACACGCCGACCGTCGGCGAGGGCTGCCAGAAATTCAGTCGGCTGTTTCGCAAGCCGCGCGGGCTGTTCCTCAGCATTCCGCACCAGCACCGGATCGACCGCATTTTCGCCCATCCGCGCTTCGATCATGTCGAGGCGATCGTGGTGACCGACGGTGAGCGCATCCTCGGCCTCGGCGACCAGGGCGCCGGCGGTATGGGCATCCCGATCGGCAAGCTCTCGCTCTATACCGGCTGCGGCGGCCTGCACCCGGCGACGACCTTGCCGATCCTGCTCGATGTCGGCACCGACAATCCCGACTGCCTGGCCGATCCGCTCTATATCGGCTGGCGCAACGAGCGCGTCCGCGGTCAGGCCTATGACGACTTCATCGAGGCGTTCGTCTCGGCGGTTGTGAAGCGCTGGCCGCGCGTCCTGTTGCAATGGGAGGATTTCGCCAAGAACAACGCGACGCGCATGCTCGAGCGCTATCGCGACCGGCTCCTCACCTTCAACGACGACATTCAGGGCACCGCGGCGGTCGCGACCGGCGCCTTGCTCTCCGCGATCAACGTCACCGGCGTGCCGCTGACCGAGCAGCGTGTCGCGGTGTTCGGCGCGGGCTCCGCCGGCTGCGGCATCGCCAGCCTGATCCGCGCTGCGATGATCGACGCCGGCCTGTCCGAGAGCGAGGCGGCGAAGCGCTTCTTCATGGTCGACCGCGACGGACTGCTGCTCGAGGGCATGAGCGGGCTCGCCCCGTTCCAGTTGCCGTTTGTCCAGAGCAACCAGGCGATCGCGGGCTGGCAGCTCAACCATCCCGACAAGATCGCGCTGCTCGACGTCGTGCGCAACGCCAGGCCGACCGTGCTGATCGGCGTCTCCGGCCAGGCCGGCGCGTTCTCCGAACCGATCGTCCGCGCGATGGCCGAGTGCAACAAGCGGCCGGTGATCTTCCCGCTGTCCAACCCGACCTCGCGCGAGGAGGCGACGCCTTCCGATATCGAAGCGTGGACCGAGGGACGGGCGCTGATCGGCGTCGGCAGCCCGTTCCCGCCGATCACGCGCGACGGTGCGCGCTTCAAGGTCGACCAGACCAACAACTCCTACATCTTCCCGGGTGTCGGTGTCGGCGCGCTCGCGGTCGGCGCCAGCCGGGTCAGCGACGGGATGTTCATGGCTGCCGCCAAGGCGCTGGCCAGCGTCTCGCCGGCCCGCAACAACCCGAAGCACAATCTGCTGCCGCCGGTCAGCGCGCTGCGCGATGTGTCGCTGACGGTGGCGCTGGCGGTCGCGCTGCAGGCGCACAAGGAAGGGCTCGCCAAGGATATTCCGATCGACCAGGTCGAGGCGCGCATCCAGGCCAAGGTCTGGACGCCGCGCTACGTGCCGTATCGGCGCAGCACGCAGGGTTGACGGGCGCAAAGCCATCCGCTGTGTAGGAGCGACGCGGACGCGTTCGCTTGAGAATAGTTTATGTCTAGCGCAGCCGATTCCCGCCGGCCAGCGCGCCGCTTTGCTCAAGCGGCGGCGCCACCCTCACCACCGCGCTGGCGGCGGCGCCGTCGCGCAGCAGCGTGAATCTCACGTCCTGGCCGATGCGGGCCAGGCCGATCAGATTGCGCAGCTGCGCCGCCGTGCGGATCGGGCGGTCGTCCGCCATCGTAATGACGTCGCCCTTGCGCAGGCCGGCTCGTTGCGCCGGCGAATCCGAGGCAACCTCGGCAACCAGAGCGCCTTCGGTGCGGCCCTTGTTGCTGGACGGGTGGAGGTCCTGCAAGGCGACGCCGATGCGACCACGCTCGACCCGTCCGGTGGCGACGATCTGTTCCATCACGCGCCGCGCCATGTTGACCGGGATTGCAAACCCGATCCCGACATTGCCGCCGGCGGGCGAGATGATGGCCGAGTTGATGCCGATGAGCTCGCCGCGCAAGTTGACCAGCGCGCCGCCCGAATTGCCGGGGTTGATCGCGGCGTCGGTCTGGATGAAGTCTTCATAACCCTGCTTGCCGAGCCCGGTGCGGCCGAGCGCGCTGACGAGGCCCGAGGTCACGGTCTGGCCGAGCCCGAAGGGATTGCCGATCGCGAGCACGAAGTCGCCGACCTCGAGCGTGTCGCTATCGCCGAGCGCCAGCGCCTTGAGGCCGCCCGGGTCCTGGATTCGCAACACGGCGACATCGGTCGGCGGGTCGCGCCCGATCACCTTGGCGGAGAACTGGCGGCCGTCCTTGGTGGTGACCTGGACCACGGTGCTGCCTTCGACGACGTGATTGTTGGTCAGAACATAGCCACGCGGCGCATCGACGATCACGCCGGAGCCGGTGGCGTTGACCTCCTTCTCGATCTGCTTCGGGATGTCGAAAAACTCGCGGAAGACCGGGTCGCGGTAGAGCGGGTTGTCCTCGCGAATCCGGCCGTGCACGGAGATGTTGACGACAGCCGGCGTGATCTGGCGGACCAGCGGCGCCAACGTCGGGACCGAGCCGCCGGTCCTGACATCCGGAATCTGGCCCGCGGCGGGACAAGTCGCGGACAGCGCCAGTAAAAAGAGACTGATCGAGAACGAACGTATCCGAACCATCTTCGTCACCTCGGTTTTCGCCTAAGTTCGAATTTGGAAAACTTTGTGGCCGCGCGCCGCCACTGTTTTTCCTTCGGTGCCGCTGCCCGGCGCCGCTCACGATCGACTAAAGTTCTAGCCTGCGCGTTCCATTCTGTTGGAACCTTCGCTGCCGCCATGTCGTTCGTACTCAAACGACCCGAACAGTCAAAATCCATCCGGGGGCTTGTCCGAGGGAGATGCTCCCATGACGACGCTTGGCCTCGACTCGACCCAACTCACGCCATCCGAGCATCAGCGTCAGCTGCGCCGCGCGGTGATCGCCTCCACGATCGGGACCGCGATCGAGTGGTATGACTTCTTCCTCTACAGCACCGTCACCGGGCTGGTTTTCGCAAAACTGTTCTTTCCGCATTCCGACCCCTGGGTCGGCACGCTGGAGGCTTTCGCCATCTATGCTGTCGGCTTCATCGCGCGGCCGATCGGCGCCGCGATCTTCGGCCACTTTGGCGACCGCATCGGACGCAAGTCGACGCTGATCGCGACGCTGCTGTTGATGGGACTGGCGACCGCGGCGGTCGCATTGGTGCCGACCTATTCCAGCATCGGCATCTGGGGCGCGGTGATCCTCACCGTGCTGCGTTTCATCCAGGGTGTCGGCGTCGGCGGCGAATGGGGCGGCTCGGTGCTGATGTCGATGGAATGGGCGCGCAACGATCGCTCCCGCGGCCTGATCGCGTCATGGCCGCAATTCGGCGTGCCTTGCGGGCTGTTCCTCGCCAATCTTGCGGTGTTGGCGTTCAGCCAGATGTCGGGCGACCAGTTCCTGGCATGGGGCTGGCGCGTTCCGTTTGCGCTCAGCATCATTCTGGTCGGCGTCGGCCTCTACATCCGGCTCGGTATTCTGGAGACACCGGTCTTCGCCAAGCTGGTGGCCGAGCGTCAGCTCGACCGCACGCCGATGCTGACCGTGATCCGCGACCATCCGAAGGAGATCCTGCTGTCCGCCTTCGCGCGGATGTCCGAGCAGGCGCCATTCTACATCTTCACCGCCTTCGTGTTCTCCTACGGCATCGGCACGCTGCACGTGTCGCGCGACTTCCTGTTGACCGCGGTGCTCGCGGCCTCGGTTCTGTCGTTCGTCTCGATCCCGCTGTGCGGGCATATATCCGATCAGATCGGCCGCAAGAACATGTACATGATCGGCGCTGCCGTGACCGGCGTGTTCGGCTTCATCTATTTCGCGATGCTCAACACCGGATCGGCAACGATCGTCTTCCTCGCGATCTTCCTGTCGCTGATTCCGCACGACATGCAGTACGGCCCGCAGGCCGCCCTGATCGCCGAGAGCTTTACAGGCCGCCTGCGCTACAGTGGCGCCTCGCTCGGCTATCAGCTCGCTTCCGTGATCGCCGGCGGTCCGGCACCGCTGATCGCGACCTGGCTGTTCGGCACGTTCCACTCGGCGACCGCGATCGCGGCCTATATCGCGGCTTGCGCAGTCATCACGCTGGTCGCGACCGCGCTCATGACCGACTACACCGGCCGGGACATCAACGCGCCGGACGCGCATCAGCAGCGGGCTTGAGGAGCAAGGGAGCAATCGATGATGAAATGGCGAAAGGAATCGGCGCTCGATCTCTATAACCTCGCAGCAGCGATCTTCCTGCTCGCGGCACCGTGGCTGTTTGCGCGGGCCAACCCGACGGCGGCGATCGATCTGAGGATCAGCGGTGCCGCGATCGCGATCATGTCGCTGGCGGCGATCTTCGCGTTCTCGATCTGGGAGGAGTGGATCAATCTGTTCGTCGGATGCTGGCTGATCGCCTCGCCTTGGCTGCTCGGCTTCACGCACACCCGCGCGATGCATTTTGCCATCGCGGCGGGTGCGGTGGTCGCATTCATGGCGCTGCTCGAGCTGTGGCTCGAGTACGAGAAGACGCATCTTGGTCCGGCCGCAGCGCAGGACCAGGGGAGCATTAGAAGCTAGCAGCCGCGGCAAATGCCCTTGATCTTGCGGTCGACGATCGCGTCCTCCTGATCGATGATCTGCTGCGATGCCGACGCCGCTGCCGGAACGTCGGCAGCGCGCGGCTGGCGATGACCGACGGGCGCCGACCATGGCCGCGTCGCGGTTTCATTTGAGGCAAATGCACGGGGCACCTGGACCGTCGCCTGCGCGAAG
Source organism: Bradyrhizobium sp. USDA3010 (assembly GCF_056429065.1). Classification (NCBI taxonomy): domain Bacteria; kingdom Pseudomonadati; phylum Pseudomonadota; class Alphaproteobacteria; order Hyphomicrobiales; family Nitrobacteraceae; genus Bradyrhizobium; species Bradyrhizobium sp. USDA3010. Next base: position 99,843 of record NZ_JBWJZD010000007.1, read on the forward strand.
CAGGAGGTCGTCACTGCCACTGACAGGATTGCAGCCAGGCCAAGTCTTTTCCCGAGTCGCCGAAGATCGATCATGAGAATCTCCATACAGTCATCGCCGCGTTTGCGCGCGGCCTTGATGAAATGGAGTGCCTCTCGCGTTCTGGTATTCCCCGGTCCATCGAACGTGATGAGGTCGCTCGCGGTTCGGTGATCGCGCGTGATGAAATAATTATCCGGCATCCACAGTCATTGGTCACAGGAGCCGAGCTTGGTCGGCTTCATCCACGTGCGGAGAAACCCGATGACCAAATTGACCTTCGTGACGCTTGCTCTGGTTGCGGCAGCTGCGTTCTCGGCTCAGGCCTCGGCCGCCAGCAACAATGCTGCGGTGCGGCGCGCCCATGCTTCGATGACGACGACAACGACGACACCGGTCAGCAGCAAGACGACTGATTGCGTGCGCGCGCCGAACGTCGGATCGTTCGCAACCGCGCCCTTCACCGAGCCGCCCTGCATGCCCGGCACGATGCGCTGACCACGCGCAGCGGAAAGCCCCGGACCTCTGGTCCGGGGTTTCCCGGGCGATGCGATGTCGCCCGGAAGTGGCCGCGGAATGGGCGTGACCCACCTCACAGCCAGGCCGGTGCGATCGTGCGAAGCGTGCGGCGTCGGAGCTGGCGCATGGTGCCCGGCCCGTGGGCGCGAAACTGCCCCCGGGCGGTTCGGGCGGCCCGCATCGCCAGCCGGTCGATCCGCCGCCCTATCTCGGAACGGGTTACAGCGGTGACAGTGCCGGTGGCAGCGGAGGCGGCGGATATCTCGGCGACCCCAACTATCCCGGCCACGAGCAGTTCTGAAAAAGCAACGGCCCCGAACCAGGTTCGGGGCCGCGGTCTGCTGGTGGATCGGATCCGGAGTCTACTCCGGCTTGCCGATCGATACTTTCAGCGTGCCGACGCCATCGACGCCGCATTCGAGCTTGTCGCCCACCTGCAGCTGCGAGACGCCGGCGGGCGTGCCGGTCATGATGATGTCGCCAGCGGCGAGCTTCACCTGCTGCGAGAGCTGCCAGATGATCTCAGGCACATTCCAGATCAATTCGGTGAGGTCGCCCTTCTGCGCTTCCTTGCCGTTGACGGTGAGCCAGATCTTGCCGCTGGAGGGGTGGCCGATCTTCGAGGCCGGCTGGATCGCGGAGCAGGGCGCGGAATAGTCGAACGACTTGCCGATCTCCCAGGGCCGCTCCTTCTTGCGCGAGGCGATCTGCAGGTCGCGGCGGGTCAGGTCGATGCCGACTGCATAGCCGTAGACATGCTCGAGCGCCTTGTCGGCGGGAATGTTGAGCCCGCCGCTCTTCATCGCCACCACCAGCTCGACCTCGTGATGCAGGTCCTTGGTCAGCGGCGGATAGGGGATCGTCGCACCATCCGGCACCAGCATGTCGGCATGCTTGCCGAAGAAGAACGGCGGCGCACGCTCGTCATTGCCCATCTCCCTGATATGCTCGAGGTAGTTGCGGCCGACGCACCAGATGCGGCGGACCGGATAGACGCCGGATTCGCCGACGACGGGGAGCGAGGGCTGCGGGGGAAGCGGGATGACGGTGGAGGCGGCGTTCATGTGGGTCTCGCTGCTCTTGGGGTGGATTTGATCGGTCTAGCCGGTGGCGCTGATCGGCGCCAATGCCAGCGGCGACGGGTCGTGGTGGTGCTGCAGGCGGAAGAACGAGGCGTAGCGGCCACTGCGGCGCAGCAGCTCGTCGTGTCGCCCGCGCTCGACGATCTCGCCGCCCTCGACCACCAGGATCGCGTCTGCATGCATTATGGTGTGCAGGCGGTGCGCGATCACGATCGTGGTGCGGCCCTGGCAGAGATGCTCGATCGCCTCCTGCACCTGCTTCTCGGACTCCGAGTCGAGCGCGGCGGTGGCCTCGTCGAGCAGGATGATCGGCGCGTTCTTGACCAGCGCACGGGCGACCGCGATGCGCTGGCGCTGTCCGCCGGACAGTTGCGTGCCGTGCTCGCCGACCGGCGTGTCGTAGCCGAGCGGGAAGCTCATGATGAAGTCGTGCGCGCAGGCGGCCTTGGCGGCGTCGACGATCTCGGCCTCGGTCGCGCCCGGCTTGCCGAAGGCGATGTTGGCGCGGATGGTGTCGCGGAACAGATAGACGTCCTGGCCGACATAGGCGGTCTGCCGGCGCAGCGACTTGCGTGAGACCGACAGGATCGACTGTCCGTCGATCAGGATGTCGCCCTCGCGCGTCTCGTAGAAGCGCAGCAGCAGGGCGAGCACCGTCGATTTGCCGCCGCCGGAGGGGCCGACCAGCGCGGTGACCTTGCCGGGCTCGGCCATGAAGCTCAAGCGGTTCAGCACCGGCTCACCGGGGCGATAGGCGAAGCTGACGTCGCGCAGTTCGATCCGCGCATCGGAGAGTTTGAGCGCCGGCTTGTCGTCGTCGGCCTGCTCGCTCGCGGGGCTGTCGACGACCTCGAGCAGCATCCGCGCGCCGACCAGCTGGCTGTTGAGATCGATGTTGAGCCGCGCCAGGCGCTTGGCCGGCTCGGTCGCCATCAGGAAGGCGGTCAGGAAGGTGAAAAACTGGCCCGGCGTGGAACCGAGCGCCACCACGCTGTAGCCGCCATACATCAGGCAGCCGGCGACCGCGAAGCCGCCGAGCATCTCCATCAGCGGGTTGGAGCGGTTGGCGACATGCGCCATCTTGTTGGCGTTGCGCTCGACGATCGCGATGTTCTCGTCGATCCGCTGCTGCATGGTGTCTTCCAGCGTGAACGCCTTCACCGTGCGGATGCCCTGCAGCGATTCCTGCATCGTCTCCATGATGTCGGCGGTGCCGGTGAACTGGTTGTAGGCGAGGCCCTTGATCCGCTTCACCAGCTTGCGCAGCACCAGCATCGCCGGCGGCACCGCCACGAGCCCGATGAACGACATCAGCGGATCCTGCCATACCATGACGGCGACCATGCTGATCAGCATCAGGAAGTCGCGGCCGATCGCATTGACCAGCATGTTGAGCACGTCGGTGATCGACTTGGCGCCGGCTGTGAGCCGCGCCAGGAATTCCGACGAGTGCCGCTGCGAGAAGAAGCCGATGCTTTCGCTCATCAGCTTGGCGAATAATTGCCGCTGGTTCCGCGCCAGGATGGCATTGCTGATCTTCGACAGGATCACCATGTGGCCGTAGGTCGCCACGCCCTTGATGAACAGCAGCACCACGGTGACCCCGGCAAACATCGCGATGCCGGGGATGTTCTTGTCGACATAGGCCTGGTTGATCACCTGGCCGAGCACGTAAGTGGCGCCGGCCGTCGAGCCGGCCGCAACGGCCATCAGGGCGAACGCCGTCAGATAGCGCCGCCAGTAGGTGATCCCCTGTTCCGTGACCAGGCGGCGAATCAGGATCGCCGCGCCATAGGGATCGTCGGTAATTTTCTTTGGAAACTGAGCCATCCGCGTTCCATTGACGGCGGGCAGCGCCGGCCGTCAGGGTTGCGGACCTCCTTGCCCGCTTGGCGGGGCTTTTTCAAGCACAATAACTGCTTGATAACGGCTTGATTTTTAGGCCGATTCTGCCTGTCGCGCGGCGCCCCCGCGCTCCCGGAACAGCTTCTCCTCCCAGGCCAGCGCGTGGTTCGCGATGGTCTCGAGATCGTCGTAGCGCGGGGTCCAGTCGAGCAGCGAGCGGATCCGGGTGGTGTCGGCCACCATGGTCATGATGTCGCCGGGCCGGCGCGCGGCATAGGCGACTGCGAAATTGCGCATCGAGACCCGGCGCACCGCCTCGATGGTCTCGAGCACGGAATAGCCGCGGCCGTAACCGCAGTTCATGGTCACCGATTGCCCGCCGGCGCGGAGATAGGACAGCGCCGAGCGATGCGCCTCGACGAGGTCGCTGACATGGATGAAGTCGCGCACGCAGCTGCCGTCCTGGGTCGGATAGTCGGTGCCGAACACGTCGATCTTGGCGCGCTGGCCGGTCGCGGCCTCGACCGCGATCTTGAGCAGATGGGTGGCGCCGATGGTGGCAAGACCGGCGCGGCCCTTCGGGTCGGCGCCGGCGACATTGAAGTAGCGCAGCACGACGTAGCTCATGCCATGGGCGGAGGCGACATCGTGCAGCATGATCTCGGTCATCAGCTTCGACGAACCGTAGGGTGACAGCGGACGCGTCGGCGCGATCTCGGGCACCGGCACCTGCTCCGGATTGCCGTAGACGGCCGCGGTCGAGGAGAAGATGAAGCGGTTGACGCCGCCCTTCACCGCAGCGTTGAGCAGGCTGCGCGTCGTCATGGTGTTGTTGCGGTAGTAGCCGAGCGGATCGCGCATCGAGTCCGGCACCACGACCGAGCCGGCGAAATGGATGATGCTGTCGATGCCGTGCTGTGCGATCACACCCTCGACGAGGTTCTCGTCGCCGGCGTCACCGATGAACAGCGGAACACCTTCGGGCAGGAACGCCGAGAAGCCGGTGGAAAGATTGTCGACGACGACGACGCTTTCGCCGGCATCGACCAGCGCATGAACCATGTGACTTCCGATATAGCCGGCACCGCCGGTCACGAGCACGGTCATGGATAGAGCTCTCCCGATATCTTTAACCGGTGATGCTAGCGGGAGTGCGGTGAAGAGGGGGTTTCGCGGCGGCCGAACTGGCCACTATGCTTAATGTTGCGTATAGGAGCTGGCACGAAACGGAGACTTGCGTGCCGATCGAGAACACACCTGCCGGCGAGCTCGTGCTCATCGTGCCCAATCTGCACCGACGCTATTCGGGTGTCACCGCGACCAACCGCATGGTCGCGCCGAAGCTTGCCAAGATGTTTCGCGCAGCCTGGCTCGGCTCGCACCGGCCGGACGGCATCGACGCGATCGGATTTGCCGATCTCATGCGGCTGTGGCGGCGCGCGCGGCCGCTGATCTGGCACGCGCGGCGCAATGACGAGATGATTGTCGGGCTCTTGCTGCGCGCGCTGGGCTGGCCGCTGAAGCTGCTGTTCACGTCAGCCGCGCAGCGCCATCACACCTGGCTGACGCGCTGGCTGATCCGCAACATGGATGCGGTCATCGCCACCAGCCCGCTGTCGGCTTCCTATCTGAAGCGCGACGCCACCGTGGTGATGCATGGCGTCGACACCATCAGTTATGCGCCGCCAGCCGATCGCGCCAGCGCCTTCGCCGAGAGCGGCTTGCCCGGGCGCTACGCGATCGGCTGCTTCGGGCGGGTGCGCGCACAGAAGGGCAGCGACGTGTTCGTCGAGGCGATGTGCAGGCTGCTGCCGCGCTATCCCGATTTCACTGCGGTCATCGTCGGCGCGGTGGTGCCGGAGCAGCTGGCCTTTGCCAACGAGCTGAAGCGGAAGATCGAGGCTGCCGGCCTGCAATCGCGCATCATCATCACGGGCGAGCTACCGATCGAGGATGTCGTGCGCTGGTACCAGCGGCTGACGATCTACGCCTTCACCTCGCGCAATGAAGGTTTTGGCCTGACCTTGATCGAGGCGATGTCGGCAGGCGCGGCGCTGGTGGCCGCGCGCGCCGGCGCCGCCGAGTTCGTGGTCGAGGACGGCACGACCGGCGTGCTGACGCCGCCCGGGGACGCCAACGCGCTGGTGGCGGCACTCGAGCCCCTGATGCGCGATCCGGCCGCGGCCGCTTCGATGGGCGCGCAGGCACGCCAACGAGTTGTGGATAAGTTCAGCCTCGATGCGGAGGCGAACGCGATCGCGGCGGTCTATCGCGCGCTGATCTGAGCCAGCACGCGCTCGGCGATCCCGACGATGTCTTCGGGGGGGATGTCGCGCATGCAGCGATGGTCGTTCATGGTGCAGACCGTGCGCTGGCACGGCTGGCACGGCAGCTTGCTTTTGGTCTGCCGCACCGTGGCGGCGAGGCCGTTGAGGGGCGCCCAGAGATAGGGATCGGTCGGGCCGAAGATGCCCATGGTCGGGGTGCCGATTGCGGCTGCGATGTGCATCAGCCCGGAGTCATTGGTCACAGCGACGCTGGCTGCGGCCATCGCCAGCACGCCGTTGCGCAGATCGGTGCCGGTGAGATCGCGGACGCGCGCGCCGCCGACAGCGGCGATCTCCTGCGCCAGCGCCTTCTCGCCGGGGCCGCCAACCACCCAGACGTCGAAGCCGTGTTCGGCGAACAGCCGCGCGGCTTCAGGATAATAGGTCCAGCGCTTCGAGACCCCGACCGAGCCGGGTCCGAGTGCGATCGCCGGACCGGCGCCGAAGCCGTTGGCCTGCCGCCATCGGCCGACCTCGTCGGCGGGAACCCGCAGCTGCGGCACCGGCCATTCGGCCGGCCGAGGGGTGCCATCGGGCAGCGCCAGGATGGCGTTCTTGTCGATGAAGCGCGGCTGCTTCTTCTCGCCCCATCGCATCGCGTTGATCAGGCCGAACCGCGCCTCGCCGACGAAGCCGACCCGCTCCGGAATGCCCGCCAGCGCCGGTGCAATGGCGGCCTTCCAGGTGCGCGGCAGCACAAGCGCGGTGGCGTAATTCCGGGCGCGAAATTCGGCTGCGAGCGCCCGCTGCCGGGCCAGCGCCAGCCGGCTGCGCGGCAGGTCGAACACGACGGCGGCACGGACCCCGGGCATATAATCGACCAAAGGGGCGCAAAGCCGGCTGGTCAGGAGGTCGACCGGCCGGTTGGGCCAGCGCTTGCGGAGCACCCTGACCACGGTGTGGCCGCGCACGAAATCGCCGATCCAAACATAGGGCACGACGAGGATCGGTCTGGCATCCTCGGTATCCTGGGTTTCGATGTCAGATATTGAATCAATATTCATTTCTAAACAGGCCAAAGCCGGATCGGCGCGGCCAAGTCGGTAACCGGTTCGCGAAGTGAGGTAAAGCCGTCGTTGCCTGTGGCGCGGGAGTGAGGCAAAGCTGGCGGCTGCAAAGGAATCTGGCGGGATTTCATCATGTTTCTGGTAACCGGGGGCGCCGGTTTTATCGGATCGAACGTCGTGGCCGCGTTGAATGACGTTGGGCGTAGCGACGTGGCGGTCTGCGACATTCTTGGGGACGACGGCAAGTGGCGGAACCTGGCCAAGCGCCAGATCGCCGATTTCGTGCCGCCGGCCGAATTGATGGCTTGGCTGCAGGGCCGGCGGCTGGATGCCGTCCTCCATCTCGGTGCGATCTCGGAGACCACCGCGACCGATGGCGATCTGGTGATCGAGACCAATTTCCGTCTCTCGATGCGGCTGCTCGACTGGTGCACCGCGACTGGAACCCCGCTGATCTATGCCTCCTCGGCCGCCACCTATGGCGACGGCGACCAGGGCTTCGACGACGATGGTTCGGTGGAGGCGTTGAAGCGCCTGCGGCCGATGAACCTGTATGGCTGGAGCAAGAACCTGTTCGATCTCGCCGTCGCCGAGCGCGCTGCGAAAGGCGAACTTCTGCCGCCGCAATGGGCGGGGTTGAAATTCTTCAACGTGTTCGGCCCGAATGAATATCACAAGGGCGCGATGATGAGCGTGCTGGCGCGCCGCTTCGACGACATCAAGGCGGGCCGCGTCGTGCAACTGTTCAAGTCGCATCGCGAGGGCATCGCCGATGGCGATCAGCGCCGCGACTTCATCTATGTCGACGACGTCGTGCGGGTGATGATGTGGCTGGTCGCGACGCCGCGGGTCTGCGGCCTCTTCAATGTCGGCACCGGCAAGGCGCGCAGCTTCAAGGACCTGATCGTCTCGGCTTACGGCGCGCTCGGCCTGCAGCCGAACATCCAGTATGTCGACATGCCCGAGCAGATTCGCGGCAGTTACCAATATTTCACCCAGAGCGTCGTCGATCGTCTCGGGCGTGCCGGATACAATGGCGGTTTTACGCAGTTGGAAGACGCGGTCGGAGCCTATGTGAACGGCTTTCTCGATCGCGCGGATCGCTATCGCTAGAGCGGATGACGGTGACTGATGTTCGATTTTGAAGCGATCTCGCGTGCAATGTCCGGCCAGACCGTGCTCTGCGTCGGCGACCTCATGCTCGACGAGTTCGTGTATGGCGAGGTGTCGCGGATCTCGCCGGAGGCGCCGGCGCCGGTGATCGCGGTCAGGCGCAGCGAGATCAATATCGGCGGCGCCGGCAATGTCGCGCGCAATATCGCCGCGCTTGGCGGCCGCTGCATCTTCGTCGGCCTGATCGGCGAGGATGCCGCCGGGACGGTGTTGACCGAGGCGCTGGCGAAAGAGGCGGGGATCGAGACCGTGCTGGTGCGCGACGCCGCGCGTCCGACCACGCGCAAGGTGCGCTTCGTCTCGGAACAGTTCTCGACCCACATGCTGCGCTCCGATTGGGAGCTGGCCGCGCCGGCCGCGCCGGCCATCGAGCAGCAGCTGATCGACGCGATCCTGCCGCACCTTGCGCGCGCCGACATCGTGCTGCTGTCCGATTACGCCAAGGGCGTGCTGACCGCGCGCGTGATCCGCAACGTGATCGACGCCGCGCGCCAGGCGGGCAAGCGCGTGATCGTCGATCCGAAGAGCGCCAACCTCGCGATCTATCGCGGCGCGACCGTATTGACGCCAAACCGGAAGGAATTCGCGGAGGCGACCCGCAGCCGCGCCGACAGCCAGGACAGCATCGCGCAGGCCGCGCCCGATGCGATGGTCCTCGCCGATTGCGAGGCGATGCTGGTGACGCAGGGCGAGCGCGGCATGACGCTGGTGACGCGGGAGGGCGGTTCGATCCACGTGCCGGCACTGCCGGTCAAGGTGCGCGATGTCTCCGGGGCCGGCGATACCGTCGCTGCGGCGCTGGCGCTGGCGCTGGCTGCTGGTGCCGACTGGGACGGCGCGCTGCGGATCGCGAGTGCCGCGGCCGCGGTTGCGGTCGGCAAGACCGGTACCGCGACCGTCAGGTCCGCCGAGTTGCGGCGAAGGATCCTGCCGCACGCCTCGCTGGCGGCCGAGGAGAAGATCGTCCCGGCCGGCGGCGATATCGACGCGTATCTCGATGAATGGCGGAGGCAGGATCTGCGGATCGGCTTCACCAATGGCTGTTTCGACATCCTGCATCCGGGCCACGTCAAGGTGCTGACCGCCGCGCGCAGCGCCTGTGACCGCCTGATCGTCGGATTGAACAGCGACGCCTCGGTGAAGCGGCTGAAGGGCGAGGGGCGTCCGGTGCAGAATGAGCGCGCCCGGGCCGAGGTACTGGCGGCGCTGGAAGCCGTCGACCTCGTCGCAATCTTCGAGGAGGACACGCCGATCAACCTGATCACGAAGGTGCGGCCGAGCGTGCTGGTCAAGGGCGGCGACTATACCCGCGAGCAGGTGGTCGGCCACGAGATCATCGAGGCCGCCGGCGGCGAGGTGGTGCTGGTCGAGATCCTGCAGGGCCACAGCACGACGTCGCTGGTTGCGCGGGCTCGCGAGGGCAAGGCGTGAGCGCGAGCATGGCATCCCCGGCAGGCGCCGCGGCGTGCCCGGCCTGGCGCGATCCGGCGCGCTGGCAGAGTGCGACCGACGTGGTCGCGGTCCTGATTGCACTATCGCTGCCGTGGTCGACCTCGCTGGTCGGCATCTTCGGCGTGGTGCTGCTGATCTCGATTGCGCCGACCGTCGACCTGCGGGCGTTCTGGACGCTGCTGAAGCGGCCGATCTGCGTGGCACCGATCGCGCTGTTTTGCCTCGCGCTCACCGGCACGCTCTGGTCGGACGCCGCCTGGGGCGCGAGATTGTACGCGGTCGGGCCGACCGCAAAGCTGCTGGTGCTTCCGGTCCTGCTCTATCACTTCCAGCGCTCGGCCCGCGGGACTTGGGTGTTCGTGGCTTTCCTCGTCTCCTGCACGCTTCTGATGCTGATGTCGTGGCTGGTGCTTGCCTTGCCCCATCTCGCGCTGAGGGCACCGGCCCCCGGCGAGCAGGGCGTCTTCGTCAAGAACTACATCGACCAGAGCCAGGAATTCACGCTGTGCGCGGTCGCGCTGGCCTATCCGATCGTGCTGCTGTTGCGGGCCAATCGCGTCCTGCCGGCCGTGTTGCTGGTCGGGATCGCGCTCAGCCTGCTTGCCAACATGGCGTTCGTGGTGGTGTCGCGGACCGCGCTGGTGACCGTTCCGATCATGTTCGCGGTGTTTGCGCTGCTGCATCTGCGCTGGCGCAGCATCGCCCTGATCCTGTGTGCGGCCGGTGCGTTGTCCGTGGCGGCGTGGTACGCCTCGCCACAACTGCGCGCGACGGCCGCTTCATTCCAACGCGACTACAAGCTCTACATGGAGCGCAACGAGCCGACGTCGCTTGGTCTGCGGCTCGAATTCTGGCGCAAGTCGCTCGGCTTCTTCGCCGAGGCCCCGGTCATCGGCCATGGCACCGGCGCAACGCGGGGCCTATTCGAGCGCGTCGCGGCCGGCGGCGTGAACCAGGCTTCCGCCGAAGTCATCGGAAACCCCCACAATCAAACGTTGAACGTCGCTGTGCAGTGGGGCATTGTGGGTGTAGCGATACTGTACGCGATGTGGCTGCTGCACCTGTTGCTGTTCCGCGGCGACGGTCTCGTTAACTGGATCGGGCTTCTCGTCGTGGTACAGAATATTTCAAGTTCGTTGTTTAATTCACACATCTTCGACTTTCATGAAGGCTGGATGTACGTGCTGGGCGTCGGCGTTGCGGGGGGTATGGCGTTGAAGGGGCGATTGGGGACGGATATGGAACCCGAGCCTCCGATCCGTCCATGATCGCTGGCAAGGGCTCCGCAGATACGCTACAGCCTGCCAATGTCTCGTCGCCAACTCCCAGTTGCCAGCAACCCGTCCGTTAGATGACGCGCCTTTCACAATTCCATCTGCGCAACTTCCTGATTCTGGCGCATGACGCGCTCGCGACGACGTTTGCGTTGCTGGCGAGCTTCTATCTGCGCTTCGAGGGCAGCCTGCTTACCGATCGGCTGCCGCATTTGCTGCGCATTCTGCCCTGGTTCGTGCTGTTCAGCGTCGTGGTCAGCTATTTCTCCAATCTGACCACGGCGAAATGGCGCTTCACCTCGCTGCCGGACGCGGTGAACATCCTGCGGGTCGCAGCGGTGCTGACGCTGGCGCTGGTCGTGGTGGATTACGTCTACTTCTTCACCGGAGCGAATTCGCCAAGCCCCGTGTTCCTTGGCCGGGTCACGATCATCCTGTTCTTCTTCCTTGAGGTGTTCGCGCTGAGCGCGCTGCGCCTCGGCTATCGCTACTTCCGCTATTCGCGCACGCGGCTTCATGCCCGATCCGACAATGCCGCGTCGGCGCTGCTGGTCGGACGCACGGCCGACGCGGAAGTCGTGCTGCGCGGCATCGAGAACGGCGCCATCAAGCGGCTCTGGCCGGTCGGCGTGCTCTCGCCGTCGGCCGCGGACCGCGGCCAGATGATCCGCAACATTCCCGTGGTCGGCGGCGTCGATGATATCGAAGCCGTGATTCGGGATTTCGAGAGCCGCCAGCGGCCGATCAAGCGCGTGATCATGACGCCCTCGGCCTTCGAGCCGGATGCACATCCGGAAAGCGTGCTGATGCGCGCCAAGCGGCTCGGTCTGATGGTCAGCCGCCTGCCGTCGCTGGAGGGCGGCGATACGCCACGGCTCACCAATGTCGCGGTCGAGGACCTGCTGCTGCGCCCGAGCCAGAAGATCGACTATGCGCGGCTCGAGACGCTGGTGAAGGGCAAGTCCGTCATCGTGACCGGCGGCGGCGGCTCGATCGGTGCGGAGATCTGCGAGAGGGTCGCGACCTTCGGCGCGGCGCGTCTCTTGGTCGTCGAGAACTCGGAGCCGGCGCTCTATGCGGTCACCGAGGCGCTGTCCGCGCGCGACACCGGCCCCGAGATCGAGGGTCGGATCGCCGACATCAGGGATCGCGAGCGCATCACGCGCCTGATGAGCGAGTTCAAGCCCGACATCGTGTTCCATGCCGCGGCGCTCAAGCATGTGCCGATCCTGGAGCGCGACTGGAGCGAAGGGGTCAAGACCAACATCTTCGGCTCGGTGAACGTCGCCGACGCCGCGCGTGCCGCGGGCGCGAGCGCCATGGTGATGATCTCGACCGACAAGGCGATCGAGCCGGTGTCGATGCTCGGCCTGACCAAGCGGTTCGCCGAGATGTACTGTCAGGCGATGGATCATGACCTGATGACCGAGGCCAGGGGCAAGTCGCACATGCGGCTGATCTCGGTGCGGTTCGGCAATGTGCTGGCCTCCAACGGATCCGTGGTGCCGAAATTCAAGGCCCAGATCGAGGCCGGCGGACCGATCACGGTGACCCATCCGGACATGGTCCGTTATTTCATGACGATCCGCGAAGCCTGCGATCTCGTGATCACCGCCGCGACGCACGCCATGACGCCGGCGCGACCCGACGTCTCGGTCTATGTGCTGAACATGGGGCAGCCGGTGAAGATCGTCGATCTCGCAGAGCGGATGATCCGCCTGTCGGGCCTGCAACCGGGCGTCGACGTCGAGATCGTGTTCAGCGGCATCCGTCCCGGCGAGCGGCTGAACGAGATCCTGTTCGCAAGCCAGGAGCCGACGCTCGAAATCGGCGTTGCCGGCGTCATGGCCGCCAAGCCGAACCAGCCTCCGATGTCGACGCTGCGCAAGTGGCTCGCGGCGCTGGAAGATGCGATCGAGAGGGATGACCGCGTGACCATCCGTGCCGTTCTTCAGGACGCCGTGCCCGAGTTCGGATCGAATGCCGCCTGACCGCGCCGTCCTGCGGGTAATCAGGCAGGACCGTTTCGAAAGCCATTGATGCCCAGTTCTCGAAAAGTCGTGGTCGCCAGCCAGCATTATCCGCCGGACCACAGCACGACCGCCGCGATCATGTCCGCGATCGCCGAACGGATCGCGCAGGAGGCGGAGGTGGTGGTGGTCTCCGGGATGCCGGGCTCGGCGCGGGCGCCGGCGCCGGGTCGGCCCGTCGTCGTCGAGATCAGGAACTGGCTGCCGGGCAAGGCGGCGCTGATCAAGCGCGCGCTGGCCGAGGCGCTGTTCACCGCACGGATGTTCTTTGCGTTGTTGTCGCGGCTGCAGCGCGGCGACGTGGCGCTGACGGTGACCGCTCCTTTCGCGCTTCCCTATGCGGTTGCCGCCGCGGCGCGGCTGAAGGGGGCGAAGTCGGCGTTGATCCTGCACGATTTGTTTCCGGATGTTCTCGTGATGGCCGGGCTGCTGCGGCCGTCCTCGCTGGTGGCGCGCGCGATGCGTGCGATCAACGCGCTGATGTTCCGTGCGTTGAACGCTGTCATCGTCATCGGCCGCGACGCCGAGAAGCTGCTGCTGCGCTATCGCGGCATGACACCCGACAAGATCAGGTTCATCCCGAACTGGGCCACGCTCGACCCCGGCAATCGTCCCGTCAGCCCCGATAATCCGTTTCGCAAGGCGATCGCCGCCCGCTTCGTCGTCGGCCTGTCCGGCAATCTCGGCTTCACCCACGATCCGGACATCGTCTTCGGGGCCGCGCGGCTGTTGCGTGACGAACGCGACATCCATTTCCTGCTCTCGGGATGGGGCATGGGCTTTGCGCGGCTGAAGGAGATGCAGGCCGAGGCGCAGCTCGCCAACGTCACGCTGGTCGACCGCGTCGCGGACGGCGAGCTCGATGCGCTGCTCTCCAGCGCGGACGTCTGGCTCATTCCTTATCGCGAGAACGTTGCCGGTGTATCGGTCCCGAGCCGGTTCTATAATCTGCTCGCAGCCGGCCGGCCCGTCATCCTGGTCTCCGAACCGGAAGCCGAGGCCGCGCTGACCGTCAGCGAGAACCGGCTGGGCTGGGTCGTCACGCCGGGACGGCCCAACCAACTCGCCGATGCGATCAGGATGGCGTCGCAATCGCAGGACGCCGCGATGGCCGAGCGTGCCGTTGTGACCGCGCGGACCTTCAGTCCCGAGCGGGCCCTGTCGAGCTACGCCGCGCTGATTGCGGAGCTGTTAGCCAATCACGATGTGGAGCGGACAGCATGAATGATCGCCGCCCGACGGTTCTGGTGACGGGTGCGAGCGGCTTTGTCGGTCGCCACGTGGTGCCGGAGTTGCAGCAGAATGGCTGGTTGGTCCGACGCGCGGTGCGCACCCCGCTGCAGGATGCAAACGACGTGGCGATCGGCTCGCTCAGTCCCGCCACCGATTGGCGCGCCGCGCTCGATGGCGTGGACGCCGTTGTTCATCTTGCGGCTCGCGTTCACCAGCAGTCCGATGAACAGGCGATCGAGCTCTACCGCAACGTCAATATCGAAGGCACGCTGCACCTGGCGCGTTCGGCGGTTGCGGCGGGCGTTCGGGATTTCATTTTTGTCAGCACGATCCTGGTGCATGGGCGCAGCAACTATGGACGCCCGCCGTTTCGCGAGGACGATGTCCTGACGCCTCGCGGCCTCTACGGAAACTCGAAGGCGGCCGCCGAGGTTGGTCTGAAGGGGATTGTGCCGGGCAGCGGCATGAGGGTGACCGTGATCAGGCCGCCGCTGATCTACGGCGCCGGCGCGAAAGGAAATTTCGCCCTGCTCAAGCGCGCGGTGATCAATCGCATGCCGCTTCCGCTCGCCTTTGTGAAGAATCGCCGCGCGTTCCTGTCGGCGGAAAACCTGGCGTCGTTCATTCTGTATCGGTTGTCGCGACCGGGGAATGATTTCGACGTGTTTCTGGTGGCCGACCGCGAGCAGGTCTCGACGCGGGAGTTTGTCGAGCGCCTTGCCCGCGCGGCAGAAACCTCGCCGCGTCTGTTCTGGCTGCCGTCGCCGCTCCTGAAAGTGTCGCTCACGGTGGGCGGCCGCAAGGAAGCCTATGACAGCCTGTTCGCCTCGCTTGAACTCGATCTGTCCAAGGTCGCGAGCACCGGATGGCAGCAGCCGATCAGCCTCGACGAGGGGCTGAGACGCGCGCTGCGTCGAACGGATATCTAGATTTTATTTTGACGCGTCTTCTTCACGCGAACCGGCATCCACTTCGCTGGAAAGCGCTCTGGCCCGATCAGAACGGTCGCGAGAACCGGCGCAGTTGCCAGGCGACGGCGAGCGCGCCGGCCAGCAGCAGGACGATGTCTGCGACTAGGGAATTGAGGGCGACCGAGGCGAAAGCGAGCAGCGCCAACGCCACGTTGAGTGCAAAGACCTCGCCGACGACGCGCCACGCCACAAATCCGTTGTCGGTCGCGCGCTGATAGAAGTGCGAGCGATGCGCGGCCCAGAACGGCTCGCGCCGCGCCATGCGGCGGAACA
This sequence comes from Bradyrhizobium sp. USDA3010, assembly GCF_056429065.1. Taxonomy (NCBI): domain Bacteria; kingdom Pseudomonadati; phylum Pseudomonadota; class Alphaproteobacteria; order Hyphomicrobiales; family Nitrobacteraceae; genus Bradyrhizobium; species Bradyrhizobium sp. USDA3010. Next base: position 115,047 of record NZ_JBWJZD010000007.1, read on the forward strand.
GCGTGACCGTCGCATCCGTCAGATAGTACAGCGGCAGCAGCAGCGCGGCGGCGAACTGCTGATGCAGGGCAAGCTCGAGCAGGCACCAGCCCAGCAGCAAGCCGATCGGCAGGCTGCCGACATCGCCAAGGAATATCTTTGCCACCGGCCGGTTGAACGGCGCGAAGCCGAGCAATGCGCCGCACAGCGCTGCCGCGACCAGCGCGCAAGCCGCGGGAACATGGCCGAAGCTGCCGAGCAGGGCGACAGCCACCGTGATCGGCACGGCCTCGGCCGCCGTCATCAGGTCGAGCCCGTCCATGAAGTTGACGAGGTTCACGAACCAGAGGCCGGCGAACAGCAGCAGGCCGCGTTCGAGCCAGACCGGGCAGGCCGGAACGAGCCTGAGATCGGCCGGCGCCGAAAACACCACGGCCGCAACGGCAGCCGCCTGCAGCAGCAGCCGCGGGACGACAGGTAGCGAGCGGATGTCGTCGGCAAAGCCCACCACCGCGATGAACAGGCAGGCCGCGAACACCGCAAATGGTATCGTCAGGTCCGCAGATCCGGCCAGCACGATGACGATCCCGCCCGCCAGCAGCGTGGCTGCGACGACCGCGATGCCGGCGCCCTGCGGCGTTGGAATGCGGTGCGACGAGCGCGCATTCGGCTTCGCCAGTGCCACGCGCAGCAGCAGAGGCCGCGTTGCCCGGATCAGGACGGCCGAAATCGATGCGGCCAGCACCGCTGCGATCAATGACAGGAGGGTCTCGAAACTGCTCACGATTGCGATCCGGGGACTTCGATCGGCTCGGCGCCCTTGGCGGCCTTTTCCGGGCTCAGAATCCACACCAGGCCGCCGAACACGCCGACCACGAATGACACCGCGCCGAACAGCAGCGAGATGTTGACGCCTTCATTCGCAATCAGGCCGGCATAGCCGAAGGCGAGCGCCATCGTGGCCTCGCGCACCCCCCAGCCCGCGATCGAGATCGGCATCATCGTGATCAGCATCACTGGGGGCAACAATTGGAAGATCTGGCCGAAGGTGACGGGAGCCGTGATCGACTTCACCACGCACCAGCCGATCACGACGGTCACCACGTGAATGGCGATCGAAAGGGTCGCGACCCGCAATCCGTGCTTGCGGCTGAACAACACCCTGTTCGCGATGACCGCGCAGGCGTGGACGTGGTGCGTTGCCCACCACTGCTTCAGCCAGGGCCACGGCAACAGGCCGATCACGAGGAAACCAAATCCGGCCGCAAGCGCGGCGACGTCGAGCAGCAGCAACGCCATCCAGCCGTTTGTATCGGAGATCAGCCGATAGCTCCAGGGCAGGGTGGCCGCGATGACGACGGCAAGCGCGATCAGTCCGACCGCGCGATCGACGAAGATCGAATAAGTGGCTGCGCGCCAGCCCGCGCCGGCGCGCGCGACGAGCCATAGGCGCACGGCGTCGCCGCCGATCGAGGACGGCAGGGTCTGGTTGAAGAAGGTGCCGATCACGTTGAAGCGCATCGCCTGCGCGGTTTCCAGCGGCGCGCCGCACTCCACGCTGATCTCGCGCCAGCGCAGCACCCCGAGAAAGATCTGCAGGAAGGTGACCGCGATCGCGAGGCCGAGCCAGCCCAGGCTCTCGACCTGGATGCGGGAGGCCAGGTCATACAGGTTGACCTTGCGCAGCGAGAAATAGAGCAGCGCAGCCGAGATCAGGATCTTGACGGTCGAAAGCAGGATTCGGCGCATTTCCGTTCGCGCTGCCAGGTTTTCAGAATGTGTCAAAACAGCGCAAAACGCTCTCGCGCGCCCAAATTCGCCGCCTTGGTATGGTTTCCGCACCGATCTGGCAATACCCCGTACCGACCCTATTGCGACCCGCTCGACGGGGCGGCTAAAGAGGCCGGACTGGGAGGGACAGCACCCAGCCGGGGTTTACGATACGGGTAAAATCCGACCAGACGTGCGGGGGCACGCGTGATACTGCTCGGATCGTGCTTTGGAGGTAACCCGGCCGCCCGCTGCGGCTGCCCGGGAAAAATCTTAGTGTGTCGTCCGCGGACACGACAGGACTTGAGGCATCGATGGATCGACGAATTATTCCCCTGATCATGTGCGGCGGCGCAGGCACGCGGCTCTGGCCGGCGTCACGCGAGGTGCATCCGAAGCAGTTCCTGTCCCTGTTCGGGGCGCGCTCGACCTTCCAGGAGACGCTGCTGCGGGTCTCCGACGCCGGCCTGTTCGAGCGGCCGATCGTGATCACCAACGAGGCCTATCGCTTCATGGTGCTGGAGCAGCTGGCCGAAATCGGCCGCGAGGCAGACGTGCTGCTGGAGCCGATGCGCCGCGACTCCGGGCCCGCGATCGCGGCCGGTGCGGCATTCGCGCAGAGCCGTGACAGCGAAGCGATCGTGCTGGCGCTCGCCGCCGACCATCTGGTGCGGGATACGCCGGCCTTCGTCGCCGCATGCCGCGGCGGATTGGTGGCTGCCGAAGCCGGCCGCATCGTGACCTTCGGCGTCAAGCCGGAGCGGCCCGCGACTGAATACGGCTACATCAGCCCGGGTGAGGTGGTCGCCGGCGAAGTGCGCGCGGTGGCAAAATTCGTCGAGAAGCCGGATGCCGCGACGGCGGCAGGCTATATCGATGCGGGCTATCTCTGGAACAGCGGCAACTTCATGTTCCGCGCCGGCGTGCTGCTCGACGAGTATCGCAACGTCGATGCCGACAGCATTGCGTCGGTGGAGCGGTCGGTTGCGTCAGCGACGCGCGATCTTGGCTTCGTCAAGCTCGATGCAGCGGCGTTCGGCGCCGCAAAGGCGATCTCGATCGATTACGCCGTGATGGAAAAGACCGCTCATGCCGCGGTGGTGCCGGTGGCGTGCGGCTGGTCCGACATCGGCTCGTGGCGCCAGGTCTGGGAGCTCTCCGACAAGGACAGCCTGGGCAACGCGGCGCGCGGCGCGGCGGTGTTCGAGGACTCCCGCAATTGCAACGTCTCGACCGACCGGGCGCTGGTCGCGCTCGAAGGCGTCGACGACCTCGTCGTGGTCGCGACCCAGGACGCCGTGCTCGTGTCACGCCAGAAGGACGCCAACGGGCTGAAGCGGCTGGTCGCGAAATTGAAAGTGGCGGCGCCCGAGGTGACCGAGAACCACATCAAGGTGCATCGCCCCTGGGGCTCTTATCAGTCGGTCGACAATGGCGACCGCCACCAGGTCAAGCGCATCATCGTCAAGCCCGGCGGGCGGCTGTCGCTGCAGAAGCACCATCACCGCTCCGAGCACTGGATCGTGGTGCGCGGCACCGCGCAGGTCACCGTCAACGAGCTGATCAAGACGGTGCACGAGAACGAGTCGATCTACATCCCGATCGGCGCGGTGCACCGGCTGGAGAATCCCGGCAAGATCCAGCTCGAGCTGATCGAGGTGCAGACCGGCAGCTATCTCGGCGAGGACGACATCATCCGCATCGAGGACGATTACCGGCGCAGCTGAGGCGAGCCGGTTCCCGCGCCAATCGCCGGGCGCGGGACGATGTAACTCTTTGAATCAAAACGTGTCCGGATTTCGCCGTTGGCATTCGCCACATTTGTGACGCCGTGCTATAGCGGCTGCCAACGAAGCGGGGTGATTTGCGCCGGAGGCGCAGATCGGGACGAGGGGCCTTGGTCTGATTCCCTCGGAGCCGGGACGGCTCCCCGAGGAGCCGGGACAACCGCCAGAACGCTACTTGGGGTCTACGATATGAACGCAAAAGTGTCCGCAGCCGGCGCGAGGGCCGATATCGGCCGCGCATTGCGCGTCGGCGTGATCGGTGCCGGCGTGATGGGCAGCAACCATGCCCGCGTACTGGCCGGACTGCCCGGCGTCGTGCTGATCGGCATCGTCGATCCGCTGCCGGAGCACCGCGCGCGCGCCATCGACCTGGTCGGTTGCCGCGCCTTCGAAAACCTCGATCAGCTGCTTGCCGAGGGCGTCGATGCGGTGACGATCGCCGCACCCACCCACCTGCATCACGAGATCGCGCTCGCCTGCATCGCGCGCAACATCCACATCCTGGTCGAGAAGCCGGTCGCATCCACGGTCGAGGAGGGCCGCGAGATCGTCGCAGCCGCCGAGCGAGCCGGCGTCACGCTGATGGTCGGCCATGTCGAGCGGTTCAATCCGGCGGTCGCCGCGATCAAGCAGGCGATCTCGGGCGAGGATATCCTGTCGATCGGCATCACCCGGGTCGGCCCGTTCCCACCGCGGATGTCCAATGTCGGCGTCGTGATCGACCTCGCCGTGCACGACATCGACCTGATCCGCTGGTTCACCGAGTCCGACATCGTCGAGGTGCAGCCGCAGCTCTCGAGCGCGGTCGCCGAGCGCGAGGACATCGCGCTGCTGCAGTTCCGCACGGCGTCCGGCGTGCTCGCCCACATCAACACCAACTGGCTGACGCCGTTCAAGGCGCGCAACGTGACGGTTGCGACCCGCGGCAAGTACGTGATGGGCGACCTGCTCACGCGCCAGGTCACCGAATGCTTCGGCTTCAAGCCGGACGGCAGCTATTCGATGCGTCATCTGCCGGTCGGGCACGACGAGCCGTTGCGCGCCGAGCTGATCGCGTTCCTCGATGCCGTGCGCAGCGGCAAGCTGCCGGCGGTGTCCGGCGACGAAGGCGTGGCGAGCCTCGAGATCGCGATCCGCTGTCTGGAATCGCCCGCGCGGCCCGCCGCCTCGACGATGCGCAAGGGACCGCGCCGCATCGCCGGCTGATTGTCATTCATTCAACACGTGCAAAGAGCTTCCATGAACCAGCATATGCAGCTTGAGCCCATTCCCTTCATCGATATCGCCGCGCAGCGCCGGCGGCTCGGCAAGTCGATCGATGACGCGGTCGCGCGCGTGCTCGACCATTGCCAGTTCATCAACGGTCCGGAAGTCACCGCGCTGGAGAAGGCGCTGGCCGACTATAGCGGCGCTAAGCACGTGGTGAGCTGCGCCAGCGGCACCGACGCGCTGCTGATGGTCCTGATGGCGAAGAATGTCGGGCCGGGCGATGCGGTGCTGTGCCCGACCTTCACCTTCTGCGCGACCGGCGAAGTCGTGACGCTGACCGGTGCGACGCCGGTTTTCGTCGATGTCGATGAGGAGACCTTCAACATCGACGTCAACTCGCTGAAGCGCGGGATTGCGACGGCGCGGGCGCGCGGGCTGAAGCCGGTTGCCGTGATCCCGGTCGATCTGTTCGGCCAGAGCGCCGATCATGACGCGATCGGCGCGGTCGCCGAGGCCGAGGGCCTGTTCGTGCTCGACGATGCCGCACAGGGCTTTGGCGCAACCTACAAGAACCGCAAGCTCGGCACCTTCGGGCTCGCGACCGGAACCAGCTTCTTCCCGGCCAAGCCGCTCGGCTGTTTCGGCGATGGCGGCGCGATCTTCACCGACGACGAGGAGCTCGCGCGCACGCTGCGCAGCATCCGCGTCCACGGCCAGGGCTCGGACAAGTACGACAACGTGCGGCTCGGCCTCACTGCGCGGCTCGACACCATGCAGGCGGCGATCCTGCTCGAGAAGCTGAAGATCTTCGACGACGAGATCGCGGCGCGCAACAAGGTGGCGGAACGCTATTCGCGGGCGCTCGGCAACCTGGTCGCGGTGCCGCGCGTTGCTCCCGGCTGCACCTCGGTGTGGGCGCAATACACCATCCGTCTGACCCACGGCATCGATCGTGACGCCTTCGCGGCCGCCTTGAAGGCGCAGGGCGTGCCGACCATGATCTACTATCCGAAGTCGGTCCACCAGCAGACGGCCTACAGCCACTATCCGGTTGCCGATGGCGGCCTGCCGGTCAGCGAGCGCCTGTCGAAGGACGTCATCGCCTTGCCGATGCACCCCTATCTCGACGAGGCGGCGCAGGACCGCGTCATCGCGGCTGTGCGCAACGCGCTACAGGCATGATCCCGAAAACTGGCTCCCGGTTGTCAGGCTGGACCATGCCTGGATCGTTAGCGTCCTGAATAGGTCATTTTGACGTAGGGTGATGATGCGCTAGAAGCAGCGCATGCTTGGGCGCATCTTCACCGTCGGCGGCTATACCTTGCTATCGCGGGTCACCGGATTCGCGCGCGACATCATGCTCGCGGCGATCCTCGGTGCCGGGCCGGTGGCCGACGCCTTCTTCGTGGCGCTGCGGCTGCCCAATCATTTCCGCGCGATCTTTGCCGAAGGCGCCTTCAACGCCGCCTTCGTGCCGGCCTATGCCCATGTCCATGGCGAGCGCGGCGAGGCGTCGGCGCGGCTGTTCGCCGACCGCATCTTCACGCTGCTGTTCGCCTCCCAGGTGCTCCTGCTGGTGGTGGCGATGGCGTTCATGCCGCAGGCGATGAGCATTCTCGCGCCGGGCTTCACCGAGGACGCATCCCAGCGCCAGCTCGCGATCGAGCTGACGCGGATCACCTTTCCCTATCTGCTGCTGATCACGCTGGTGACGCTCTATGGCGGCATGCTCAACGTGATGCATCGCTTCGCCAGCGCCGCCGCGGCGCCGATCTTCCTCAACCTCGCCATGATGATGACGCTGGCGCTCGCGGCGTTCTTTCCCAGCGCCGGCCACGCCGCGGCCTGGGGCGTTCTGATCTCGGGCTTCCTGCAGTTCTTCCTGCTCGCCGGCGACCTCGGGCGCCACGGCGGCCTGCCGCGATTCGCGCCCTTGAAGCTCGACGAGGACGTCCGCGCCTTCTTCCGCGCGCTGGGGCCGGCAACCCTGGGCTCGATGGGAACGCAGGTGGCGCTGTTCGCCGACACCATCATCGCGACCTTCCTGCCCGCAGGCGCGCTGTCGGCGCTGTATTATGCCGACCGCCTCAATCAATTGCCGATCGGCGTGATCGGGATCGCGATCGGTACCGTGCTGCTGCCGGAGATGTCGCGGCGCCTGACCGCCGTCGATCACGCCGGCGCCATGGCCGCGCAGCGCCGCGCCTTCGATTTCACGCTGCTGTTCTCGGTGCCGTTCGTGGCCGCGTTCCTGACCGTCGCCGATCCGATCATGCGCGCGATGTTCGCCCGCGGCGCCTTCTCGAAGGCCGATGCCGCAAGCGCGGGCGCCACGCTGGCGGCCTATGCGGTCGGGTTGATTCCCTTCGTGATGATCCGCAGCGCGGTCGCGACCTTCTATGCCCGCAAGGATACCGCAACCCCGGTGAAGGCGGCGCTGACCGGGGTCGCGGTCAATGTCGCGCTGAAGATCGCGCTGGTCGGCACCCTGGCGCAGGTCGGGCTCGCGCTCGCGACCGCGGTCGGGGCCTGGGTCAATCTGCTGCTGGTGCTGCTGTTCGCGGTGCGCCGCGGCTATCTCGCGTTCGATCGCGCGCTGATCCGCTCGTTCGGCACGTTCGCGATTTGCGGCCTGCTGCTCGCGCTCGCGCTGTGGCTGACCTCGCATTTCGCCTATGTGTGGTTCGCGCCGATGCAGATCTTTCGCGATGAGATGATCCTGCTGCTGCTGATCACGGTCGGTGCCTTCGTCTACGCCTTGCTGATCCTCACACTGTTCGGCCGCGGCTGGCTGTTCGCGCTGCGGCGTGTATAGTTTTGCCTATCAAATCAAATGCATAGGAGCCGAGCGTGGGATAGCGCCGCGTGCGGCGGAAAGCGGTTTGCGCTTCGCTGACAACCACGCCAATATGCATACAAACAACCAAGGCAATTGGAGAGACGATGGCAGCTCCCATCAAGTTCGGCGTCGGACAAAGTGTGCGGCGCAAGGAGGATGACGCTCTGATTCGCGGCAAGGGCCGCTATACCGACGACGTTGCACCGTCTCCCGCATTGCACGCGCTGATGCTGCGCTCGCCGCATGCGCACGCGACCTACACGATCGATGCCGGCAAGGCCCGCGGCATGCCCGGCGTGGCGCTGATCCTGACCGCGGCCGATGTCGCCGAGCTCGGCGGCCTGCCGTGCCTGTTCAATCTCGAAACCGACCCGTTTACCGCACCGCCTTATCCGATCCTCGCCAAGGATGAGGTGCGCCATGTCGGCGACGCCATCGCCTTCGTGGTCGCCGATACCGTCGATCATGCCCGTGACGCGATCGAGGCCATCGATGTCAAGTGGACGCCGTTGCCGGCAGTGGCCGGCCTGATCAATGCGGTGAAGAAGGGCGCGCCGCAGGTGTGGCCGGACAAGCCCGGCAATCTGCTGTTCGACGTCTCGATCGGCGACAAGGGCGCCGCCGAGGCCGCCTTCGCCAAGGCGCATGCGGTGGCCGAGATCACCATCGTCAACCCGCGCGTCATTACCAATTTCATGGAGACGCGCGCCGCGGTCGCCGAATACGACGCGAGGAAGGATCATCTGACGCTGACGATCGGCAGCCAGGGCAGCCACCGCCTGCGCGAGATCCTCTGCGACATGATCCTGAAGATGCCGAAGGAGAACATGCGGGTGATCTGCCCGGATGTCGGCGGCGGCTTCGGCACCAAGCTGTTTCCCTATCGCGAGTATGCGCTGATCTCGGTCGCGGCGCGCAAGCTCAAGAAGTCCGTCAAATGGACCGCCGAGCGCTCCGACCATTTCATGGGCGACGCGCAGGGCCGCGACAACCTCACCACCGCGAAGATGGCGCTCGCCGAGGACGGCAAATTCCTCGGCATGGATGTCGATCTGATGGGCGACATGGGTGCCTATCTCTCGACGTTCGCGCCCTACATCCCGCATGGCGGCGCCGGCATGCTGCCGGGTCTTTATGACATCAAGGCCTTCCACTGCCGCGTCCGCACCGTGTTCACCAACACGGTGCCGGTCGATGCCTATCGCGGCGCCGGCCGGCCGGAGGCCGCTTACGTGATCGAGCGGCTGGTCGATGCTGCCGCGCGAAAGCTCGGCATGACGCCGGATGCCATCAGGCGCAAGAATTTCATTCCGCCGAAGTCGCTGCCCTACACGACCGCGACCGGCAAGGTCTACGACTCCGGCGACTTCGCCGCGCATATGAAGCGCGCGATGGAGATCGCCAACTGGAAGGAGTTTCCGAAGCGCGCCAAGGCCGCCAAGAAGGACGGGCTGGTGCGGGGCATCGGCATGGCGAGCTATGTCGAGGTCTGCGGCACCATGGGCGAGGAGACCGCCAATGTGGCGCTCGATCCCAACGGCGACATCTCGATCCTGATCGGCACGCAGTCGAGCGGGCAGGGCCACCAGACCGCCTATGCGCAGATCGTCGCCGAGCAGTTCGGCGTACCGCCGGAGCGCGTCCACGTGCTGCAGGGCGACACCGACAAGATCGCGACTGGCCTCGGCACCGGCGGTTCGGCATCGATACCGTCCGGCGGCGTCAGCGTGCAGCGGGCGACGCACGAGCTCGGCAAAAAGCTGAAGGAGCTGGCGGCTCAGGCGCTGGAAGCCGGCGCCGGCGACCTCGAAATCGCCGACGGCCGCGTCCGCATCGCCGGCACCGACCGTTCGATCAGCTTTGCCGATCTCGCCAAGCGTCCCGGCGGCGATAGCTCGAAGATGAACTCGAGCGCGACCTTCGCCAGCGCCGACGGCACTTATCCGAACGGCACGCATCTCGCCGAGGTCGAGATCGATCCCGCCACCGGCATCATCAAGATCGTCAGCTACGTCATCGTCGACGATTTCGGCGTCACGCTCAATCCGTTGATGCTCGCAGGCCAGGTTCATGGCGGCGCGATGCAGGGCATCGGGCAGGCGCTGATGGAGCAGGCGGTCTATAGCCCGACCGACGGTCAGCTCGTCACCGGCACCTTCATGGACTATGCGATGCCGCGCGCCGCCGACGGGCCGTCCTTCGTGTTCGAGACCCACAACGTGCCGTGCACGACCAACCCGCTTGGCGTCAAGGGCGCGGGCGAGGCCGGCGCGATCGGCTCGTGTCCGGCGGTCGTCAACGCGATCGTCGAGGGGCTGCATCGCGAGTTCGGGATCGACCACATCGACATGCCGGCCACGCCGGAGCGGGTCTGGATCGCGATCCGCGAGGCGCAGCGCCGCCATAATCTCTGATAAATTGTCGCAGGCGGAATGAAGACTCCGCCGGCGGTGTTTGCAAACCAGGCCGGCCGCGTACCTGCGGACCGGGACAGAGCAGGATTGAGGGGTTTGTCGATGAAGCGGATTGTCGTCGTTGCAGCGATGCTCGCGTTGAGTGCGGGTGCGGTGGTGGCCGACCAGAATCAGGTCAAGCAGACCCAGGCCCAGATGAAGGAAACCGGCAAGAACGCCGGTGCGCTCGGCGCCATCATCAAGGGCGAGAAGCCCTACGACCAGGCAACGGTCGACGCCGCGCTGGCGAAGTTCGAGGACACCGCCAAGAAGCTGCCGACGCTGTTCCCTGAAAGCAGCAAGGGCCTCAAGACGGAAGGCGATTACTCCGCCGGGCCGAAGATCTGGGAAGACAAGGCCGGCTTCGAGCAGCACATCGCGAGCTTTGCCAAGTCCGTCGCTGACGCCAAGGGCAAGATCAAGGATGTCGACACGCTGAAGGCCGAGCTGACCGTGATCGGCAAGCAGTGCGGCGGCTGCCACGAGACCTATCGCCTCAAGAAGGGCTGATCGCCATTCGGTCGATCAAAGGGCGGATGCTGTGAAGCATCCGCCCTTTGTTGTGCCGGCCGTTTCTTGTTGAAGTTTACTTCGTGACCTGGCCGCGGATCTCGCCGCCCGGGTTGGCCGCGGTGTGGACGTTGACATAGTACTTGCCGGCGAGGAGATCGGCGGCCTGCGCGTCAGTCAACGTCGCGCTTCCCTCGACCGGGCTCGACGTCGCGTTCGGGATGGCGACCGCGACACCGGAATTCTTGCCGGCTTCGGCGGGGCCGTGAAAATGCGCAGCGGTCGCGGGGCCCGACAGGCCGGAATAGGTCAGCTTCCAGCTGAGCTTCTTGGTGGCCGCGTCGTAGTCGATGTCGGCAGTACCGGTGCCGGCGCTGGTGGTCGCAGGCACCTCGGACTTGCCGTCCAGCTTGGCGTGCAGCTTTTCGGCAAAGGCCGGGCCGGCGAGCGCGATGGCGGCGCCGAGTGTCAGCGTAGCGAGCAAGGTCTTGTTTGGCATGGTTCTCTCCCCTTTGACGTCACACGATGGTTGCAAATCTTCAAACCGCGGCTCTCCGGATTTATTCCCAGAATGATCGTGAGTGCGGCAAATTTGATGCGAGCTTGTGCGACCGGTTGCCATCATACTGGTTGATGAACTGACGCGACCAATGACGGATCGGTGAATGTTGCGACGAATTCTCCTCCTGGCCGTCTTGGCCGGCTTGATCGGCTTCGGTGTGTTCTGGTGGCTGACGATCCCCGCGACCGTTGCCGCGAGCGCGCTGCCCGCCTACCAGCCCAATCTGGCCAACGGGCTCACAACGTTCAATGCGGGAGGATGTTCCTCCTGCCATGCGGTGCCGAAGCAGGACGACCGCACCAGGCTCGGCGGCGGCCTCGCGATACCGTCGCCGTTCGGTACCTTCTATGCGCCGAACATCTCGCCCGATCCGAACGACGGCATCGGCCGCTGGAGCGAGGCTGATTTCGTCACCGCGGTCATGAAGGGCACCTCGCCGTCGGGGACGCACTATTTTCCGGCGTTTCCCTACACATCCTATCAGCACGCCAGGCTCAATGACGTGCGCGACCTGTTCGCTTATCTGAAGACCTTGCCGCCGGTCGCCGGCAAGGTGCGCGACCACGATGTGCCGTTTCCCTTCAACATCAGGCGCAATGTCGGTGTCTGGAAATTCCTGTTCATGGACGGCAAGCCGTTCGTCGCGGATGCGAGCCGCTCGGCGCATTGGTATCGCGGCGCCTATCTCGTCAACAGCTTCGGCCATTGCGCCGAGTGTCACAGCCCGCGCAATTTCCTCGGCGGCATTATCACCTCGCAGCGCTTCGCCGGCGGCCCGAATCCCGAAGGCGAAGGCTGGGTGCCCAACATCACGCCGCGGGGGATCGCCGACTGGAGCGCGAAGGACATCGCCTATTTCCTCGAGAGCGGCCAGACGCCGGACGGCGACAGCGCCGGCGGATCGATGGTGCGCGTGATCCGCAACACCTCGCAACTCTCGCCGACCGATCGCGACGCGATCGCCGAATACATCAAGTCGCTGCCGCCGGTCGAGGGGCCGCCGAAGCCGACGCGCAAGGCGGACAAGACGGATCCTTCCTGATTGCGCCGGGTGATAGTTGGCCTGCTATCCGCGCCACGTACCGGCCGCAATGACCATCAAGCCACCGGCAATCGCGAGGTCCTTGAAGAAGAGCGTTCGTTCCGCCTTATCGGCGAGGTCGAGATGAAACCCGAACGCGGTTGCGAGGCAAAACAGCGCAAGCGCGCCGGCGGTAAATGACGGCTGCCAGCCGATCAGCAACGCCAGGCCCGCACCAAGCTCGAGCGCGATGACCAGCGGCAGCAGCATGCCGGGAATATGGTGTGCCGCCATGTGGTCGAGGAACGGCTTCGGGCCAGCGATCTTGGCTGCGCCGGCAAGGATGAACAGCAATGCGAGCAGGCTTCGTCCGGCAATCGTGACCATCGTGATCGGCATCAGGGGATCCTCCGGGCTTGTTATTGGCTGTTCCGACCGTGGCTTTTGGCCTGTGAAGCGAACAGGACGGCGGACAGGATGAAGGCAAAGACGAAGAAGATTGTCCGTCCCAGGACCAGTGCCTTCGCCTGCTCCACCGGCGTGACCGAAATCAGGACCCCGAACGGGATGTAGCACCACAGCACCGCCGCGATGGTCCTGCCGAGCCTGCCGAACTGCAGGAAGCCGAACGAGAACAGCAAGACTGCGAGATAGCTGGCGTGAAACTTGACCTGGGAGGCGATCATCTGCAGCTCCCCATCGGCCGGCGACAGCGGCAATCCGTTCTGGATCGCATGCACCATGGTCATGATGTGGTGGTTCTCGACGCAATCGAGGATAACCGTGAGCATCATGGAGGCGAGCGCGACGCCCAGCAGATAGGGGTCCATGATGGTGCGCAGCCGGGCGGCTAGCACAGTGAAAAATGCGCCGTAGAAGATCATGAAGAGATTATCGAGCCCGAGATTGAGCCGCAGGCCGAACGGCACGAGGGATGTCCCCAGATACCCGCCATAGGCTTCGACGGAGCGGGCGGTCTGGAAGAAGTCCTGCGAACCCTTGGTGGTGAGGATACCGATCACCATGGCGGCGACGGTCGACGCCGCGAGCGTCGCCAGAATCGCGAGCGTACGGTCCAATCGTCTGATCTGCATGATATAGCTACTCCGTGCGCGTCCAGCCGACCCGTCGAGTTACAAATATCAACTGCTATCTGAGATAGATATCAGATGATATCTGAAAATCAATTGGTATTTGCAAGTTCGGGAGTCCTATCCGTTGCCCAGGCTAAATCGCGAGGAAAGTCAGGCCCGTACGAAGAGTCTCTTGATCGAGGCGGCGCGCGAGGAGATCGTCAAGAAGGGGTTTGCGCAGGCCTCCGTGCGCGACATCGCCGACGCAGCCGGATTCTCGCAGGGCGCGTTCTATTCGAATTTTCCCGACAAGGAGGCGATCCTCCTGGAACTGGTGCAACGGCACCAATCCGAGGAGCGTGCGAAAATCGAAGGCGTATTGGGGCAGACGCCGGGCGAGCCTGCGAAGGTCATGGCGGGCCTCGAAAAATGGGCCGCCACCGCCAATTCGGATCCGGGGTTTGCCGTGCTGGCGATCGAGCTGCAATTGCAGGCGCTGCGCAGCCCGACTTTCGCGCAAGGCTATAACGAACTCAACCGCAAGCACCGCCGTGCGCTGGGCGTGCTGGTGGCGCGCCTGTTCGAGTTGCTTGGCAAGCAGGCGCCCGCTGATCCCGTGGAGATCGCTACCGGCTTCATCGCATTGGGGCGCGGCATGGCGCTCTTGTCGAGGGCCGGCGAAGTGAATCGCAGCGGCCGTATCGTTGTCACGTTCCTGAAGGCGCTGATCGACTCGGCGCCGGCCGCCTAGCGGCGTGCGCCTCGCCTATCGGGCACGCATGGAGGTCTATGCGCTACTTCGCGCCGAACGCCTTGAAGGTGATGATGGTGAGGGTGTCCTGGATGCCCGGGATCACCTGAACCTTCTCGTTGATGAAATGGCCGATGTCGGTGTCGTGGTCGACGTAGAACTTGACCAGCAGATCGTAATTGCCCGCGGTGGAATAGATCTCGGACGCAATCTCGGCTTCCGCCAGCGCGTTGGCGACGGTGTAGGACTGGCCGAGCTTGCATTTGATCTGGACGAAGAAAGGAACCATCAAAGTCGTCTCCGGGGATTTCCGCGACTATAGGCCAAAAACGGGCGGCCAAGGCAAGGGGTCAAGGCAAGGGGGCAACAAGGCCAACTCGCGGGCAAGTCAGGCGAACTTGCTGCCGATGGGCGGCCGGGCTAGGACAGGCCATGATCTCGTTCGTCATGGTCTCATTCGTCGCAACCGCCGGTCCCGCAACATGACGCCGGTCGCGCTCACCATTGCCGGCTCGGATTCCTCGGGCGGGGCGGGCATCCAGGCCGACCTCAAGAGCTTCGCCGCGCTCGGGGTCTATGGCGCCTCGGCTATCACGGCGCTGACCGCGCAGAACACCACGGGGGTCAGCGGCATCCACCCCGTGCCCGCTTCGTTCGTCACGGCCCAGATCGATGCGGTGTTCTCCGACCTCGAAATCGGCGCGGTCAAGATCGGCATGGTGGCGCAGGCCGAGACGATCGTGGCGATCGCGGGCGCGCTGAAGCGCTGGGCGCCGCGCCATGTCGTGCTCGATCCGGTGATGGTCGCAACCTCGGGCGATCGGCTGCTGGCAGCCGAGGCGGTCGATGCGCTGAAGACCATGCTGTTTCCACTGGCCTCGCTGATCACGCCGAACCTGCCGGAAGCGGCGGCGCTGCTGAACGAGCCGGTTGCTGCGAGCGAGGCCGACGTCGAACGACAGGGCCGGCAATTGCTGGCGATGGGATGTCGCGCGGTGCTGGTCAAGGGCGGCCATGGGCACGGCGCGGAGAGCATCGACTATCTGATCGACGGCGCGCGCAGCATCGCGCTCGCGGCGCCGCGCATTGCGACATCGAACACGCACGGCACCGGCTGCTCGCTGTCATCGGCGATCGCGGCAGGACTCGCGAAGGGCGAAGGCATGGAGACCGCCGTGCGCAACGCCAAGGCCTGGATCACGGATGCAATCGCCGCCGCCGATCGCTTCGCCGTCGGACGCGGCCACGGGCCGGTGCACCACTTCCACAAATATTACTGACGCTCTTGTAGCCCGGATGAAGTTTGTAGCCCGGATGAAGCGAAGCGAAATCCGGGAACAGGCCATCCGCGGACGCAAGACCCCGGATTGCGCTTCGCTTCATCCGGGCTACGTATTCAATGGGCCACGCATTCAATCGCTTCGCTGTTCCTCTGCGATATGCATGCAACACAACGCCTGTTCCGCACAGCCGCGTTCACCCATGTCGCCAGATTGTCGCACGCCGCTGTTATCCGCACTGGAGGGGCGTGCTGCTGATTCTCGTTAACTGTTAGTGAGGCCTTGGGTCGCGGGGATCGTCATCGCCTTGTCACAGGAATCTGTTAGGTGCACAGGCATGGGAAGTGACTCCTTGAGTGAAGAAAGTCCCGAGCGGCGCTTTCGCACTTTGTTTATCTCCGATGTTCATCTCGGAGCCCGCGGTTCGCAAGCCGACCGCCTGCTGGACTTCCTCCGCTCCCACGATGCCGACACGATCTACCTCGTTGGTGATATCGTCGACGGCTGGGCGCTGAAGTCGAACTGGTACTGGCCGCAGACCCACAACGATTTCGTGCAGAAGATGCTGCGCAAGGCGCGCAAGGGCGCCAAGGTGATCTACGTCCCGGGCAACCACGACGAGTTCCTGCGCAAATATTACGGCACGCATTTCGGCGGCATCGACGTGGTGGAGAACACCGTTCACACCGGCGCCGACGGCAAGCGCTACCTCGTGATTCACGGCGACATCTTCGATCTCGTAGTGCAGAACGCGCGCTGGCTCGCCCATCTCGGCGACAAGGCCTACGACTTCGCGATCCAGATGAATCGCTTCGTCAACTTCTTCCGCAAGATGTTCGGCGTGCCGTACTGGTCGCTGTCGCAATGGGCCAAGCTGAAGGTCAAGAAGGCGGTGAACTATATCGGCGCGTTCGAGGCGACGCTGGCCGGCGAAGCGCGGCGTCACGGCTGCGACGGCGTGATCTGCGGCCACATCCATTACGCGACGATTCATGACGAGCACGGCATCCGCTACATGAATTGCGGCGACTGGGTGGAGAGCTGCACCGCGCTCGCCGAGCACGAGGACGGCCATTTCGAGATCATCACCTGGACCGACCCGGTGCGCCGGATCGCGCCAGTTCCGCGAGTGACGGCACGCGCTGCATGACGCATATCCTGGTCGCGACCGATGCGTGGCATCCCCAGGTCAACGGGGTTGTCCGCACGCTGACCATGATGGCACAGGCGGCGAAATCGCTCGGCGTCGAGGTGAGCTTCCTGACCCCGGACGAGTTTCGTACCTTCGCGATGCCGAGCTATCGCGATCTCCGGCTGGCGCTGCCGTACCAGGCCAAGGTCGCCAGCCTGATCGAGGCGGCCAGGCCCGACAGCATCCATATCGCGACCGAAGGCCCGATCGGGCTGTCGGTCCGCCGCTATTGCCGCAAGCGCGGCGTGCCGTTCACGACGAGCTTCCACACCCGGTTCCCCGAATACGTCTCGGCACGCACGCCTGTTCCGGAAGCGTGGGTGTGGCGTGCGCTGCGCTGGTTCCACAGGCCGAGCCGGGCGGTGATGGCCGCGACCCCGGCGCTGGCCGCCGAACTGCGCCAGCGCGGCTTCCGCAACGTGGTGCTGTGGTCGCGCGGCGTCGATACCGCGCTGTTCCATCCGCGCGATGTCGATCTTTGCCTGCCGCAGCCAGTCTATCTCAGCGTCGGCCGGGTGGCGGTGGAGAAGAACCTCGAAGCATTCCTCGATCTCGATCTGCCCGGCACCAAGGTGGTGGTCGGCGACGGCCCGGCGCGGGCGGCGCTGGAGCGGAAATATCCGGAAGCCCTCTTCCTCGGCGCCCGCCATGGGGAAGAATTGGCCGAAATCTATGCCGCGGCCGATGTGTTCGTTTTCCCCAGCCGCACCGATACGTTCGGTTTGGTGCTGCTCGAGGCGTTGGCCAGCGGCCTGCCGGTTGCCGCTTTTCCGGTCACCGGTCCCCGCGACGTGATCGGCGCGGCGCCGGTCGGCGTGCTCGACGAGGATCTGCGCCACGCCTGCCTGGAGGCGCTCAGCATCCCGCGGCGGGCCTGCGTCGATTTCGCCGCGCTCCACACCTGGCAGGCTTCGGCCCGGGTGTTCATCGACCGCTGCATGAACGTCCGCCCCGCGGCGCCCGACGGCGAGGGCCAGGCGCTCGAATTCGGCGCCGAAGAGCATCATTTCGCGGCGTTGCCGGCGCCTCAGCCAAACTCACGCTAAAGCGTCTTGCCGTGCTCCGTCCCGACGCGATACAAATCGCGGATGACGGACATCACTCTCAATCCACCCGTCGCCGCTGCGGACATCGATGCCGCCGCAAGGGTGGTCGCGCCGTTCGCGGTGCGCACGCCGCTCCTGACTTTCCCCGTTCTCAACGAACGCGTCGGCACCCAGGTCTTCCTCAAGCCCGAGATGCTGCAACGGACCGGATCGTTCAAGTTCCGCGGCGCCTTCAACAAGCTCGCCTCTATACCGCAGGACAAGCGGAGCGGGGGCGTGGTCGCGTTCTCCTCGGGCAACCACGCCCAGGGCGTTGCCGCGGCGGCAAAGATCCTCAACATGCAGGCGACCATCGTGATGCCCGCGGACTCGCCGATCACCAAGCGTGAGCGGACCAAGTCCTATGGCGCCGAGGTCGTGCTGTACGACCGCGATCGCGACGACCGCGAGGCGATCGCCAATGGCATCGCCAGCAAGCGTGGCGCGACGTTGGTGCGTCCCTATGACGATCCCTTCGTGATCGCGGGCCAGGGTACCGCCGGCCGCGAGATCGCCGAGGACATGGCCGCGCTTGGCCTCGTGCCCGATATCGTGGTGGCGCCGGCCTCGGGCGGCGGGTTGATCGCCGGTGTTGCTACCGCGGTGAAGGCGAAATTCCCGCAGGCCCAGGTGATCGTCGCCGAGCCCGCGGGCTATGACGATCACGCTCTGTCGCTCAAGGTCGGCCATCGCGAGGCGCATCCGGTCGCGGCGCGCACCATCTGTGATGCGCTGATGGCGATGATGCCGGGCGAGCTCACCTTCGCCATCAACAGCAAACTGCTGGCAAACGGCGTCAGCGTCTCCGACGATGAGGTCGGTGCCGCCGTCGCCTTCGCCTATCGCGAGCTGAAGCTCGTGGTCGAGCCCGGCGGCGCGGTCGGGCTCGCGGCGCTGCTGGCGGGACGGATCGACGCCAAGGGCAAGAACGTCGTCATCGTGCTCTCGGGCGGCAATGTCGATGCCGATTTGTTCGCAAAGCTCGTCGCCTGAGGCCAACATCCTGGAACGAAACCGGGGCAGGGCGGTACGCGCTCTGCCCCGTTTCGTTGTGCGGCGCGGCTGATCAGTGCCTGAAGCCGCCACGGTGGCCGCCGCCCATTCCGCCGAGATGTGAGCTGGACGGACTTGGGTGGAGCGCCGTATGGCTACCACCCGATCCCGTCCGGTTGACTCGCATGCTCTGCCGCTCGGCGCGGAAGTGCGGCCCGCTGTTGTCTTTCATGATCCGGTTCGATGTGGTGTTGCCGGCATTGGCTCCGGGAAGGCTTGCGACCTTGCCCTTGCCGATTGAGCTTGGCATGCCGACCGGCTTCGCTCCGGGGGCGGGGATGGTCACGATTTTGCCGACGGTGCCCTGCACGCCGGCATTGATCGGCCGGAAGGCTGGACGACTGGAAAGCCGCGTGAGCTGCATCAGCGGAATTGCCTTCGGCTGCATCTGCAGCTTCAACGCCGACTGCGCATAGGGGCTGTTGCCGAAATTGTCGTGGAAGGTCTTGTAGGCGAACGGCGTGTTGGCAAGCACCGCCTTGTGCCATGCCGCGACCTGCAACCAGTTCGTCAGCAGGAAGCGAATGCGGTCGCAGAGCGGATCGCGCGGATAAAGCCGGATGAATTCCTCATAATAGTCCGGCCGCCCCTCCGACAGCACGAAGTCATAGGCTTGGCGCACCGAGCGGTTCGGCAGGTTCGATGCCATCTGCACGACCGGGCCATTCGCCGGCGCACGCGCCGATGCGAGCGCGGTGTCGAAGAAATAGAAGTCGGAGGTCAGCGACGAGCTTTCCCACGGCGTCTGCCGGCCGTCGGTCGTAGAGTTGACGTCGAGGCGAAGCGCTTGAACAGCTGCTCGATCGGCAGATTGGGCTCGCGCGCCAGACGCAGGAAGGCGTTGGTGTAGGGGCTGTGGCCGTTGCTGCCGTCCTGCGCTTCCATGCCGGGTGCGGTCGAATAGCCGACGATCGAGCCGCTCGGGGCATCGACGACGGCAAGGCCGCGGCCGGCGTCGTTGACGTTGGGAAACGGGTTGTTGCGGCAGGCGTCGAGCACCACGATGCGCATCCGGCTCGGGATGTTCTCGAGCGTGCCCATCACGTCAACCAGGCGCACCGAATTGCCGTCGAGGTCGGACGGCGTTGCGATCCTGGCATCGACCGGAATCAGATAGTTCTCGCCGGCGAGCTGCACGCCGTGGCAGGCGTAGTAGATCATCGCGACCGTGCCGGGGCCGCGCGCTGAGACCTTGTCGGAGAAATCCTGCAACATCTTCACCATGTCGCCCTGCCTGAGGTCGGTCGCGGCGATCACCTCGAAGCCGGCAGCGTTCAACAGCTCGGTCATCGACTGCGCGTCGTTGCCGGGATTGGCGAGCTTTGGCGCATTCTCATAGTTCGCATTGCCGATCACGAGCGCGACGCGCTGCTCGGGGCCGCGTGGTGCAGCCGGCGCCGCTGTGGCAGGCGTCGTCGGCGAAGCGACTTGATCGATCGGTTGCGCCGGCGCCTGCGTGGCATTGCCGACGGCGGCGCCGCTGGTCTCGGCAGATGCTGTGCCCGATACACCGAGGCTCAATAGGCCGAGCAATGCGGCCGATATCATCGTGGACTTCAGGCTGACCATCGCGCGCTCCAAAATCTGGTCCCGGTGCAGGACCGGTCGCGCGGAGGCTAGGCGCTGATGGGGGGCGCGGTACGTGAGTTGAGTCACATTGCGTCGGCGGTCAATGCGAGACAACGTTTGTCGCATACCCACTCGTCATGCGCGGGCTTGACCCGCGCATCCATCACAACAAAAGCCTTCTTTGTCGATGGATTGCCTGGTCATAGGCGAGCAGAAGCGACACGTCCTTCGGACGGCTAGGCCCGGCAATGACGAAAAGCGAATGTCCAGCGCCTACGAGAAAAACGCGATTCTCTCGACCTGGCTCATGCGCCGGATCGGCGCGAGCGGATCGTTGGCCGCGACGCTCGGCTTTTTCAGGAGGCCGCTCGCGATGATGGTCGAGCCGAGTGAGACTTCTGCTGCGGGAGCAGCGGCAGCCTCAACGGCGGGCGGGAGGGGCGGCGGCACGGCGGCTCGAGCCGCGGCAACCGGTGCTGCAGCAATCGGCGCTGTGGCAATCGGTGCTGTGGCAATCGGTGCTGCGGCCATCGGTGGCGGCTCGACCTTGACCTCGACCTTCGGCTCGGGCGCCGGTGCGGGCTCGGGCTGAATGGCCGGTGCGACCATCTCGGGCTCGTCAGCCATCGCCTCGGCGATGCGCATCTCCTCGGCAAGGTGCATCTCTTCGGCGATCGCGTCTTCGTCGATCGGATCGGGAGCGCCCATCTCCATCGCGATCAGGTCGAGCACCGCTTCGTCCTGGGCGTCAGCGGCGGCCTCGGTGACGCGGGCGAGCTCTGCGGCCTCGGCTTCGGCCAGCGCGGCCCCCGCCTTGAGCCATGCTTCGTTCGGCTCCGGCACCGCGGCCGTGGTAGTCCCAGTGATCGGCGTTGCAACGGCCTCCTGAGGCGGCGCCGGAGGGGTGGCGGCCAGTGTAGCATCGGGGGCAGCACTCTCGGCGGCAGCGCTTTCGGCCACCGGTGGCGGCGAGGGGGCAGCAGCGGGCGGTTCCGCAACCGGCGCTTCGGCCACATCGGGTTCGGCCGCAGGTGCCTCCGCCTTATCCGGATCGAATTCGCTGAGCCGGCGGGCCAGCGCCGCGAAGGCCGCATCCAGCACCGCCTTGGCGTCGTCCATCGAAACCTGGGTCGCACCGGCCTCGATCGCGCTGGCCTGCGAATCGATGATGTCACAGATCCGGCCGTCATTGCCGATCTCGCGCAGCCGCCAGGAGATCTCCCTGATCACCCGCACTCCCTTGCGCACCGGCGCGAGGTTCTGTTCGAAGCTGATGCCGTCGAGCGCCGCAATGGCGGAGGCCTGGGCGGCCTCGATCGCGCCGCGCAGGGCGGCCAGCGCCTGCGCCAGCTGCTCGTCCCTGATGGCCGCTGCGGCGGCTTGCCGCTGCGCGCTGAGGCTGTCCTCGATCCGCGCCACGGCATCGAGCACCATGCGGGTATCGGCATTGCGGTTGCGCTTGGCATATTCGCCGAGGAACCAGCGGCCCCGCGAGGTCTCCATGAAGGCCGCGCTGATCGCGGCATAGTCCTCCTCGCTCGGCAGGGCCGCGCGGGCGGATATCGGCGACAGGGCGAATGCTTCTTCGGCCATCACAATCTCTCCGCGCAAATCACTGCGCGTTACGCTAACGATCACCACGATATCGCGCGAATCGCAATTGAATTGATGTCTTCCGAATCACAAATCCCCATCGCAGCCAAGGTTGCGCCGCGGCGATTCGCGCGCAGCCTCGCGGCATTCTATGCCACGACGTTCGGGATGACCGGGGTCCACCTGCCGTTTTTCACGGTGTGGCTGAAGGCGATCGGGATCGATGCCACCTGGATCGGCCTCATCACGGCGGTGCCGCCGGTGACGCGCTTCACCGTCCTGCCGCTGGTCACCGCGGCTGCGGAGCGGCGCCAGATGCTGCGCGGCGCGATGATCGCCACGGGATTCGCCACCGCGGTGGGCTTTGCCGTGATCGGCACCCAGCACCAGCCGTTGGTGTTGCTCGCGATCTATGCGCTGACCTGCTGCGTCTGGACACCGATGGTGCCGCTCACTGACGCCTACGCGCTGCGCGGCGTCAGGCAATTTGGCCTGAGCTATGGACCGTTGCGGCTCTGGGGCTCGGCCGCCTTCGCGGTCTGCGCGCTGATCAGCGGGTTCTTGCTCCGCTATGTCGCCGAGGTCGATCTGATCTGGATCATCACGGCGGTGACCGTGCTCGGCGCGCTGGTCGGGCTGACGCTGCGGCCGCTCGGCCGTCCAGCGGTCGCAGCTACGCCGGCGGCCGGCGCGCCAAAACTGCTGCGCAATCCGACGTTCCTCGCCATCATCGTGTCCTCGGCGCTGATCCAGGGCAGCCACGGCGCCTATTACATCTTCGCATCGATTGCCTGGCAGCAGGCCGGCTTCAGCGGCCTGACGATCGCGGCCCTCTGGGTGCTCGGCGTGATCGCCGAGATCGTGTTGTTTGCGGCCTCGCCGCGCTTCACGCTGCCATCGGCCGTCCTGGTGATGATCGCGGCCGCCAGCGCCGTGGCGCGCTGGGCGATCACCGCGCAGGATCCGCCGCTTGCCGTGCTGGCCGTGGTCCAGCTCGGACACGGGCTGAGCTTCGGTCTGACCCAGGTCGGCATCATGGGGCTGATGGTGCATCACGTGCCGGCTCATGTGATGGCGCGCGCGCAGGGCTATCTCACCGCCTGCGGCGGCATTGTCGCGAGCACCACGGCAATCGTCAGCGGCATGGTCTATGCGCGCTTCGGCCTCGGCGTCTACGACATGATGGCGGCGATGGCAGCGACGGGCGGGCTTGTGATGTGGCTGGCACGCAAGCGACTAACCCACTAGCCCCAGAGTGCGGCATCGGGCGGATAGACCAGGCTGCCCTCGTAGCGCAGGCAGTTGTCGCGGTCCTTGGCCAGCAGCAGCGGGCCGTCGAGATCGACGAAGCGCGCGGCTTGCGCGATCAGCATCGCCGGCGCCATCGCAAGCGAGGTCGCGACCATGCAGCCGATCATGATCTCGAAGCCGAGCGCGCGGGCGGCGTCCGCCATCGCGAGCGCTTCGGTCAGCCCGCCGGTCTTGTCGAGCTTGATGTTGACGGCGTCATAGCGGCCGCGCAGGCCTTCGAGCGAGACGCGGTCATGCACGCTTTCGTCGGCGCAGACCGCAACCGGGCGCTTGATCCGCAGCAGCGCCTCGTCCTTGCCCGCCGGCAGCGGCTGCTCGATCAGCGTGACGCCGGCATCGGCGCAGGCCGCAAGGTTGGCGGCGAGGTTGTCCTCGGTCCAGGCTTCATTGGCATCGACGATGAGTTCGGATGCCGGTGCCGCCTTGCGCACGGCGGCGATCCGCGCGGCGTCGCCATCGCCGCCGAGTTTGATCTTGAGCAGCGCGCGGTGCGCGGCCTTCGCGGTGGCCTCCGCCATCGCCTCGGGCGTCCCGAGCGAGATCGTATAGGCGGTGGTGCGCGGTTCGGGCGCGGGGCGGCCGAGCAGGTTCCAGATACGCCTGCCGGCGCGTTTGGCCTCGAGGTCCGCCAGCGCGCAATCCAGCGCATTGCGGGCGGCGCCGGCGGGCATGCTGGCCTGCAAGGCGATGCGGTCCATGCCGTTGGCGAGCGGCCCCTGCATCGCCTGGATCGCCTGCAGCGTCGCCTCGGGCGTTTCGCCATAGCGCGGGTAGGGCACGCATTCGCCGCGGCCGGTGAGGCCGCCCTGACTCACCTCGGCCACCACGACGACGGCCTCGGTCTTGGCGCCACGGCTGATCGTGAAGGTTCCGGCGATCGGCCAGCGCTCGATCCGCCCTGTCAGGGAAACGGCTCCGGGAGGGGTGGAAGTCATTTTAAAGTCTACTATTTCCTGAACCGTAGCTTGCGACGCACAACCAACTATGGCTGGTTAGCGGCAGATTCGACAAGCCGATCCGGCAAGCCGCCGGAGATCAACGGCCAGCCGGCTTGAGGGGTAGGCAAAAGGTGAGCGGCGACCCGACACTGCAGCGGATAGCCCAAGGCGAAGGACTGGCGTTGTGCGCGGCGGGCAATTGGACAGCCCGCTTTGCTCCTGCGCTCGAGCGGATCGTCTCCGACGCCGAGAAACTGCGCGGCAGCCGTCCCCACATCTTCATCGACGTGTCGCAGGTCGCGAGCCTCGACACGTTCGGCGCGTGGCTGATCGAGCGGCTGCGCCGCAGCCTCAGCGATGCCAGCGCCGAAGCGGAGATCGCGGGCCTCTCTGCCAATTATTCCAGCCTGGTCGACGAGGTCCGCCGCGTGGGTCCTGCGCCGAGGGTCGTCAGCGACCGGCTGTCGATCACGGGCATGCTCGAGCAGATCGGCCGCACCGTGGCCGGGGTCGGCGGCACGATCATCGGCCTCGTCGACATGCTCGGCGCGGTGCTGGCCGCCGCCGGCAAGGTACTGATCCATCCGCGCAGCTTCCGCCTGACCTCGACGGTGCATCACCTCGAGCAGGTGTGCTGGCGTGCGGTGCCGATCGTGGTGCTGATCACCTTCCTGATCGGCTGCATCATCTCGCAGCAGGGCATCTTCCATTTCCGCAGGTTCGGTGCCGACATCTTCGTCGTCGACATGCTGGGCGTGCTGGTGCTGCGCGAGATCGGCGTGCTGCTGGTCGCCATCATGGTCGCAGGCCGTTCCGGCTCGGCCTATACCGCCGAGCTCGGCTCGATGAAGATGCGCGAGGAGATCGACGCGCTGCGCACCATGGGCTTCGATCCGATCGAGGTCTTGATACTGCCGCGCATGCTGGCGCTGGTGCTGGCGCTGCCGATCCTGGCCTTTCTCGGCGCGATGGCCGCGCTCTATGGCGGCGGCCTGGTGGCCTGGCTTTATGGCGGCGTCGATCCGGAGGCCTTCCTGCTCCGCCTTCGTGATGCCATATCGATCGACCATTTCATCGTCGGCATGGTCAAGGCGCCTGTGATGGCGGCGGTGATCGGCATCGTCGCCTGCGTCGAGGGGCTGGCGGTGCAGGGTTCGGCGGAGTCGCTCGGACAGCACACCACCGCGTCGGTGGTGAAAGGGATCTTCTTCGTGATCGTGATGGACGGCGTGTTCGCGATCTTCTTCGCCTCGATCGGGATGTGATCATGGCGGAGCAGGACATCGACGCCATCATCCGGGTCCGCGACATTACGGTCCAATTCGGCAACACGCGCGTGCTCGACGGCCTCGACCTCGACGTCAAGCGCGGCGAGATCCTCGGCTTCGTCGGCCCTTCGGGCGCCGGCAAATCGGTGCTGACGCGCACGATCATAGGCCTGGTGCCGAAGGTCTCCGGCCGCATCGAAGTGTTCGGCGTCGATCTCGATGCCGCGAGCTCGGCGCAGCGCCGTGCCGTCGAGCGGCGCTGGGGCATCCTGTTCCAGCAGGGCGCGCTGTTCTCCTCGCTCACGGTGCGCCAGAACATCCAGTTTCCGGCGCGCGAATATCTGCGGGTCTCGCAGCGGCTGCTCGACGAGATCATGGTGGCGAAGCTGGTGATGGTCGGCCTGAAGCCCGAGGTCGCCGATCGCTATCCGTCGGAACTGTCCGGCGGCATGATCAAGCGCGTCGCGCTGGCGCGCGCACTCGCGCTCGATCCGGAGCTCGTGTTTCTCGACGAGCCGACGTCGGGCCTCGATCCGATCGGCGCCGGCGATTTCGACGAGCTGGTGCGCACCCTGCAGCGCACTTTGGGGCTGACCGTTTTCATGGTAACCCACGATCTCGACAGTCTATACACCGCGTGCGACCGTATCGCCGTTTTAGGGAACGGTAAGATCATTGCTGCAGGATCGATCGCCGACATGAAGGCATCGCAGCATCCGTGGCTGCAGCAATATTTCAACGGCAAGCGCGCCCGCGCCGTTGTGGCCTAGCCCATGATCCCGAAACGAAAAGACCGATTTTCGGACGAGATCATGCGCCAACAGGGAATTCGACGGGCTCGAACGCAGGCCGACTGCGCGAGCGCCCAAGAGTGATGAACGCGAGCAATTGATGGAAACGCGGGCGAACTACGTCTTGATCGGGGCTTTCACGCTGGCGGTAATCGCCGCGGCGTTCGGCTTCGTGCTGTGGTTCCAGAGCCTGCACACCACCAAGCAGCGCAGCCCCCTGCGGGTGATCTTCGAGGGGCCGGCGTCGGGCCTGCGCAATGGCGGCAACGTCAATTTTAACGGTATCCGGATAGGGGAAGTGGTCTCGGTCAAGCTCGACAACCCGCGACGCGTGGTCGCGCTGGCGATGATCGAGAACAACGCACCGCTGCGCAAGGACACCCTGGTCGGCCTCGAATTCCAGGGCCTGACCGGCGTCGCCGCGATCTCGCTGAAGGGCGGCGAGGAGGCCGCCCCGCCGGTGCCGCTGGATGAGGACGGCATCCCGGTTCTGACCGCCGACCCGAATGCGCTGCAGGACGTCACCGAGGCGATCCGCGCCACGCTGCAAAACGTCAATCGCATCGTCGCCGACAATCAGCAGTCGGTGAAGAATTCGCTGAAGAATCTCGAGGTCTTCACCCAGGCGCTGGCGCGCAATTCCGAGAAGATCGACAACGTCATGCTCAAGGTCGACGGCGTGATGGGCAAGGCCGACAATCTGATGCTGGGCCTCAATGCGATCGCGGGCGGCAACAATGGCAGCGAGCTGAACCTGATGGTGAAGTCGATCCGCGAGCTCGCCGACGATCTCGATAAGCGCTCCAATCTCCTGATCAACGATGGCCGCCGCACGCTGTCCGACATCAGCCGCGCCGTGAACAATTTCGACCGTAACCCGAGCCGGGTGATCTTCGGCGGCAGCAACAACGCCGCACCCGAGCCCGCGCCGGCTCCGGCCGCAGCACCGGCCGGGCCGCGGCGCCGGCAGCAGTGACGTAGTGGGCGAATGGCGAGTGGCGAGTAGGGTTCGCCGCTATGGACGACCGTCATTGCGAGGAGCGTAGCGACGAAGCAATCCATTCTCCTGCAAGCGGCGAAATGGATTGCTTCGCTCCGCTCGCAGACGGCGGCTGACGCGGTCACGCTGTACTCGATACGGTGTTCGCGAATCCATTCACGCCAGCCCAAACAAAAAACGGAGACCTTTCGGCCTCCGTTCTTCCATTCGCAACTCGCTGTTCGGCAACCTTACCCCAGCCGTCCCGCGGCGTGGGCGAGCAGGGTGTAGACCAGCCCGGTTTCCGAGGTCAGGTGGCTGCTCAGCTCCTGCTGGCCGCGGCCTTCGCGGGCGACTTCGTCGAGCAGGCGCTCGAACTCCGCGATGTAGCGGT
Source organism: Bradyrhizobium sp. USDA3010 (assembly GCF_056429065.1). Taxonomy (NCBI): domain Bacteria; kingdom Pseudomonadati; phylum Pseudomonadota; class Alphaproteobacteria; order Hyphomicrobiales; family Nitrobacteraceae; genus Bradyrhizobium; species Bradyrhizobium sp. USDA3010. Next base: position 142,454 of record NZ_JBWJZD010000007.1, read on the forward strand.
CGACCGTCTGCTTGAAGCCGCGGTCGGCGCGGTACTTGCGGGCCACCTCGTCGAAGGCCTTCTGGCCGGCCGGCGTGTAGAGGCGCTTGGAGAACGCCTTGTTCTCGCCGCGCTGGTAGCGATCCCACATCTCGGCGGCAAGCGTGCGGTCCATCAGCCGGCCGATGTCGAGCGACAGCGATTCCAGCGGATTGGCGGCCGGCTGCTGCTGCGGACGCGGGCGCTGCTGGGCGTCGCGGTTCTGCGGGGCAGGCGACGGCGTATCACTGCGGTTGAGCAGGTCGGACAGCCAGCCATCGCCGTTGTTGGGGCCTGCCGGGCTGACCGACGGAGCCTCGGTGCGACGCGAGGTCGCCATGCCGAGATCGGGCGGCGGCAGCGTCGAAGCGCTGTTGCCGTTGTCCCGCATCCGTGCGTCGTCCCGCATCCGCACGTCGGCGCGGCCGCCGGCGGCAGCCATCACCGGCTCCTCGTAGCGGACGCTGGCGCGGTTGGTCGAGACCACGTCGAGCCCGCGGCCGTGATGGGCGACGATGCGGTTCAACTCGGCCAGTGCCTCGATCTGGTCGACGATCACCTTGCGCATCTGCGCCGTGTTCTCCGCGGCCTCCTGCGGCATCTCGAGCACGCCGCGGCGCAGCTCGTTGCGGGTGGCCTCGAGCTCGCTGTGCATCTCGCTCGCCATCTGCTTCATCGCCGTGACCATCGCGGAGAACTTCTCCGTCGATTCCTTGAACATCGCATCGGTCTCGGCGTTGCTCTGCTGGTAGAGCTCGTTCATCGCGTCGACGGTCTGCTGGCGCTCGTTCTCGGCCGCTTGGCGCACCGCCTCGAACTGCCTGCTGATCGCAGCCGAACCAGCGCCGGCGGTCTCCGCTACCACGCGCGCGATGTCGCGGGCGCGCTCCTCGGCCGCGCCGAGCGATTCATCGAGCAGGCCGGTGAAGCGCGACAGCCGCTGGTCGAGATCGGTGGTGCGCAGGTCGATGGTCGTGACCAGCGATTCCAGCGCCTCCTTGCGCTCGCTGACGGAGGCCGTCGTCGAGCGGTTGGCCTGCTCGACCACGGCAGCCGCCTCGATCAGCGCCTTGCCATGGGTCTCGAACTGGCTCGACAGCGCGCCGAGATCTTCCAGCGCCTTGCTGGTCTTGCTGTTGAACACCGTGAGCTGGTCTTCCAGCGTCTGGGTCGCCACGCCGTTGCGCGAGGTGACGTCGTTCATGGCGGACACGAAGTCGGCCACGCGGGTGACCAGCGCGCGCTCCAGCGAGTTGAGGTTGTCGTGGGCGCCGGTCAGCACTTCCTGCAGCAGGATGTTGCCCTCGCGCAGCCGCTCGAACAGCGCCACCGTATCGGTGCGCAGGATCTTGCTGGTCTCCTGCATCTCCGTGACGGCCGAGATCGAGACCTGGCGCGACTGGTCGATCGCCGCGCGCGAGGCCTGCTCGAGCTCCTTGAGCGACTTCGCCACCGCACCGGTCGCCTGATCGCCGGCCGAGGTGATGTTGCGCGCGACATCGCCGCCATGTGCCGCCATCGACTGCGAGAAGGCGAGGCCGCGGGTTTCGATCGCCTTCAGCGCGTCCGCGGTGGCGCGATCCATGTCGTTCGACAGCTGTGTGGTCTTGGCGGTCAGCGCCTCGACCAGCGAGCCGCGGCGGCCGTCGACCATCTGCGACAGCCGCTCGGTCTGCTGCTGCACATAGGTGACGATCTCGTCGGTCTTGCCGGTCATCGCCGAGCCGAATGCGCTGGACGCAGACAGCACCGAACGTTCGATGTCGGCGGAGGTCGTCTTGACCTTGGTTGTGACCTCGTTGGACATGTTGATCAGCGCGGCCTGTGCGTTCTGCGCAGAGGTCTGGATGTTGTCGGTGGTCTTGGCCGTGACCGACCCCAGCGCGCGCTCGATATCGGTCGAGAGGGTGCGGATCTGGGCGGCCGCGTCGGCGGAAGTCGCCGCAAACGAGCTCTGGGCCTCGCGGGCGCTGCCCAGGATGGTCTGTGCAGTTTCCGCGCTGGTCGTGGTCAGCGAGCGCTCGATCTCGACCGAGATCGCGCGGATCTGGGTTGCGGCCTCGTTGGACGTTGCCACGAACGAGTTCTGGGCATCGCGGGCACTGCCGAGGATCGTCTGGGCGGTGTTGGTGCCGACCGACGTCAGGGTGCGTTCGACATCGGCTGCCAGCGACTTGACGTGGTTGGCTGCTTCGGTCGACGCGGTGACGAGGGTATTCTGCGCCTCGCGAGCGCCGGCCGTCAGCACCTCGACGGTTCCGGAACCAGCCATCGACAGCGCGCGCTGGATATCGGCAGCAAGCGCCGTCACCTTTGTCGCAGACTCGGTCGATGCATTGACCAGCATGCTCTGGGCTTCACGCGCACCTGATGTGATCGATTCCGCGGTGGCGGAGCCGGCCATCGAGAGCGAGCGCTCCATGTCGGCCGCCAGCGTGCGGACCAGATCGGTGGCCTCGGTGGAGGCGCCGGCCAGCGTGCTCTGCGCCTCGCGCGCGGCGGCGACGACGGCTTCCGCGGTGGCGGAGCCTGCCATCGACAGCGAGCGCTCGATGTCGGCCGACAGGGTGCGGACCAGATTGGTGGCGTCGGTCGACGCGCCGGCCAGCGTGTTCTGCGCCTCGCGGGCGGAGGCGACGACGGCTTCCGCGGTCGCGGTGCCGGCGGTCGAGAGCGAGTGCTGGATGTCGGCCGCGAGCGTGCGGACCAGGTTGGTGGCTTCGGTCGACGCGCCGGCCAGCGTGCTCTGGGCCTCGCGGGCCGAGGCGACGACGGCTTCCGCGGTGGCGGAACCGGCCATCGAGAGCGAGCGCTCGACGTCGCTGGCGAGCGACTTCACCTGACCCGTGACGTCGGCCGACGTCGCGATCAGCGTGGTCTGGGCCTCGCGGGCGCCGGTCATGATCGCTTCGGCGGCGGCTGAGCCGGACATCGACAGCGATTGCTCGACGTCGGCGGCGAGCGACTTGACCTGGCTTGCGGCTTCGATCGAGGCCGAGACCAGCGTGGTCTGCGCGTCGCGGGCGCCCGACAGCACCGAGGCTGCGGTGGCGCTGCCGGCCGCCTGCAGCGTGCGCTCGACGTCCTCCGACAACGCCTTGATCTGCGAGGCGACGTCGCCGGATGCGGAGACCAGCGAGACCTGGGCGTCGCGGGCACTGGTGAGGATCGAGTTCGCGGCGCTGGTGCCGACCGCGGTCAGCACGCTCTCGACCTCGGCGGAGCTCTGCTTGAGCTGGTTGCCGACATCCGCGGACACCGTGAGCAGCGCCTGCTGCGCGGTGCGCGCGCCGGTCTGGATGGTTTCGCTGGTGTTGACCACGAGGTTGGTCAGCGAGCGCTCGGCGTCCTCGACATGGGACTTGATGCTCGACGACAACATTTCGGCGCGGGACATCAGGTCCTCGCTCGCCTGGCGGCCGCTGCTCTCGATGCGGCCGGCGACGGCCTCGACGCGCGAGCCCAAGAGGTCCTCAAACTGCGCGACCCGGGTGTCGATGTCACCGGCGATGACGCCGACGCGGCTCTCGATGCCCTGCTGGATGTCGGCGAAGCGCGCCGAGATGGTGTCGGTCAGGTTCGAGCTATGGCCGCTGATGGTCTCGACGAGGCGGGTGTTGTGACCGTTGATGGTATCGGCGAGGCGGGTGCTGTGGCCGTTGATGGTGTCGACCAGACGGTTGCTGTGGCCGTCGATGGTCTCGGTGACGCCGTTGATGCGATGGTCGACCGCGGCGATCGCCTGCACGGTGCCCTCGGTCAGGGTCGTGGTGAGCAGGCCGAGGCGCGAGTCGATCGAGTGGATCGCCTGGGTGGCGCCTTCGGTCAGCTGGGTTGCGAGCGTGCCGAGATGGCTGTCGATAGTGTCGGTGACCGACTTGGCGCGGCTCTCGAAGGTGACTTCGAGCGTCCGCATGCGGCCGTCGATCGCGTCATCCAGCGACTGCAGGCGGCCGTCGAACGAGCCGATCTTGGTGGCGAGCGATGAGTCGAACGACGACAGCTTGTCGGTCAGCGAGGCGTCGAGGTTGGTGACGCGGCTGCCGAGCGTGGTCTCGAACTGCAGCAGGCGCTGGTCGAGCGAAGCAGTGATCTCACCACTATTCGAGGTGACGCGATGGTCGAAGGTGTCGACATAGGTCTTCAGGCTGTCGGCGATGTCCTGGGTCCGCTGGCCCATGCGCTCGACGATGTCGCCGCCGAACGTCTTCACGGTGCGGTCGAATTCCGAGATGTGGCGGGTGATCAGCGCGCCGAGCGTGCCGGAGTCGCGGGCGAATTTCTCGGCGAGCTCGCTGCCGTGGTTCTTCACCAGGTCGTCGAACGCGCTCATCTGCAGCGACAGCGAGTCGTGCGCGGTCTCGGTCTGGCCCACCACCTTGGCGACCAGCGAATTGACGGTGACGTCGAGCGCCTCGCTCGCCCGGTCGCCGGACGTCATGATCTGGCCGGCGAGGCGGTTGCCGGCGTCGTCGATCTTGCTGACCAGGTCGTTGCTGCGCAGCTCGAGCTCGAGCAGCAGCGAGTCCGCGGAGTTCTTCAGGGAGTCGTGGACCTCTTCGGTGCGGTCGGAGATGCCGTCGACGATCGCAGACGAACGCTGCTCGAACTCGCCGGTGATGCGGTCGATGCGCTCGTTCAGCATCTCGTGGACGCGGTCGGCCAGATCGACGAACTCGTCATGGACGTGACCGGTCTTGAAGTTGAGGCTGGTCGTGAGCCGCTCGGAGGCGTCCATCACCGCGCGCGTGGTCTCGGCGCTGGCTTCCTCGAGGCGATCGAGCAGGTCGCCGCCGCGCTCGCCGAGCGCGAGGATCATGTTGTCGCCGGCATGGCTCAGTGCGGTCGTAATGTGCTGGCCGCGCTCTTCCAGCGCGCCGGTGATGCTCTTGGCGACCTCGTCGACGCGCGAGGCAATCGCGTCCGAGATCAGCGCGATGTCGTGGCGCAGGTCGATCTGCACGCCGGAGATCGCGCTGCGCACCTGCTCGGCCTGGCCGACCAGATTGTCGCGCTGGTGGGCGATGTCCTGCAGCAGCGCGCGGATGCGCACTTCATTGTCGGAATAGGCGCGCTCCAGCGCCGCCACCTCGTTGGCAACCAGGGTCTCGAGTTCGCCGGCGCGCGCGATCGCGCGTTCGACGCCGTCGCCCATCGCCGCGACCTCGCGGCGGATCGCCTGGCCGACCGTCACCATGGAATCGGCGGCGGCGTTTTCCGGCTCGGAGAATCGCATTGCGACCTGCGCCATCGATTGCGCGATCATCTGCATGCGCTGACCGTGCGAGGCGAGGCTGGCGAGATAATAGAACAGCAACACCGGAACGGCGAACAGCGCGGCGAGGCCGGCGAGCACCAGGACGCCGGTGCCCTGGGCCATCGAAGCCTGCAGGGCCGGCCAGAACGCGATGGTGAGGATGACGCCGCCGAGCAGCCAGGCGCCGGAGCAGACAAAGAACAGCGTGAAGGCGTTGCGGGCGCGGCCTCCCTGCAGCGTCTGCAGCATCTGGCCGATGGTCTCGCGATCATCATTGGCGGCGCGGCGCGGCGCGCGCGGCTCCTCGATCGGCTCGAACACCGAACGATCGGTATTCGAGCGGGACTCGAACGATGCGGCTGAAAAATCCGGAGCTGACGGCGGCACGCTCGACGGCGCGGCGCCTTCGTTGAGGGGGCTGCGGCTCTCCGCGCCTTGCTCGCTGATGTTGAGGGCTTCCTGGATGGCAGAAAGCGCGACTTCGGTGGGATCTTTGACCTTCTTGGGAGTGTTCGCCATGTTCAGTCTGAGCCCTCTCACTATTTTACGCGTCGGCGAGCCTGCGATCGTCCCCACGCAAGCTCGAAGCCGGTGCCCACAAGCGGAGCGCAAGCGCCCCCTCGGCGGCTTGTCCGCTACATCCGCAAACATCCTATTGGGAGAGCGATGCGAATGAAATGCTTGCGATTAATACTTTCTTAATCATCGTTAACAGCTTTGCGCCATAAGGCCTTATGGGTACTCGAAATTCCTGCCGTAGAGGGCCGATTGTGTCCGGAAATTGTCCAGAATCGGGCGGTTTTGCCGATCATCCCGACAACAATTCGTTAACCAGTTTCGTGATTGGCTGGGCGAACGGTCCGCCGGTGAAGCCCGGCAGAGACGACAGGGACAGGCCATGCCGCTTCATCTCGAACGGGTTGAATGGACGCAATCGCCGCCGCTCGCGCCGGGCGACGGGCCGATCGACGTCGATCACCTTCGACGGATGACGCTGGGCGACCCGGGGCTGGAGCGGGAAGTGCTGGCGATGTTCTCGACCCAGTCGGCCCGGATCCTTGGCGAGCTGGCTGCCCTGCCGCCCGAGGCTCCGACCCACGCCCACACCCTGAAAGGATCGGCGCGGGCGATTGGCGCCTTCGGCGTCGCCGAGGCGGCAGCCAACCTGGAAACCGCGCTGACCGCCGGTTCCGATCCGGCCCAGCCGCTCGCTGCGCTCGGGGCCGCGATTGCCGAGGCGCGCACGGCGATCGAGCTGATTCTGGGCCGCTCCTAAGGCTTCCGGCATCTCCACGGCCTGCGGCAACGGGTAGGGCGCCGTCCCTGGCCGGCCGGCAGGTTTTCGGTCTCCGCGCTAGCGCTGTACGGATCGACCCGTTATACGACTGCCGGGACCTTTCCAACCATCGTCCGGCGCATTCCGGCAGCACGAGCAATCATGGCCAAAATACACTTTATCGACCATTCCGGAGAGAAACGCTCCATTGATATCGAGAACGGCGCGACGGTGATGGAAGGCGCGATCCGCAACGCCATTCCCGGCATTGAAGCCGAATGCGGCGGCGCCTGCGCCTGTGCGACCTGCCATGTCTATGTCGATGACGCGTGGCGCGAGAAGGTCGGCGCGCCGTCGCCGATGGAAGAGGACATGCTGGATTTCGGCTTCGACGTGCGTCCGAATTCGCGGCTTTCCTGCCAGATCAAGGTGACCGACGATCTCGACGGACTGGTCGTGTCGACGCCGGAGCGGCAGGCCTGACCTGATTTATTCGCCGTCCGGGTTCACACCGCGACGGACCCAGCGGCGGAAGTGCTGCTTGACCTCCGCCGGCAGCGGCGTCGGTCTGCGCGTGGCCTCATCGATCATCACGGTGACCGCCTTCGCCGACGCCACGCATCTCCCTTCCGAAAATACCACCTGATCGAAAGTGGTCGACGTCCGTCCGAACTTGACGAGACCGAGCCCGAGCTCGATCTGTCCCGGCCAGTGCAGCTCGGCGCGGAAATGGATGTCGAGCCGCACCATGATCCAGCCAAGCCCGGCCGGCATCAGCCCCATGCTGAGGTCCTTCACCAGCGTGACGCGGCCGGTCTCGAAATAGCTCGCATAGACGGCGTTGTTGACGTGCCCGTTCGGGTCGAGATCGGCAAACCGCACATTGTCGGACAGGCGATAGGGAAAGTCTTCCAGGCGCGGCGCATCGTCGGTGCGGACAGGGGCATTCACGAGGGGGATCTCCGTCGGTTTCCCGCCCATACAGCCGAGTTGCGCAGGCTCGGCAAGGGGTTGCCGCGCCAGCCGCTGTCCCTATTATGCATGTCCCGATCCGGCCATACTTGGCCGGGCAGGCGAAAGCCGCCCGGTCGATTTCAACTGAAAAGAAGCGGATATGAGCGAAGCGATCAAAACCGATGTGCTGATAATTGGCGCGGGTCCCTGCGGACTGTTCGCCGTGTTCGAACTGGGCCTGCTCGACATGAAGGTGCATCTGGTCGACATCCTCGACAAGATCGGCGGGCAGTGCGCCGAGCTCTATCCGGAGAAGCCGATCTACGACATTCCCGGGATTCCCTTTGTCACCGGCCAGGGCCTGACCGAGCAGCTGCTGGAGCAGATCAAGCCGTTCGGCGCGACCTTCCACCTCAACGAGATGGTGGAGAGCATCGAGAAGATCGGCGATCCCCTGTTCCGCGTGAAGACCGATGCCGGCAAGGAGTTCGAGGTCAAGGTCGTCGTGATCTCCGCGGGCGGCGGTTCGTTCCAGCCGAAGCGTCCGCCGGTGCCGGGCATCGAGGCCTATGAAGGCACGTCGGTGTTCTATGCCGTGCGCAAGATGGAGCAGTTCCGCGACAAGAACATCCTGATCGTCGGCGGCGGCGACTCCGCGCTCGACTGGACGCTCAATCTGCATCCGATCGCCAAGCGCATCACGCTGCTGCACCGGCGCGACGATTTCCGCGCAGCGCCGCACAGCGTCGAGCAGATGCGCTCGCTGGTTGCCGACGGCAAGATGGATCTGAAGATCGGCCAGGTCACCGGGCTCGAGGGCGCCAACGGTCAACTCTCGGGCGCCGCGCTGAAGGGCAACGACAATGCGATGTCGACGATCGCCTGCGATACGATGCTGCCGTTCTTCGGGCTCACCATGAAGCTCGGTCCGGTCGCGAACTGGGGCGTGGCGCTGGAGAACAACCTGGTGCCGGTCGACACCGCAGCGTTCGAGACCAACGTTTCAGGCATCTTCGCGATCGGCGACATCAACACCTATCCGGGCAAGCTGAAGCTCATTCTCTCCGGCTTCCACGAGGGCGCGTTGATGGCGCAGAAGGCGCACCGCTACGTGTATCCCGACAAGCGGCTGGTGTTCCAGTACACAACCTCGTCATCAAGTTTGCAGAAGAAGCTTGGGGTGAACTGATCCCACTTCAGCAGCGACCAATGCCAGGGGCATGGGCCATTGTCCGTGCGGCGCGGGTACTGGAACCCTCCGCGAAATGGCCGTAGTCTGCTCGTAATCGAGTTTGTCGATTGATCAGGTGATGATGATGCGGAACACGCTATCCAGACTTCGGCTGATCCTGGCGATCGCTACGGCCTTTGCGCTAGCTGCTCCGCTTGCAGCTTCCGCGGCCGAGCTATCGGCGGCCGGACTCTGGCAGAAGATCGAGGACGGCAAGCCGGAAGGCTGGTTCCTGGTGATCGATCATAACGGCATCTTCGAAGGCGTGATCGCCAAGATGTTCTCCGATCCCGATGATCCGCCGAATCCGGTCTGCTCGAAATGCACCGATGATCGCAAGAATGCGCCGTGGCTTGGTCTGTCGTTCATCCGCGATATGAAGCGCGATGGCCTGAAGTACGAGAACGGCAACGTGCTCGATCCGCGCGACGGCAAGATCTACAAGGCCAAGATGACGCTGAGCGCCGACGGACAGAAGCTGACCATGCGCGGCTATCTCGGCATCTCGCTGTTCGGCAAGGATGAGGTCTGGACGCGCTTGCCGGACAGTGCGATGGCCCAGCTCGATCCCGCTATCGTCGCCAAATATCTGCCGGCGCAAGCCGCTGCGGTGAAGCCGCCGCCGCCGGCGGCGCCTCTGCCCGCGACGAAGCGGCACTAGGGCTCTCACGCTCCGATTGGGATTACGTTTGCTCGCGGCGCACCTGTGCGGCGTCGCGAGCGTGTAGCGTTCAGCGTTGCACCGGTGCGGTCTGCAATGGCGCGACCGGCTCGGAGATCACCTCAGGCACCGTGGTGTTCAATTGGAGCACGGTGGCGGCTGCCGGCGCCGCGGCATCGGCCATCGCCGCATGCCCTTCGGCGCTCGGATGCACCGCGCCGCCATACACTGCCGACAGGATGCCCCATGTCGCATCGTGGATGTCGGTTGGCTGCATCGAGGACGGCAGGCCCTGCGGGTAGGTCATCGCCGCGAAATAGCTGTCATTGGCGTCGCGGATCCAGCGCGCCCGCGGCAGATAGGCGCGGTATTCGCCGGCGCTGCGGCCGCATTTGAGCGGCTGGTTGGCCGCGGCGACGATATCGGAGACGAAGCTGTCGCCGTTGGCGGCGAAGCAGTCGCGGTCGAACTCCGGATCGGTCGACGTGCGTGCGCAGAAGCCGTGGCTTGCGAACGCATCCTGATGCGCATCGACGAAGGTCATGCGGTCGGCCTGCGGATTGCGGCAGATGATGCCGGACTGGCACTGTGTGATCGCCTTGAGCTGCGGCAGGAACTCGTTCTGCACGAACCCCGAGACCGCCGCGAGCCGCTTCGGATCGGCGTTGAACGAGGGATGGATCTCGAAGCCGGCGCGGCCGCCTGGGCAGGGCGCGCCGCCATTGGCCAGCGCCGGATTGGCGTAGGCCGTGTAGACCACGTGCGAGAGGTCGCCGCCGACCAACGGCTTCAGCGCATCGCGCAGCTTGGCGAAATCGGCCGGCAGGTCGCGCGCCAATGCCGAGCGGGCATCGTCGACGCTGGCCATCGAGCCGCCCTGGCTGAACAGCGCGCGTTCGGTCGGCGTGTCGACGATCACGTTGGCGACGAGGCCGGAGAAGTAGATGTCGTTGGCGCCGACCGACAGCAGCACGAGATCGAGCGTGCGGTCCGGCTGCCGGCGCTTGGCGGCTGCGAGCGCCGTGCGCAGCTCCGCGATCTGGCCGTTGACGGTGCCCGAGCAGGTGTTGGCGGTTTTCGTCGGCAGACACTCCCGCGCCTGCTGCGAGCCGAGCAGGCCGTCGGCGATGGTGGCGCCGGTGCAGGCCAGCGGCAGATAGGTCACCGCGATGTGCGGATATTGCACGGCAAGCGCCAGCGCGGTGCGGGTCTGGTAGCTGTACAGCGAACGGTGACAGGCCGAGTTGAGCCACAGCGCGCTCTGGCGCTGCCAGTTGGTCAGGGTGTCGGGCGCTTCGCAGGCGCGGCCGCCCTTGAAGCCGGCGCGGCTCGGCCGGTAGTATTGCGCCCCGCCGAGATAGGAGCGGAAGCAGAAGCCTTCGTCGGAGAGGGCGATCGCGCGATCGGGATTGCCCTCGCCGGATGCGATGCTGTCGCCGAGGCCGGCGATCAGCAGATCGCGCACCGCGATCTGGGTCGTCACGCGCTGGTTGGCATCCGAGCCGCTGGCGACATCGACGGTCGCGACCGTGGTGCGGCCGTAGCGGACGCGCAGATTGACCGGCTCGGCGCAATCGAATGTCGAGGATTGCGGCCCGTCGCCATCGTCGAACGACCAGGCGCAGGTCGCGCCGACCGGAACCGGACCCGTGAGCCGCACCACGATCGGGTGATCGATCGGCGTCAGATAGCTTTCCTTGACGTTGTCGCGGGTGCAGGGCTCGCTGACGCGGCCCTGCAGGTCGATGCAGAGCCGGTTGACCGTGTTGCGCGCCCAGCCGCGGCCGTCGCTTTGCAGTTCCAGCGCCTGTTCCGAGGCCAGCACGCTGCGGCCGAGCCCGCTTTCGACATGCAGGCGGAAGTCGCGTTCTTCTCGGAACAGCCGGAAGCGGTTGCGGACCTCCCAGGAGATCGAGAGCTGGGTATCCTGCGCGTCGGCGGCTGAAGCCAATACCGCCGCGAGCGCGCTGCCGAGCAGCACGCTGCAGACCGTGACACGAAACGAAAATCGAACCAGAAAGCCAATCATGGCGCGGTTTGACGCGAGTGGTACGGCGAAAATAAGAGAAGCGGCGGCAGAGACCGAAATCCCGGATCGAAACCGGAACTGAAAGCAGGGACCTTGAGGCCGATAACGTTCGCTGTTACCGCCTCAGCCGCCTGATCTGCTGCTGCCGGCTTTCGATCGGTTGCCGCACGGTCGCCGAAGCCGTGCAGGCTTGGCTGAGTCTTTTTCGTTCCTGCCAGGGCCGCACCACGTTGAGCCACAGCTCGCGCATGCCCATGATCGAGATCGAAATCCCGAACGGGATCAGGAAATAGAGGATACGGAACACGACCAGCGTCGCCAGCAATTGCTCCTTGCTGAACTCCGGCAGCGCCACCAGCATCGCAGCGTCGAACACGCCGATCGAGCCGGGGGCGTGGCTCGCAAAGCCGAGCAGCGTCGCCAGGATGAACACCACCGCCAGCGAGACGAAGTCGATATGCGGCTCGGTCGGCATCAGGAGATACATCGCAAGCGCGCAGAAGCCGAGATCGACCACGCCGATGACGATCTGCAGCAGCGTCAGCTTGGCCGAGGGCAGCACCACCTTCCAGCCGTTCTGGCCGAGCTCGCGGCGCTTCTCGCCGGTCAGGAGCCAGACGAAATAAGCGCCGATGCCGGCAAGGCAGCCGAGCGCGATCAGCCGGTTCATCGCCGGCGGCAGCAGGTCCATCGCCGATGCCGCCGCGGGGTGCCAGGCCATGCCGAAGCCGAGCACGAACAGATTGCCGAGCCAGAAGGTCAGGCCCGACAGAAAGCAGATCTTGGCGACGTCGATCGCGGAGAGGCCGTAATCGGAATAGATCCGGAAGCGGATCGCGCCGCCGGTAAAGACCGTGGCGCCGATATTGTGGCCGATCGTGTAGCTGGTGAAGCTCGACAACGCTGCGATGCGGTAGGGGACGTGGGTCTTGCCGATCGTGCGCAGCGCGAAGAAGTCATAGAAGGTCAGCGTGCAGAACGCCCCGACCACGCAGAGCGCCGCGAGCGCGATCCGGTGCGGCGCGATGTCGGTCAGCGCGGTGAGGATGATGCCGGTATCGACGCCCTTCAGGGTGTGGACAAGCGTCGTGACCGCGAACACGATGATGAGCACGCTCGCAGCGATCCCGAGCCGTTTCCAGCCGATCTTTTCCTTGAAGCCACGCCCAAGCGTGGTCAGCAGCCGAAGCATTCATCCTCCCGGCAGGGACAATTTCAGTGGGACCCGGTCACGGACGGCGACGGGTGACGGGCAAACGCACCGTACGCGATGACCCATAAGGCAAAACCGATGCGTTGTGCAGCCCTTGACAAGCCAACCTTCGGCTCCCGTCCAGCATTGTTGTCATACTGGCTACATATGTTCTCGCTCTGCGGAATGTGAGTCGCAGCCATGTCGTCGTCCGCGACGGGGCCACTGCATGTTCCGCCGTCCTTCAGCCGTTCCTGGCGATTTCGTCGGGATTTTTGCCGATTTTGCCGTCGTCGCAGCGCCACTGCGGGGCCGTCGGGGCGGAGCGAATGGACGATATGCATCAGCGTGGGGGAGGTCCGGGCCGGCTGCGGCGTTTACCAAAGCGTGAAGTCGATGTGCGCATCTGCGTGATCCGGCTGTGGACCGCCGTTCGGGCCGGAATGAGGCGCCCGGGGGGCGGTCCGTAGGTCTATTGAGGCAAAACGCCGCGCAACATCGCCGCGGCCACGCGGCCCCGGCCGGCACGACGATGCCACACTTCGATCCGTGGCGAAGTATCATTGAGAAACGAAGACCTATCTGTCGCATTGGTTGCCCAGAGCGAGGTCAAGACCATGCAACAGACATCCCCGAACCTCCCTCGCGTGCCGGACCGGCGCGCGGGGTCGTACCAGCAGTCGACCGGGCTTGCGGCGACGTTGACGCTCGCCGCGATGAGTCTTGGTTACGGCGTCGTGCAGCTGGACGTCACCATCGTCAACACGGCGCTCAACGCCATCGGCGGCTCGCTCGGCGGCGGCGTTGCCGAGTTGCAATGGGTGGTCAGCGCCTACACCATCGCGTTTGCCGCCTTCATCCTGACCGCCGGCGCGCTCGGCGACCGGATCGGCGCCAAGCGCGTCTTCATGGCCGGCTTTGCCATCTTCACCGCGGCGTCGGTTGGGTGTGCCGTCGCGCCTGACGCCGTGACGCTGATCGCCGCGCGCTGCGTGCAGGGGCTGGCCGCGGCCATCCTGGTGCCGAACTCGCTCGCGCTGCTCCGCCACGCCTATGCGGACGAAAAGGCGCGCGGACGGGCGGTCGGCGTCTGGGCCGCAGGCGCGAGCCTTGCGCTGACCGCCGGCCCGCTCGTCGGCGGCGGGCTGATCACGCTGGTCGGCTGGCGCGCGATCTTCCTGGTCAATCTGCCGATCGGCCTGGCCGGGCTGTGGCTCGCCTGGCGCTTTGCCGGCGAAACCAAGCGCCATCACCAGCACCGGCTCGATCTGCCGGGACAAATTGCCGCGATCGCCGCGCTCGGCACGCTGGCCGGCGCGCTCATCGAGGGCGGCGCGCTCGGCTGGGATAGCCCGTTCGTCGTCGCAGGCTTCGCTCTTGGGGCCGTCTTCTCCGTGCTGTTCGTCTGGCATGAGGCGCGCACGGCGCAGCCGATGCTGCCGCTCTCGCTGTTCAGCAACAGGATGTTTGCCCTGACCTCGCTGGTCGGCCTGCTGGTGAACGTTGCGTTCTACGGGCTGATCTTCGTGTTCAGCCTCTACTTCCAGCAAGTCAACAGGCTGTCGGCGTTCGCCACCGGCCTCGCGTTCGTGCCGATGCTCGGCGCCGTGCTGCCCGCCAATTTGATCGCGCCGCATGTCGCGGAGCGGATCGGCGCGCCGCGGACGATCGCGCTCGGCGCCGCGATCTCGGCCGCCGGATGCCTGGCGATGCTGTTCATCGGTGCCGGTACCGGCTATCTCGCGATCTGCCTGCAACTGCTGGCAATCAGCGGCGGCCTCGGCCTGCTGGTGCCGCCGCTGACATCGGCGCTGCTCGGCAGTGCCGAGCCGCAGCATGCCGGGATCGCGGCCGGGGTGCTGAATGCGACCCGGCAGACCGGCAGCGTGCTCGGTGTGGCGCTGTTCGGCTCGCTGGTCAGCCGGTCCGCGGCCTTCATTGCCGGCCTGCATGCGGCGCTTGTGATCTCTGCCGGCGTGTTGCTGGTGGCCGCCGCGCTGATCTGGATCGGCGCATCATCACAGACGCAGCGGTGAGAACCAGCGAGCGGCGACATTGGACCGGCGCCTGCGTGAGCAGGTCACTTAAATAGCGGCCCTCAGCGCGATTTCGGCCGCACATTCAAGGCTTCTTCACCATGGGTGGAACCTTGCTGCCGTGCGGTTACCATTCCCTACGAATGCGCCCGTTCTTATAGGTCCATAACAGGGACCTATAAGCATCGCGTTTCTAACCTGTCCCACCTTGGAGCATGATTGGCGGGTGGTCGCCTTGGCGGGGTGATCTGCCCCCTCGCCAGTGCGGTGGATTTCTGACCGTAACGGTCTCGCCGATCTCGAAGCTCATCAGGTCTTCGCCGACAACAAGCGGTCCGGCATAAGTCTCGCGGGTCGCCGCGATCAGATCGTCAACGCTCGGTGCCGTCACGGAGTCACTGGCGAGCATGACCAGATGCGTGAACACGGCGAGTTTAGGCCGCGTCTTCGCGAACACGCGTCCGGCTTCCTGTGGCGAGGTATGATGATTGACGATGCGCTGGATGTCGGCTTGACCCAGAAGCCTCGGCGGCGCCATTGCGACCTCATGTACCAGCAAGTCAGCGCCCTCGCCGTTGCGGAGCACGTTTGCGTTGTAGCGAGTATCGCCGGAGATGACGGCCATGCGGCCGCGATATTCGATACGATAGCCATATGCCGGCTTGATGGCGTCGCCATGATCGACCGCGAAGGCTATGACGCGCAGATCGCCGGTCTGATAGACGACGCCATCCTCCGCAAACTCGTTCACCGTGATCGCGACATGCTCGCGTGCCAGCTTCTCATCCTCGACGCGGATCTCGATGTCGTGGGCGTAGGCCGCTTCGAGGTGGTGCATCAGCTTGGCTGTGCCAACCGGGCCGATCACGTTGAATGGGCGCTGGCGGTTGCCGAAATATGAGCTCAGCCAGCCCGTCAGCCAGAGGTCAGGAATGCCGACCGTGTGATCGGAATGAAAATGCGTGAGCAGCAGCGCATCGACTCGACCGATGGGAACGCCGAGCTGAAACAAGCGCATAGCGGCGCCGCGGCCGGCATCGATCAGGATCGTATGCTCGCCCGCCTCGATTAGCGTGCTCGGCCCAAAGCGATCGGGGCGGGGGATCGGCGTCCCCGTCCCGAGCAGCGTCACGCGAAAAACCGATGGCACTATTGCTGGACCTTCATTCCGGCTACGACATCGTGCCAGTGCGCGACCTGATCGCCAACCAGCCGGCCGAATTGCTCAGGCGTGCCGCCTGCCGGCTCAGCACCGATCTTTGCCAGCGCCTCGCGCACCGAGGGTTTCTGCAGCGCCTTGTTGATCGCAGCATTGAGCCGCGCAACTGTTTCCTTCGGAGTGCCATGCCTGACGGCGAAGCCGGTCCAGTCCTCGACGACCAGCGAAGGGTAGCCGGCTTCGACAATAGTCGGCACATCAGGCAGGATCGGCACACGCTTCGGACCGGTAACCGCGAGCGCCCGCAGCTTTCCGGTCTTGATCAGATCAACCACCGGCAACATGGTGATGAACATGAAGGCGTTGGTGCCGTTGAGCAGGTCGCCGATCGCCTGCGGGAATTGCGCGTAGGGAACGTGCTGGGCGCGCGTGCCTGTCTGCAGCTTGAATTGCTCGCCGATCAGATGCGCGGGCGTGCCGAACCCGCCCGAAGAGAACGTCAGCTTGTCGGGCTGGCTTTTCAGCAGCGTCACCAACTCCGCCACTGTCTTCGCTGGCACCGACGGATTCACCACCAGAACGTTGTAGGAAACCGTCGCCTTGATGACCGGGTCGAAATCCCGGCCGAGATCGAACGAGATGTTCGGCACCAGCGACGGCGCCGCAGCCGACGGCACCGACATCGCATAGAGGTTGTTGCCGTCCGCCGGCTGGGTGAGGACGTCGGTCGCCGCGATGGTGGTGACACCGCCCGGCCGGTTCTCGACAATCACCCGCCAGCCTTCCGATTCCGTCAATTCCTTCGATACGATGCGGCTGATGATGTCGGGCGGCGTGCTGGCCGAAAACGGCGCCACGAAGCGTACCGTGCCGGTCGGAAAGGATGTCTGCGCGGATGCTTGGAGGCTCGAGGTGAGCAGGGCCAGCGTCGCGAGGGACAATGAGGTCGTGCGGTGAAACAGGTGGGATCTCATGGAAGTCTCCATCAACGATGAAAATCTCGATTCCAAGTCGCAACCTGCAGGCACCCTACCTTTGAACGTGACGGTGGCGTTTCGCCAGAAGAATCGACCTGCATTCCGCATTGTGGAACACTACATTCCACAATGTGGAACGAGGCGAGCAGGCAATGGCGGGTCCGAAAGTCATCAAGAGCCTGGAGCGAGGCCTTCTCGTTTTGCAGGCCCTGCAAATGCAGCCCGACTCGTCGCTGCACGAACTGCATGTCTTCACCAACATCTCCAAGCCGAGCCTGCTCCGTATCCTCCACACGCTGGCCCGGTCCGGCTTGGTCACGCGACGGCTTGCCGACGGCCGCTATCGCATCGGCGCGACGCTTTCGCATGCGCCTTCGCGTCGAGAACATCGCGACCGCATCGCGGAAGCCGCGGCTCCGATCCTGGAGCGACTGTGCGAGCGGGTTTCCTGGCCCTCCGACCTGATGGTGCCGGCGGGTGACCACATGGAAATTCGGGAGACAACGCGGGCGCGAAGCCCGATCTTGTTGCAGCAGGAGCGCATCGGGTTGCCGGTTAACTGGCTGCATTCGGCAGTCGGCCGCGCCTATCTCGCGTATTGTCCCGTCAAGGAGCGACAGCGCATTGTCGATCTGTTGCGCAGTTCCAGCAAGCCTGAGGATCGGTTGGCGCGAGAGCCGGCGCGCTTGAGCAGCATCCTCGCCGAGGTTCGCGCGCGCGGCTATGGCACCCGCGACCCCACGCATACCGGAGGTTACTATGGTGGTCCCCTGCATGCGGATGGTCTGTTCTCGATCGCGGTTCCCCTGCGCGATGGGCAACGGGTCCTCGGCGCGATCAACATGCTCTGGCTAAAGACCGCCTTTTCCATCGAGGCCTTTGCGGCCCGGCATCTCGGCGAGCTTCAGGTCGCGGCGAAGGAAATTGTCAGTTCAGTCCGAAATCGGAGAATACGCTGATGTCGGCTTGTGGTGCGGTGTGGCCCTTCGCGACATTTCGCTGCACTGTGGAATTTAGTCGCTATCGGGGAATAGCTGACTCTGGCAAGCCAGCCAGCTGGGAGTTTTATGGGTTCACGGCCTAGCTCTTGCGCTGGGCAAAATAGGCGCCGCAAAACGCCATCACGGCGCCGAGGCACAGCGCGGCGAGACCGGCGAGCACGGCGGAAATGGTCGAGACCGTGCTTGGCGCCGCCGCGGCCTGGCCGGCGCCGGCCAGCATCAGCACGCCGACGACGATCAGGAACTGCCGCATCCGCTGCGGGATCTGGCCGGCCACCGCGCTGTGCATCAGATTGGCGGTGAAGTAGCCGCCCGAAAATCCGACGCTCGCGATCAGCCACCAGGCGATCGCCGCACCCGCCGGCATGAACTCGTGGGTATCGGAGCGCCACAGGCCGCCGAGATCGAGCCCGTACCGCGCGCCGAGCATGTGCACGGCAAGCGCCAGCAGCACGCCGGATATCATCGCGCCGCCGAGAATGAGGTAACGCGGAAAATAGGTCGTCTCGGGCATGGCTCGCTTGTAGGATAGGCGTGACATCCTATGCAAGCGCGCGGATGTGTCTGAACGGGTGGAACGGCGGATTGCCAACAACGTTGCAGGACCGGCCGGAGGCAGACGAGGGCACAGCAGTGCGCTATGCCTACAAGGCCTCATTGATCGGCTCGGCGCACCAGTTCGAGCTGACCGACGACGGGTTGTCGTGGCGGATCGCCGGCAGGTCGGGCGTGTGGGATTACAAGGACATCTCCGCCGTCAAACTGTCCTACCGCCCGGTCTCGATGCAGCAGCAGCGGTTTCGCGCCGACATCGACAATGCCAAAGGCGGGCGGATCGCGATCCTGTCGACCACCTGGCAGACCGCGACGCTGGTCGCGCCGCAAGGCCATCTCTACCGCGACTTCATCGTCGAGCTGCATCGCCGGATGCAGGCGGCGGCCAGCACGGCCAGGCTGGTCGGAGGCCTCGGGCCGAAGACATATACCGCGGCGCTGGCGCTGCTGGCGTGCCTTGCGGTGGCAATGACCGGATTGCTGGTGATGGCGCTGCTGGCTGCGAACTGGATGGGCGCGCTGTTCCTGGTCGGCTTTGCCGCGCTGTTCACCTGGCAGGTCGGCGGTTTCGTCACCCGCAACCGCCCGCGGCGCTACCGCTTCGATCAATTGCCTGATGGGCTGTTGCCGAAGCCGGTTCGCAATCGGTGAGGCGGCCGCTCTCGCGACCGGACTGTAAGCGGGCTGTAAGCAACACGCTGTAAACTCGGCAACCGATTTGCTTCAAGCTGGAGTGTCAGATGACAGTCCGGACCCCCCTTCTGGCTCTATGCCTTGCGCTCTTGAGCATCTCCCCGGCTCTTTCCAAGGGCAGCGTCGGCAACAAGCATGATCCGCTTGATCACAATCACGTCGACAATCTGCCGCCCGACGTGCGGCAATATGTTGCCGGAATTTGCAAGGGAACGCCGGTCGCGCAGCACGACTTTGCGACCTACTCACCGCAAGAGAAACGCTGGCGGATCAACCTCGAATATCTGCAGTGCGGCGTGATCGGGGAATATCGCAGAGGCAACCAGTGCCTGGACGTGGATTTCGTAGCCGAAGGCGCGCATTTTCGTCTCGTGAGAAAGACGTATGCGGCCTGTGGCTTTTGATGCTCTGGCGCTCGGATCAACGAGAATAGGCCGCTGCGAGTGCAGCGATCGCGAGTGCCGCCTGTATTCGATTCTGGGCCGCTGCACCGCTTCGGAGTGAGCGTGCGATGTCATTCCGTCGAATCAAAATCCTCCTCGGTCGCGCTCAGCATTCCCGCCAATGTCCGCAGGCCGAGGTCGAGTTGCTCCATCGGCGGCGCGGCGAGCGCGAGCCGCACGGCATTGGGCGCGTGTCCGGGCGTGGCGGCGAAGGTGGTCGACGGCGTCAGCGCGATGTCGCGTCGCGCCGCGGCCGCGACCAGGGTCTGCGAGCGCCAGTGCGGCGGCAAGGTCAGCCACAGATGATAGGATTTCGGGTTGGTCTGGATCTCGAAATCGGTCAGATGCTTGGCCGCGATCTGCTGGCGGCGGCCGGCGTCGATCCGCTTCAGCCGTGACAGTTCGGCGGCGGTGCCGTCGGCCATCAGCCGCTGTCCGGCGGCGAAGGCGTAGCCCGAGGCGGTCCAGCCGCCCGAGCGCACCGCGGCCATGATGCTTTCGCGCAGCCGCGGCGGCGGGACGATGAAGCCGAGCGCGAGGCCGGGCGCGACCTTCTTCGACAGGCTGTCGAGCACGATGCAGCTGTCCGGCGCGAGCGCGGCCAGCGGCACCTCGTCGTCGAGGAATCCGTAGACGCCATCCTCGATGACGACGAGGCCGAGCTTCTCCACCACGCGCAGCAGCTCGGCGCGGCGCTCGGCCGGCATCGTGATGCTGAGCGGGTTCTGGATCGTGGGCTGGATGTAGAGCGCGGACAGATGCGCTTCGCGGTGCGCCTTCTGCACTGCGTCCGGGCGCACGCCATGCTCGTCCATCGCAAGCGGCACCAGCGCGATGCCGAGCCGTGCGGCAATGCCCTTCACGAACGGATAGGTCAGCGCCTCGACGCCGCAGCGTCCGCCGGGCGGTACGACGGCGGCGAGCGCGGAGGCGATGCATTGCCGGCCATTGGCGGTGAACACGATCTGGTCGGGATTCGGCGCCCAGCTCTTGCGCGCCAGGAATTCCGCGGAGATCGTGCGCGCTGCCCGCGTGCCGAAACTGGTCGCCGGCCGCAGCGCGCCCTCGAGCACCTCGGGCCGCTCCAGCCCTTCGAGGCTCTTGGCGATCATCGTCGCCTGATGCGGCAGCAGCGGATAGTTGAATTCGAGATCGATGCGCGCGCCGCGCGGCTCGGTCGGAGCGGCGATGCCGCGTCGCGCCTCGCCGGACACGAAGGTGCCGCGGCCGACTTCACCGACCACCAGCCCGCGCCGCAACAGCTCGGTGTAGACCCGGCTCGCAGTCGAGACCGCGATGTTGCGGTCATAGGCGAAATGGCGTTGCGGCGGCAGGCGGTCGCCCGCCTTCAGCGCGCCGCTGGCGATCTCGGCGGCAACCGCATCCGCCAGCTTCAGATATTCGAACCTCGACATTATTGCACCGAGAGCAATGTTTTACTTGCTCCGAGCAATGTACCGGATCATTTAAGAGCGAACAAGCCCATGATTGCACCGAGGAGCGCGCAAGCGATCCGAGGTTAGGACGGCGCAGGTGTCGAAACGGCATTTGCGTCAACGGCATAGCTTTGTCGTTTGGGCCTCGAAGGAGATGACAATGACGACGATAGACTCAGCTGCGGCATCGCCCGTGCGGTCCAGCATGATGGGCGGATTGCTCCGATTGCTCCGAGTGTGGGGCGATGCACTCGCGACCTATTGGGTGCGCCGGGAGGCGATCAAGACGCTGCGCCAGCTCGATGACCGGACGCTGCGCGATATCGGAATCTCGCGCTGCCAGATCGAGCCCGCCGTCGCCGGCGATCTCGATATGGAGCTGGTGCGGATCCGCTGAACAGAAGCGTGGTGCGACGGCTTCGCGTGATCGAAGCGGTCGCATCGCAGGCTGCCGCGATGGCTCGCTGCGCGGCTTTAACCAACCAGTGTTTGAGCGTGGCGAAGAACGGTTCAGATCAAGTCGCGTCCGGACACTTGCTGCCGGTTGCAGAATTCACCGAAACTACACCAAAGATGCGGAACAACCCCGGTTTGTCGCCGCCGTCGCTCCAAGGTTGTGGCGCTCCATGCTAGCGTATTGGTTGCGTACGCTCGCCTTGTAGTTGGGGACCGATGGCCGCTCGCAAATTGTCGCAAGGGCAGGCCCCGACCCGGGAAGCGGGCCGCCGCTGGCATGAGGAGCGATCGCTGCGGTGCGCCATCAGATTGGCCCGCATGGGCTACTGGGAGTCGGAGAGCGCCGCCGCGACCGATCTCTGGATATCGCCCGAGCTTGCTGCCTTCTACGAATTCGAGACGGTCGACGGCTACATCCCCATCGCCACGGTGCGCGCGCGCTATCTGCCTGAAAGCCGGAAGGTTCTGGAGGCGCATTACGCAGCTTGTTGGGCGGAGGGGCGGCCCTATGCGGTGCGGACGCGGCTCCGCAGTTCCGACGGCAGCCTGCTCGACTGTGTGGTGCATGGCGAGCCGGAATTCGACGCGCGCGGTCAGGTCCGGCGCGTGTCAGGCATTGTCCGCGACGTCACCGAGGAGACCTCCGCGCTGCGGCGCCTGACGGAGAGCGAGCAACGGCTGGCCGATTTTGTCTCTACCGCTTCGGACTGGTGCTGGGAGACCGACGCTGCCCACCGGCTGCTGCCCTATCCCAAATCGCTGGCCGGCAATGCGGCCTTCCAGACCGTGGCGTCCGGCGGCAAGGCGCGCTGGGAACTGGCCTATGCGCCCGAGGACGGGGAGGCCATGGCGCGGCACCGGGCCGACATGGAGGCCCATCGCCCTTTTCGCGACTTCACCTATACGCTGATCGGCCAGGACGGGTCGCGCGTCAGTATCTGCACCAGCGGCAAGCCCATCTACGCCGATGATGGCAGCTTTCTCGGCTATCGCGGCACGTCCAGCGACATCACCCAGCTCAGGGCGGCCAAGGCCTTGCTCGACCAGCGCACGCGGGCGCTGGAGGAAGCCCAACGGCTCGGCAAGATCGGCACCTGGAGCTACCGTCTGGACACCGGCCGTACGACCTGGGCGCCCGAGCTCTACCAGCTTCTCGGCTTCGGCCCCGACACGTTCGAGCCGACCGATGAGAGCATGAGACCCTATTTCCTGGACGGCGACGCCGACCGCTTCAAGGACCTGCAGAGGAGGGTCGTCCGCACCCGAAGGACCGAGGCCACCGACCTGCGCATCCTGCACGCGGACGGCACGGCCCGCGATCTGGCTGTCATCTGCAAGGCGGAGGTCGCCCACGACAAGGTCATCGGCATCATTGGCACGGTGCAGGACGTCACCGAGCGCAAGGAGGCTGAGCGACAACTCGAGCAGCTCGCCTATACCGACCCTTTGACCGGGCTCGCCAATCGCGCGCTGTTCACGCGCCAGCTCGCTACCCTGATCGAGGGCTGCACCCGGCAAGACCGACGCGCCGCGCTGCTGCTCATCGATCTCGATCGCTTCAAGGAGGTCAATGATTCCCTCGGCCATGCCGCCGGCGACAAATTGCTGATCCAGGTGGCGGCGGCACTGCGGCAGGAGCTGGGGCCGCGCGCCTTCATCGCCCGGCTCGGCGGCGACGAATTCGCCGTGCTGGCGGAGGGACGCGGCATGTCCGACGCCGCGCTGACCGGGCTTGCCGATCGGCTCATCGGCAAGCTGTCCGTCCCGGTCGATCTCGCCGAGGGCGAGGCCTTCGTCGGCGCCACCATCGGCATCGCCCGCCTGCCGGAGCATGGGGCGACGGCGGAGACCGCCGTGCGCAATGCGGACCTGGCGCTCTATATGGCCAAGGAGGCCGGGCGTGGCCGGGCGCAACTGTTCGAGCCGGTCTATGCCCAGGCAGTCGATCAAAGGCTCGATCTCGGCCGGCATCTGCGCCACGCGGTTGAGGCCGGCACCCTTCAGGCGCGTTACCAGCCGCAGGTGGACCTGAGGACCGGCCGCGTCACCAGCTTCGAGGCGCTGCTGCGCTGGACCCATCCCGAGCGCGGACCAATCTCGCCGGCGGAGTTCATCCCGATCGCCGAAAGCTCCGGGCTCATCGTCGATCTCGGCCTTTGGGTGCTGCGCGAGGCCTGCCGGCAGGGCCGCGCCTGGCTCGATGCCGGGTTGCCGCCGCGCTCCGTCTCGGTCAACGTCTCGCCGGCGCAGATCTGGAACGTGGATTTCGATGCGGCCGTCGCGGCGGTGCTGGCGGAGACCGGCTTTCCGGCGAAGCTGCTCTGCCTGGAGCTGACCGAAAGCCTGTTCGTGGATCATACCGAGCAGCGGATCAGCCGCACGCTGACGGCGCTCTCCGGTCTCGGCGTCCGGCTGGCGCTGGACGATTTCGGCTCGGGCTATTCCTCGCTCGGTTATCTGACGCGCCTGCCGTTCCACTGGCTGAAGGTGGATCGCGCCTTCGTGGACGGCATTTCCACCGCGCCGGAGAAGCGCAAGCTGCTCGGCGGCATCATCGCCCTGTCGCACGGCCTGGGCATGACTGTCGTGGCGGAGGGAGCCGAATTGCCGGCCGAAGTGGATGTGCTCGGCGGCCTCGATTGCGACCTGGTGCAAGGTTTCGTGTTTTCCCCGCCCGTCACCGCCGACCAGGCGCCGCTGGTGGCGGCCAGCATCGAGCGTGAGGCGTGCCGGATCCAGAAAAAACGGAATCGCCTCTAGGCGAACACCGCTTGGCAGCATTCTTTTGCCCGTTGCTTTGCCTCGATGGTGGCCGCTGACCGATTAGCTAGGCCATGTACTCACAATTCGGAATTGGATGAGCAGTTGTTGGCACTTTAGTCCTTGTCGAGCTCTCCGATATGACGCTGGGCATATAGCTCAAGACCGATCCTCGCGACGAGTTCGATCTGGGTTTCCAAAAAATCGATATGCTCTTCCTCATCGTGCATGAGTTGCTCAAACAGATCCCGTGCCACGTAGTCTTCGACCTGATGGCAATGGGTCGCGGCTTCAGCGTAGAGGGAGCGCGCCGACAATTCGGCTTGCAAGTCGCTATCGAGCACGGCCTTCACGGTCTTCCCGATATGAAGGGATTCCAGCGTCTGCATATTGGGAGATCCATCGAGGAAGATAATGCGTTCGATGAGCTTGTCTGCATGTTGCATCTCTTCAATCGATTCCTTGCGCCACATCTTGGCCAGCACCTTGTAGCCCCAATTGTCGAGCAGGCGGTAGTGCAGCCAGTATTGGTTCACCGCGGTGAGCTCGTGGCGAAGCGCTTTGTTCAGGTATTCGATAACATTTTTATCGCCCCTCATGCTCTGCTCCTTTTCGCGTGTGCTGTTCGGATCGACTGGCTAAAGTTTAGAGCCTCTCCATGTTCGGTTCGAACTGTTTGGGACGTCTACCGTTCGCCGTGAGGCGGCGACGCATGGAAAGGGCCTCTCGGCGTTGACTTGCTCGCCGTTCGTCACACATGAGGTGGAGGTTAATCCCGCTGCCGCGGCAACAAAAGGCGCAGCGAAATCGAACAGGGGAGTTTGGCCATGATCGAGGGAGTCAGCGCGGTCACACTCGGCACGCATGAAATGCCACGGGCTGTCCAATTCTACCGTGCGCTGGGGTTTGAGGTACTGCATGGCGGCGAATGGTCGTCGTTCACTAGCTTCCGAGCAGGTACGAGCTACCTCAACCTCATCGACCAACCTGCCGAACGACGCTGGTCCTGGTGGGGTCGGGTCATCTTCTACGTCACCGATGTTGACGCGCTTTACGAACGCGCGCTCGCGGCAGGTTACAAGCCGGCGACGGTACCCCGCGATGCCGAATGGGGTGAGCGCTTCTTCCACCTGGTTGATCCCGACGGCCACGAACTCAGTTTCGCTCGACCTTTGCTTCCGGCTTCCGTCCAATAGCGGATCGAAGCAGCCTGCATTCCAATAGTCGCTGCGAGAGGGTATTGTTCCGACAGACGGCCATCGCCCTGACGTCGGCTTCGGCTCGGGCTATGGCGCGGTCTCTCGAGCAAAGATCAAAGGATGGCAACGAACGGTCGCACCGTCACCGTATTCGGCGGAACCGGTTTTCTCGGCCGCCGCATCGTTCAGCATCTGCGCGATCGCGAGTTTCCCGTCCGGATCGCGTCAAGGCATCCAGATCGCGGGCGCAGTCAGTCTGGCCCTCATGATCCGCAACTTCAATTGGTCCAGGCCGATATTCACGACGCACGGTCTGTCGCGGATGCACTTGCCGGCGCTTACGCCGCCGTAAACGCGGTCAGCCTTTACGTCGAGCACGGTCGGGAGACGTTTCATTCCGTTCATGTCGAAGCCGCCGAACGGGTAGCAGCCCAAGCGCGCCGGACCGGGGTCAGAAGGCTCGTTCACATTTCAGGCATCGGCGCCGATGCCGCGTCTCGATCGCGGTACATCCGAGCGCGTGGCGAAGGCGAATTGGTGGTCGGGGCTGCCTTCGCCGACGCACATATCATCCGACCGGCCGTCATGTTCGGACCGGACGATGCGTTCGTCACGACCATCCTCAAGCTTCTCCGCCGGCTCCCAATCTACCCGATGTTCGGCCGCGGCTTGATGAGTCTGCAGCCTGCCTATGTGGAAGATGTGGCGGAAGCGACCGTTCGGATCATCCAGCGAGCCGAGACGCGACCGACGATCTTCGAGTGCGGCGGCCCTCGCGTCCACTCTTACGAGGAATTGGTCGGAATCGTCGCGCGCCAGGCTGGCCTCGCGCCCATCCTGGTCCCCATCCCGTTCGCCGTTTGGCACGTGCTGGCATGGGCGTCCGAAATGCTCCCGGAGCCACTTCTCACGCGCAATCAGGTGGAGCTCATGCAGATCGACACCGTGTCATCGCCGGAGATGCCCGGCTTTGTCGAACTTGGGATTTCGCCGTACTCGGTCGAGGCAATGCTCCAAGAGATGCTGTCGAAGCGCGGATGAAGAGGGTCATCGGTTAAATCCGCTTCAGATGGCGGGTTCGCGCGCTACGGTTACAGGACGCTATGGTGTATCCGCCGTTCGGCGGCAGCGATATCACTGTGCGCCGTCGGCAGCTGCAGATGACGCGATGGGTCAGTCGCGTCGTCTTTGCAGTCGGCCAGCTATTTCTGGTCTACCCTCAACTCCGGACATGTCGCTGCATTGCGCCAACTGACGCGATGGGCCAACAAGAGACTTATGCGACGTAACGGAAGGCGTTCGGGGAAATGCACGCGCGGCGCATGCGCTCATAGTCGCCGCCCGGCTCGCGAAGGTAGGTTGTTCAAACTTCTATTTCGTTTTTTCGAATACAAGGAGGCTCCTCTGCATCCCCTTATCTGCCCAGTTTGGCATTATTCGCCACGTCGAAGTGACTTGAAGGCGATCCCCGTCTAATTTGAAGAAGCGTGTTTGCTCGGTGCCCACCCATTCAGGGTTCCAAGCAACATCGACCTTCGTAATCCATTTGTCCCCCTCGAGACGGTACATGCCGGTGTAGGCGGCCATGCTGTTGAGCAGATCGGCGCGATCTTCGACCGTTTGTGGTGGCCTGCGCCCCTCTCCAGTCAGCACAAACATTACACGGCCCTCAGCCGTGAAAATTGCGTATCCCGTAGGGGAGCGTCCGAAGACGGGTTCTTTCTGCCCGGTGGCTTGAATCTCAATTTCTTGAGAAACCAGTTTCCAGATGCCGATCACCTTCTCACGGTCATCGGCAAAGCTCGGATACGCCGCAATAAGCCACCCAACGATGGCAACAAGGCATTTTAACGTGGACATAAGAAGTTTCCCTCCAATGCTCTGCCCTTTTGGTACTCGGTGGGCTGAGATTAGCGCAGGAATTGAGCGGCTGGAATGTCCGTTCCGGGTCAAACGCGGAAGTCGGAACGCGCGAATCGTGACGTCCGCTTCACCCTCGACACTGGACTTTCAATAGCCAGCGCGGCATTTCCGAAAAGGGCCAGACGCAGACTCATGCATCGCAGCAATTGGCTTGGCTATTCAAACACTCGGTGCGGCTATTTCATTTTTTCCCAAACCAAAGTCACCACGCTCATCTTGCCGTCGCTTGCAAAGGGTGCCGGGCGGGCGACGTAGATAATCCGATCTCCATCGCGTTGCACGTCTCGGATGTTCGTCGTACCGGCCCAAACCTCGTTCCACGAGAGATCGAGATGGTGCACAACCTTGCTACCGTCGTAGGTGTAAGTACCGCCGTAAGCCGTCATCATTCGATGAAGATCGGCGCGTTGCTGATCAGTCATCTTATCAATCGATTCAGGCTTGGGCCGGCCGTCATAGGTGATAAGAATGACGAAATGACCATCCTTCCCATACATGGCCAACCCCTTTGGCTTCTTTCCAAAGGTGTCTTCGATCTGTCCGGTATCGACAATTTTTCGCGTGGCGCTGATTAGTTGGTAATTGCCAGCGAATTCTTGTTCCTCGGCCAAGGCGGCTGACGAGACGAACAGACACGCTGACGCTGCACCAAGTAGTTTGCAGAATGCATTCATTCGCACGGAAACCTCCAAAACGGTTGAACTTGCGCCGACGCAGACTACCTTCACAACCTGCGACTTGGTGACCGGGCGGCCTCGACCGGGCCTTCGTTCGTGTCCTGCTATTTTGTGACGACGTTCACGCCCTTGAGGTTCTTCGCGTCGATGGCTTTCTGCACTACGCCGGTCTGTTTTGCTTCGTCGACGAGTGTCGCGAGCAGAGCCTGCGCAGCGGGAGAGCGGCCTTTCGGCAGCGCAGCCGCCACGAGAACGGTCCCAAAGGCGCCCGGCACGACCTTGGCACCGGTCAGCGCCTCGGCGGCAGGATACCCGACGCCGGAGTCCGCGCCAAAGACGTTCGCTTTGCCGGAGCGCAGGAGGTCGGCTACGTCGGCCGCAATGGTCGGACTCAAAGGGATGCGGACGATCTCGGCGGCCTTGATCTCCCGCGTCAGCACACGGTCGGAGGGAGCACCGAGGATGGTGCCAATCTTCACACCTGCCTTGTCCACGGAGGCGATGTCGGGAAATTCCATTCCCGGCGCGGCAACGTAGACGAGACTTATGGCCCAAAGGTTCGCCGTTGAATCCGCCTTGTCAGCCGGGGCAAGGACGCGCGGCCCGATGGCGATGTCCCATTCACCCTTGCCGAAACTTTGCAGATAAGCTTCCGGGTTCGGATACATCACCGGTTCAACAGCCGCCCCCAGCTTCTGTCCGACGAACCTCGCGACGGGTTCAGCCACGCCTCCGAGCACCGTAATGGCAATCATGCCAACCCGCAGCTTTCCGCCAGGCGCGATCTCGGTGGATGTCTGCCCAAACGCTGCGTCGGACAATCCCACCAACAATGCAGCAATCAATAGAAGAAGCCGTGCCATGTGCGTCTCTCTCGAAAGGAACAAGGAGCGAAACTTACCAGCCGATGATTGAGATTGCGTAGGTACTGACGTCCGAGTTGGGTCAATCGCGTCGTCTTTGCAGTCGGCCAGCTATTTCTGGTCTACCCTCAACTCCGGACATGTCGCTGCATTGCGCCAACTGACGCGATGGGCCATGAACCGACATTCCAGGGCCGAATCGATAGCGGTTATGCAAAATCCCTATATCGCGAATTCGGACAATGAAGCCTGCGCGCGGCGCTCGAACATGAGGGCTCCCTGGCGCCTAGCGATGTCGGCGGCGGTTGCGAAGGCCGATCGTGCCTCGGTCTTGTTGCCGCGGTCGAGCGCCAGCAAGCACGCACCACGCAGGCGGTAGATTTCCGGCATGTAGATGCCGACGCCAGCCTCGTCGACTCCTGCGATTGCGCGGTCGAGATGACCGAGCGCGTCCGCCGGCCGACCTGCGGCAAGCAGCACCTCGGCTGCAAGGCCGAGATAATATTGGGGCAGCGGACCGGCCGCCGTGGCCTTGCCGATCTCGGCGTCGATCAGCCGTACGGCATCCGCAGCGGCGGCACCGGTTGCGGTCGCCCATCCGACCAGGATCAAGCTGCTGGCGCGCCATGGCGGTAGGCCGAATTTGTCGGCCAGCGCGGCCGCGCGATGCGCGGCTGCGTACGTCGCGTCGCGGTCTCCCCCGAGCTGATAGCCGATGCCCACGTTGTGTAGCCCGTGCGCGAGACTGTTCGGGTGGTCGAGCAATTCGGCCAGCGCAATACCTTGCATGAAATGCGACTTTGCCTGTTGTTCGTCGCCAGATAGCCGCAATGAATTGCCGCACTGAATATGGGCGCAGACGGCGGGATCGTGGCCACCAAAGGCGTGTGCGAGATGACGGTGCTGCGTCATGTCGTAAAGCGCGATGACGTGCCTGCAGCCGTCCAGCGCGCCGCCGACATCGCCGCGAAAATAGGCTGTTGAAAACTGGCAATGATAGGCTTCGAGCAACAACTCGCGATCGCCGGACTGCTGCGCAAGCGACACCAGTTCGCCCGCACGGTCGCGCGCAAGAGCGGTCTTGCGCCTGAGGTTGGCGTTGATCCAGAGCCCCCATTTGGCCTGGAAGGAGGCTGAGCCGTCGCCGAGCTGGTCGCCGATCTCGCTGGCCCTGGCATAAGCTGCTTCGGCTTCGGCGCTTTGCAGGCCGTGCGCGACCACCGATGCCGCGCCGAGCTTGAGCCAGAATTCCAACTGCCGGCGCCGGCCGTCTTGCGGCAACATGGTTTCGGCGAGCCGGAGGCCCGCCATGAAATGCGCGATCGCCTCCACGTAGGCCGAGCGGCTAACGGATTGGTTACCGGCGCGCATGCGATAATCGCAAGCAGGAGAGAACTGTCCCGCCTCACCGAAATGATAGGCCAGCAACTCCGGCTCGTTCGCGGCGACGTCACCAAAACGATGCTCCAGCGCCAGAGCGACGCGCCCGTGCCATTCGCGCCGGCGCATCAGCAACAGGCTTTCATAGGCGGCGTCCCGCACCAGCGCGTGCTTGAAGTTGAAGCTCCGCTCGAGGCCACGCTCCTCAGGAAAGACAATTCCCGCGGCAACCAGCTTTGCCAGCATGTCTTCCAGTTCGTCGTTGTCCTTGCCGGCTACCGCTTCCAGCAAGGCAAAGGTGAATTGCCGGCCGATCACCGCGGCAATTTGGGCCACCTCGCGGGCCCCGCCGAGACGGTCGAGGCGGGCCATCAACGAGTCCTTCAGCGTCGCAGGCACCGAATCCTCGCCTGCCGATTCCATCACGCTCCGCGTCAGCTCTTCGACGAACAGCGGCACGCCGTCAGTTTTGGCGATGATCGCGGCGATCGTGTCCGCCGTCAGTCCATGCGCCGCAGCGATGCTCGCCACCACCTGCATACATTCGGGCCGGCCGAGTCGTCCGAGCGTGATCAGCGTGGCGTGTGGCCTTGACAGCCATGGCGGCGTGAAATCCGGTCGCGCCGACACCACGACAAGGAACCGCGAGCGGGCTATGCTGTCGGCCAATCGCGTCATCAGTTCGATCGTGGTCGCATCGATCCAGTGCGCGTCTTCCAATACAGTCAGCACCGGATCGTTGCCGCTGGTCCGCTTCATGATCTCGACGATCAGCGCCAGCGTTGCGGCCTTGCGCTGCGCCGGCGCCGCGGCGGGAGCTGCCTCAGCCAACGGGATCGACAACAGCTCGGCCAACAGCGGCAGCGCAGCCGGATCGGTGATGTGCCGCGCGCCAAGAAGCGAGCGGAGTTTCTCGGTGCGCGAATCCGATGGATCGCCAGGCGCAAGGTCGGCGGCGCGGTTGAGATATTGGATCACCGGGTAGAGTGCGCTGTCGCTGTGATAGGGAGAGCATTGCAGATTGATGCGCGCATGAGCTTCGGCCGCAAGCTCTTGCTGCAGCCCCTCGATCACGCGCGATTTGCCGATTCCGGCTTCGCCGGTCACGGTGACGATCTGGCCTTCGCCCTGCTGCGCCAGGCGCCAGCGTTCGCGCATCAGGCCCGTTTCATGCGCTCGACCGACCAGCGGCAGGCGTTTCGCGCGGATCGCAGCAAATCGGCTTTCGACCGAGGCTTCGCCGCACACGCGCCAAGCTGGCACTGGGCGGGAAAAGCCCTTGAGCTCGTGCTCGCCGGTATGGGTGAGTTCGAAAAGGCCGCCCAACAACTTTTGGGTGGACTCGCTGATAATGATGCAGTCTGCATCCGCAAGGGCCTGCAGCCTTGCCGCGAGGTTGGGCGTTTCACCGACAATGGTCCGCTCCTGAGCCGAGCCGGTACCGATGATTTCGCCGACCACGACCAGGCCAGTTGCGATGCCAATCCGCGTCTGCACGCGGGACCCGTCGGGCAATTCAATTGCGCTAACTTCCGATAGAATTCCAATCGCCGAGCGGACCGCGCGTTCCGCCGCATCCTCAAAGGCCCGGGGAAAACCGAAATAGGCCAATACGCCATCTCCCATGAACTTCGCGACGAATCCACCGTAACGTCCAATCGCACCCGCCACCGCGTCTTGGTACCGCCGGATCAGGCCGCTGAGCAGCTCTGGATCGAGCTTCGCCGAGAGCGCCGTAGAGCCAACCATGTCGGCGAACATCACCGAAACCTGCCGCCGCTCGGCATCGCCCGAGCCGGACGCCTCAGCCGCAGCTTTGCCAGGCGAAGGAGCCTCGCCCTGGCCGGCAATCGGGGCTGCTGCGGTCTTACCCGCCGCGATCGCCTTCAAAAGCCTCCGGCGATTGCCTAGTGAGAGACCCAATTGCTCGAGATCATCGTCATCGAGGTCGGGGAGAATATCGAGGCCGATGTCATTCGCCTCAAAAACTTCGGCGTATTGCTCCAGATTGTGCTCACGCAACCAGTCGCGCAGATCGCTCATGCCATTGATTCCCCCACACCCGGCTCCCCAAAGGTAGATTGGCACATCTACAGGATCTTGGGGTACCAGACTTTGGGTGCGGGATTTCGAGCGGCCGAAGAATCGACCCTTAGGTCCGCCTTGGGGTCAAACTCGGAAGTTGGAGGGCGCAACCGTGAGGTCCGCTTTACCCCCGACACCGGACTCTCGATGGCCAGTGCGGCACTTCCGAAAAGGGCCATGAAGAGACATTCTGTAGTTCACGCAATTCAATAGAGGGGCTCGGACTTCACTTCGGCATTGCCGACCGATGGAAATGCACGATCAACCATTCCTGACCACGTTTCGCGATTACAAATGTAACGCGTCCTGGGCTGCTAAAGGGTTTCCCATCCAACACTCCCGTCGACTCGTTTAACCCTGTGACGAGGACGGCGTTGTCGGCCAGCACCATCACGTCCGTGGAACTGATAGGTGCCGCGCGGGGCCTGCGCGTGAGGAGTGCTTTCTCGAAGTATTTGCGGATCGCCTGCGTGTCGGTTACGACGGTCTTGCTTCCGGTGCCTATGAAGAGCGCATCCGGCGCGTAGAGCTTTACAATGCCGTCAACATCTGAAGCTGCGAAAGCTTCCGTCCAATTCTCAAGAACCGAAAGCGCGTCTTCCTTTGGGCCGGCAATTGCCGCCGTTGAGAATCCACAGAACGCCACCACGAAAAGAATTGCACGCATTTATTGCTCCTTTGAACAACACCATCAGGTGATGGTATGGTGGCCTTCCCGTTAGCTTCCTCTTCGTTGGCAACGCCATTGGCACGTCCGCTTCGTCGTACAACCTATCACCGCGGCTCGAATCCATTGTCAGTCAAGGCCTGCTTGACCGCGGGCGACTTCAGGAAAGTGATAAGGTCCTTGGCGGCGTCAACTTGCTTGCTATCGGTGACGATCCCCGCCACATACAACGAATAATTCTGAACCTCGGCCGGCAGAGCGACGGACTCGATACCGGCGACCAGGCTCGAATCGCTGGCCACACCGATGCCAAGTTCGGTCAGGCCTTTCGCCACCGCCTCTGCAACCTCGGTGCCGGATGGTTCCAACCGACTTTTCGCATTTACTTCCTCTGAAATCCCCAAGCGATTCATCAAGCCGATCGTATAGAGGCTGGCGCCGCCGCCGCGGGCGGGATCGCCAACGGCGATCGACTTTGCCGCCAGCAGTGCACGCTTAAGTGCATCCGCTGAGCTAACGTCGGGTTTGGCGGCTCCTTTCTTGACGAAGATGGTAAAGCCAACCTGAGCGATTTCCACGCGGCTCCCCGCAAGCAGCTTGCCTTGCTTCTGTAATTCTTCGTTTTGTTTGCCAGAGACGATCGCCACGTCGACGACCTCGCCCTTGATAACGCGCTCGGTGATCACACCGAGCGGCGCGTAGCCAGCCGTGACGTTGTCGCCCGACGATTTCTCGAATTGTGGTAGCAATTTGGGGAACAGGACCCGAAAGGAGGCCGGGCCGAGCAGCTTAATCTCGGCTGCATGTGCGGGGGATGGCGTCGCCGCCATTAACAGCGAACTGCAAAATGCTGCACTTATGACAACCGCAAAAGTCGAACCAACAGAATGTCTGAACACCGCGTCATTCCTTTTGTAGAGCGGTTAGCCCTCGGGTGGCTTTGTGCGAGCCCGACAGTGCTGACAATCAAAAATTACGTCTTCGGATTTTCGCCATTTTGTCGGCAGCTAACAGGGAAATGGCCCCGCCTCTTTTGTGTTAGATGCCGTTCACTAGCTGCGCTACTTGGCCAAATAGCAAGGAGTTGTTTCACCCGGCGATGTCCGACTGGGGTCAAACTGAGACCTTGCACGGGCGGGTCGGCACTTCCGGTCTTCGTTCGAAAGCGGACATCGTCACGGCCATCCGGCATGTCTCAAGAGGGCCAGAAGCGATCATCGCGCGATTTCCGGCCCAATTGGCGCGAATAATTTGAGGCGAGTGCCGGCCCGTTAGTGGGTTTTCGCCGCTGCGGATCGTATTGCGCTTTGATAGTCACCGAGAAGTTTGGAATCTTCGATTGATCCGTGATGATGCATCTGCCGCCAGCGGCCATCTATCAGTTGATAGATGCGAGTGGTGCGAATGTTGAGATCTTTTACGACATCACCCTCACGATAGGTACCGCGTTCACGTCCAACGGCCCAAAATACATCGCCCGCGCGGTGTATGGTGTAGTCCCAAAATACAACGTGAACGTCCGCCGGACTCTTGAAGACTCCCTCATACATCACGTGTGGCTGATCTGCTCCCCGACGAATGCCTCCGAGAGGATTATCGATCGCGACCTCATCGGAACGGGCAAAGTTTTCGTCGATCATCTTGAGATTACGGGTATTGAAGCCGCGGTAGAATTGAGCCAATGCCTGTTGGGGTTGGCTCAGGTCTCCCAGATCTTCGTCACCTGTGATGGGATCTTGCACTGGTTTTTGCCCTCCGGATTCGGCGGCACTGAGAGGCGCCGAAAACAATGCCAGGTTGGCTGCCAGGCCGAATATGGCCGGGGTGAGTAGGGTCCCTTTGTATGGAATAGCCGACATAGCTCTCTCCTGCGTGGGTCTTTTCCGATACTTTCCAGAGATTTCCATTTCCGGCCGGTCGCTGCGACGGAGCGCCCCACCGAACCTACAGCCGACAAAAATGCTGCTGGAGCGACAAGTTTGCTGTATTAAACTGCAAAAATGCAGGACTTGGATTGGAATGACCTGCGTTACATTTTGTTGCTGTCGCGCACGGGCCGCATTGCTGGCGCGGCGCGCGAGCTTGGGGTTAATGAGACCACGGTGGCCCGGCGAATTGCGCGCCTTGAGCGGCTGCTGGGCGTCCGCTTGTTCGAGCGCAATGCAGGTCATCTGACGCCGACCGACAGAGGGCACATCGTCATCAGTCGGGCCGAGCGCATCGAACTCGATGTCGAGTCTGTCAAGGACAGCGTAAGGAATGCGGACAGACTCGAGGTCGGCAAGGTTCGCGTGACGGCTGTGCCGCTGGTGCTAAATCATATTCTGATTCCGGCGTTGGCAGCCTTTCTCCAATCGCATCCGGGGTTGCAGATCGAACTGGTTGCCGACCCTCGCAATCTCAGTGTCACAAACCGGGAAGCCGATATCGCACTGCGTATGACCCGGCCCGAAAGCGAGCATCGCGTGATAGCTCGACGCGTCGGCACCTTCGAATTTGCGGTGTATGCCGCGTCAACGCAGCAGCGCGGCTTGCCATGGATTACCTATGATGCCTACTGGTCTAACTTGCCGCAGGCACGCTGGATGGCGGAAGCGATAGCCTCCGATCCGACCTCGGAAACGTTTGTCACCGTCAACGACTCGGAGTTGGCCTTCAATGCCGTCCGAGCCGGCCTTGGCCGGTCGCTGCTTCCATGCCGTGTTGCGGATGGCTTTCCTGGACTTTCGCGTTTAAGCGGCGCAAAACCGATTCTCTCCCGTGAAATGTGGATGATCGTCCATCCTGACCTTAAGCATCTGGCGCGGGTCAGGGCGGTTATATCGTGGATCGAGCAGATCATGTCGGAGCGGCCGATCTAGTCGCATGTCAGGTAACTGTTCCTCGGGCGGCTATTGGACCAGTTCTGCCTTGGGTCAAACTCGGAAGTCGGAGGGCGTAACCGTGACGTCCGCCTAAACCTCGTCATCGGACTTTCGATAGCCAGCGCGGCACTTCCGAAAAGGGCCAAAAGGCGACGTCGGCCACTGAAAGCTTGTCGCCATTTTCCCGATCGGGGCTCGAGCTACTCTTGAGGTTGGATTAAGGCAGGGTGAGACCAGGCTGCGGCCGCGAATAGCGCGCGTTCTCTCTCCTGCCTGCGACGTGTGGGGCGAGGGGATGCGGGGCGCAATTTCGGAATATTAGAAGAATATCCCTGAGTTGCCCGACGTGTCAAGCGCCTGGTCGAACGCCGGCAGCCGCCGGCTCCTTTGCATGGGGTTGTTTTCGATATTTTGGCAGCGCCGCCGGCGACGGCCCCATCACTCGTCCCGCCTTAGTGCCGCACCACGAGCACCGAGCATTTGGCGTAGCGCACCACGTGCCCGGCGTTTGAGCCGAGGAAATAGGTGCGCATCGCCGGGCGGTGTGAGGTCATCACGATCAGGTCGGCCTTCATGGTCGCGGCCTCTTCGAGGATCTCGTGATAGATGCCGCCCTGGCGGACCACGCCCGAGATGCGCCCGGGCGCGATGCCGGATTCGCGCGCGACGATCGCGAGCGCTTCTTCCGATGTTTCACGCTGCTGGCTGTCGAAATCCGCCGGAACATATTCGGCGAGCATCACCGGTGTCATCGGCAATACGTTGAGCAGACGCACCGCTCCGTTCCAGGTTTGCGACAATGTTGCAGCGGTTGCGATCGCCGGCTTCGCCAGATCGGTATCGGCGAGGTCGATCGGCACGAGTATGGACTTGTACATCTGCGCCTCCTGTCCGCGATTGGTCTGGAGCCGTTTGGTCCCTGTCCCGGGACGCGCGCCTTCTTTTTCTTCGGATAGCTTGTCGTGTCGCCGCGAACCGGTCCCCCTGTCGCGCCGCGATCAATATAGCATGGCAGAGCGGCGCTGTCCGCTTGCGTCAGCCGCGCGAGGCCTGCTTCAACAGTTTAGGGCTAACGAACAGGATGAGCTTGCCGCGCCGGAAGGAGACGTCGTTCCAGTCGTCGGTCGCGAAGTCGAAGACGGCGAGCCCGGAGGTCGGCAGATTGTCGCCGAGCGCGCGCTTGGCGGCCTCCTCGCCGCTGCCGGTCAGGGTCAGCGCGAGCTCGTGCATGCCGGGATTATGGCCGATCAGCATCAGCCGCTTCGGGTCGGTGACGGAGGCCATCCGGATCGCGGTGAGTAGATGCGCTGGATCGGCACCGTAGAGTTCCGGCACGAATTCGACTTTCGGCGCACGTCCGGCGCCCTTCAGCGCCTCGCGCACGATCTCCCAGGTCTGCGTGGTGCGGACCGCCGGCGACACCAGCGCCAGATCGGGCAGGGGTGGATGGCGGGCGATCCAGCCGCCGATCTCCGCCGCATCGCGGTGGCCGCGCTCGTCGAGACGACGGTCCTGGTCCTGCCCCGAAGGCGCGTCGGTTTCGGTCTTGGCGTGACGCAGCAGCAGCAAACGGCGCATGGACTTCCATCTCGATTCGGTCTGGTCGAATTAAATTCTACAGGCGCATGCCCTGGACAAGGTGACAAGCGCCGCAGCGGTTCGTAAGAAACGACATGAGCGAGACTTCCACAAGTGCGGTAGGCGGCCCCGACGAGGCGGCCTCGCCGTTCCGCGACCGTCTGGCGTTCGACCTCGACGTCGACATTTGCGTGGTCGGGGCGGGGCTGGCCGGCCTGACCGTGGCACGCGAGGCGGCGCGGCTTGGGGCCAGCGTCGCCGTGCTCGAGGGCCGCCAGGTCGGCTGGAACGCCTCCGGCCACCATCTCGGCACCGTGATGCCGGGTTTCGGCCTGCCGATATCAGATGTGATCGAGCGCGTCGGCCTCGATGATGCCCGCGAATTGTGGGCGCTCTCGAAAGAGGGCGCCGATTATGTTCGCGCCACCGCCACCGAGGAGCTGATCCCGGGCATCAGGGCGAGCGACGGCGCGCTGGAAGTCTCCAATGTGGATATCGGCGAAGCGCTGATCAGCCGCCTGCAGACGCTGGGCGAGGAATTTGCCACCGAAGTCGAAGGCTGGCAGGTCGATCGCGTGCGCAGCGTGCTCAGGACCGGGCGCTATTTCCACGGCATCTATTATCCGAAGGCATTCCAGATCGACGGCCGCAAATATGTGCACGGTCTCGCCGCGCTGGCGATGCGGGCGGGCGTGCGGATATTCGAGGAGACGCCGGTCGTCAGCATCGATTTCTCGGGCATCCGCAAGCGCATCGTGACGCCGACGGCGCGACTGCGCGCCAACCACATTGTCCTCGCCGGCAACATCCATCTCGGCGCGCCGCTGAAGCGCTTGTCCGATACGCTGCTGCCGGTGTGGCGCTACGCGGCGTTGACCGAACCGCTCGGAGAACGGCTGGCGGAGGCGATCGCCTTCTCCGGCTCGGTCGTCGACAGCGACGGCATCGACCATTTCCGTATCGTCGATGGCGATCGCCTGTTGTGGGCCAGTCCCGAAACCACCTGGGCCGCGCGGCCGAAGCGGTTCGGCCCGGCGGTGCAGCGGCGTATCGCCACGGTGTTTCCTCAGCTCGGCAAGGTCCCGATCGCCGACACGTTCGGTGGCGCGGTCGGCGTCACCGTGCATGGCATGCCGCAGATCGGGCAGTTGCGCAGGGGCCTGTGGGTGGCCAGCGGCCTCGGCCGGCAGGGGCTCAACACCTCGGCACTCGCGGGCCAGTTGATCGCGCGCAGCATCCTGTGGGGCGACGACCGCTGGCGGCTGTTTTCGCCGTTCGAGCTGGTCTGGGCCGGCGGCACCACCGGCCGCGTCGCCGGTCATTTCATCAGCCTGTGGGCGAGGGGCGCCGCGTCTGCGGCGGGCGTGCTGGCGCGCTGCCGCGAGGGTGCACGTGCGAAGGAGCGCCGCCGCGAGGCGCGGCTGGCCGAGGCCAATCTCAAGGCGGGAACCCGGGGGCCGCCGCCCCGCCGCCCGCCGCCGTCGGCCGCGCGGCCGGTGTCGCCGCCCGCGCCGCGGCAGGCTGAGGACGGTGAGCCATATGCCCATCCCTCGCAAGAAAGTGAGCGGATTTCGGACGGGCGGATGTAACGTCCGGCGGCGGGGTTCGTATTTGGTGACGAGCCAGTTTGCCAGTCTTGTTTCGCCAGCTTTGGCCGCCCGCATCGGAGATGATTGATGATCGATCGCCGCATCCTGCTTGCTTCCGTCGCCGGCCTGTTCGGCCTTGCCGCCTTCCGCTGGCTGCGCGCCTCGCCGGCGCAGGCCGCCGAGAAATTCGAGATCGAGAAGACCGACGCCGAATGGCGCGCGCAGCTGACTCCGCAGCAATACGAGATCCTGCGCCAGGAGGGCACCGAACGGCCCGGATCGAGCCCGCTGCTCAAGGAGCACCGCAAGGGCACTTTCGCCTGCGCCGGCTGCGACCTGCCGCTGTTCTCGTCCGAGACCAAATATGAGAGCGGCACCGGCTGGCCGAGCTTCTGGAAGCCGCTGGACAATGCGATCGGTACCACGTCGGACCGCACCTTCGGCATGCTGCGCACCGAGGTGCATTGCCGCCGCTGCGGCGGCCATCTCGGCCATGTCTTCGACGACGGCCCGAAGCCGACCGGGCTGCGCTATTGCATGGACGGTTTTGCGCTGGTGTTTCACCCGGCCGCCCCCTCGGCGACCTGACGCCTGCAGCGTTTTCGAACGAAGGGTTCGCATCAAGAAAGCGCGTCAAGCCAAGACGGAGGAGCGCGGTCAGAACTGCGCTCTGTCCCGGCAATTGTTGCCTGCCCGGCAATTGTGCCCCGGTTAAACGGCCGGGGCTTTTTTTTCAAGCGCATGATTTTGTTACGTTTCGTTTCGTGGCACGACCTTTGCGACATGCTCCGCCGATGCGGCCATTCCTGTGATTGCCAGCCGCCGGGAATCGAATTGGAGAACATGTCATGGGTATCTTCGGCGCTCTCACGACGGCTGTCGGTGGCTTGCGCGCAGGATCGTACGCGCTCGAGAACATCTCCGGCAACATCGCCAACTCGCAGACCACGGCGTTCAAGCGCATCGATACCTCCTTTCTCGACCTCGTCCCGCAGACCGCGCTGACCGCGCAGCTCGCCGGCGGCGTCACGGCGCAGTCGCGCTCGACCAACTCGGTGCAGGGCGACGTACAGTCGGCGTCGGTCGCGACCTTCATGGCGATCAACGGCAACGGCTTCTTCGCGGTGCAGAAGCCCGGCGGCTTCACCGACGGCTCGCCGGTGTTCGACGGCGTCGACCGCTACACCCGCCGCGGCGATTTCCAGCTCAACAAGGACGGCTATCTCGTCAACGGCGCCGGCTATTATCTCGAGGGCGTCCCGATCGACCCGACCACCGGCAACCCCTCGGGCTCATCGCCGCAAACGCTGCGCTTCAAGAACGACTTCCTGCCGGCGCAGCAGACCACCAAGATCGATTATCGCGCCAACCTCGCGTCCTATCCCTTGACCACCGCGCACGACACCTCGGTGCCGGGCTCCGAGCTGATCCGGCCGGGCGCGTTCAGCGCCGGACATAACCCGCTGGTGCTGGGCACGCCGGCCGCGCCGTATACCGATTCATCGGTCACCGGCACCGCGCAGAACAACAAGGCGACGCCGTCGGTCGCCAATACCGCCGCGACCCTGCTTTCGGGTGCCGCGGGCAGCGATTCGATCAATGCCAGCTTCAGCGCCGGCTCGGCCGGCCCCCCGGTCGTGCCCGCCGATACGATCACGGTCAACGGTACCGTCATCACCTTCGTGGCTTCGGGTGCGACCGGCAACCAGCTCAACGTCACCGATAGCATCGGGACGCTGCTTGCGAAGATCGACTCGATTACCGGTACCGCGACGCCATCGACGATCAGCGGCGGCAAGATCACCCTGCATTCCGGCACGTCGGCCGACCTCAACGTGACGAGCTCGAACTCGACCGCGCTCGCGGCGCTCGGCTTCACCGGTTCGGCGGTTGCGACCCGCGGCGGCGGCGGCACCGTGGGCACCGGCCAGGTCGTCGGCAACGACAACTCGACCTTCCTGAACGAATCCGTTTCGGGCGGCGCCGTCACGGCCTACGACGTGTCGGGTGCGCCGGTGAACCTGCAATTCCGCTGGGCCAAGACCGACAGCTCCTCGCTGGGCTCCGGACATACCGATAGCTGGAACCTGTTCTATCAGGTCAATCCCAACGCGACCGGCACGCAGGTCTCCTGGCAGAACGCCAACATCAACTTCACCTTCGCGTCGAACGGCCAGATGTCGCCGGCGATCTCCTCGGTCGCGCTCAACAATGCCGTCGTCAACGGCGTGTCGCTCGGCAGTCCCGTGATCAATTTCGGCTCCGGCGGCGTGACCCAGTTCGCGGACGCCAACGGCAACGTCCAGGTCAACCAGATCCAGCAGGACGGCTTCCCGGCCGGCCAGCTGCAGTCGGTCAGCGTCTCGACCAACGGCCGCATCGTCGGCAACTACACCAACGGCCGCAACATCGACCTTGCCGAAATCTCGGTGGCGACCTTCAACGGCACCAACTTCCTGAAGCGCATCGACGGCGGTGCGTTCGAGGCGACGGACGAGTCCGGTGGCGCGCTGTTCGGCAAGGGCGGTAGCACCATCGTCGGTTCATCGCTCGAGAGCTCGAACACCGATATCGCCGACGAGTTCACCAAGCTGATCGTGACCCAGCAGGCCTATTCGGCCAACACCAAGGTGATCACGACGACCAATTCGATGGTGCAGGACCTCCTGAACGTCGTCCGCTGATCGCATCAGACATGCGCGTGTGAAGCAGTAAAGGCGAGTACACATCATGGGTTTGAGCCAAGCCCTTTCCACCGCGATGTCGGGCCTGCGCGCCACGCAGGCCTCGCTCTCGCTCGTGTCGTCGAACGTCGCCAACGCGGAGACGCCGGGCTACGTCAGGAAGACGCTGAACCAGGATACCGGCACCACCGGCCAGTTCGGGTCGAGCGTTCTCATCACCGGCGTCAACCGCCAGCTCGACGAATTCCTGCAGACCCAGCTTCGCACCGAGACGTCGGGCGCGTCCTACGCCGACGTCCGCTCGAGCTTCCTTGCCAATCTACAGGGCGTCTACGGCAATCCCGACTCCACCGGCACGATCGAGGACGCCTACAACAAGTTCC
Organism: Bradyrhizobium sp. USDA3010; assembly: GCF_056429065.1. NCBI lineage: Bacteria > Pseudomonadati > Pseudomonadota > Alphaproteobacteria > Hyphomicrobiales > Nitrobacteraceae > Bradyrhizobium > Bradyrhizobium sp. USDA3010. The sequence continues at coordinate 184,480 of NZ_JBWJZD010000007.1, forward strand.
TGACCGCGGTGCAGGGCTTGTCGACCAGCCCGGACTCGCAGTCGGCCCGGATCGGCGTCGTCAATGCCGCGCAATCGATGGCGCAGCAGCTCAACGCGACCTCGCAGGGCATCCAGACGCTGCGCGCCAACGCCGAGGCTGGCATCAGCGACTCCGTCAGCACGGCCAACAATGCGATGCAGCAGATCGCGCGACTCAATGTCCAGCTGCAGGCCACTGGCGGCACGGCCGATGCCTCGACCGCGGCATTGCTCGATCAGCGCGATCGTTACGTTACCCAGCTTTCGCAGCTGATGGACATCCGCACCGTCACCAACAGCCAGAACCAGGTGACAGTGTTCACCAATTCCGGCGTGCAATTGGTCGGCACCGAAGCGGCGACGCTCAGCTTCAACGCCCAGGGCACGATGACGCCCAACACGCAATACAATACCGACCCGACCAAGAGCACCGTCGGCACCATCACCATCAATTTCCCGCATGGCGGCACCTATGACATGGTGTCGACCAACTCGATCCGGTCAGGCAAGATCGCCGCCTATCTCGAGCTGCGCGACAACACGCTGGCGCAGGCCCAGACGCAGATCGACCAGTTCGCCGCCGCGATGTCGAGCGCGCTGTCGGACAAGACGACGGCGGGCACCGCGGCGACGGCGGGGGCTCAGTCCGGCTTCGACCTCGACCTCTCGGGGCTGCAGAGCGGCAACACCATCCACGTCTCCTACAAGGACAATACCACCGGCATCACGCACAATCTGTCGATCGTCCGCGTCGACGATCCGAGCGTGCTGCCGCTCAGCAACACCGCAACCGTCGATCCGAACGACGAGGTGCTGGGCGTGGATTTCTCCGGCGGCATGAGCTCGGTGCTGTCGCAACTCAACGGCGCGCTCGGCGGAACCGGTCTGCAATTCTCCAATCCCTCCGGGTCGACGCTGCGCGTGCTTGACGACGGCGCCGCCAACAAGGCCGATGTGACCGCGGCGTCGGTCACGTCGACCGTTTCGTCGCTGACGTCGGGCAATCCGCAGCTTCCGCTGTTCACCGACAATGGCGGACTCTACACCGGCGCGATCACCGCGAACGGCTCGCAGTCGACCGGCCTTGCCGCACGCATCAGCGTCAACACCGCCCTGGTCGGCGACCCCTCGCGCATGGTCGTGTACGCGACCAATCCACAGACGCCGGCTGGCGATACCACGCGCGCCAACCTCATTCTGAACCAGTTGTCGAACGCGTCATACAGCTATTCGCCGAAGACCGGCCTCGGCACGTCAGGCGCACCGTTCACCGGCACGCTGTTGAACTTTGCCAAGCAGTTCATCAGCCAGCAGGGCGAATCGGCGACGGCGGCCAAGCAACTGGCCGACGGTCAGGACGTCGTGCTCAATACGCTGCAGAGCAAGATGGACTCGACCTCCGGCGTCAACATGGACGAGGAGATGGCGCATCTGCTGTCGCTGCAGAACGCCTATTCCGCCAATGCGCGCGTGATGTCGTCGATCAAGCAGATGTACGACGCGCTGCTGCAGCTTACGTGAGGGTAACATGTCGATTGACGGCGTAAGCGGCAGAACTTCCTATATCGGCACCACGATCCTCAACCTGCGCAGTCAGCTCAATGACCTGACGACGCAGCTTGCGACCGGCAAGGTATCGACGACCTATGCAGGGCAGGGGCTCGATCGCGGCTTTGCGCTCAGCCTGCGCGCGCAGATCAGCGGCATCAACGCGTTCTCGGACACGGCCACCAACCTCAACACCCGCCTCGGTGTCGCCAACCTCACCCTGCAGGGGCTGTCCGACGTCGGGAGCCAGGTGAAGAACGCCGCGACGACCGCGACGCTGACGCTCAACAACAGCGGGCAGACGTCGGGCCAGATCACGGCGCAGGCCGCGTTCTCCAATGCGGTCGCGATGCTGAACAGCCAGTCGGGCGACCGCTATCTGTTCTCCGGCCGTGCCATGGATACGCCGGCCACGGTGTCGGCCGACACCATGTTGAAGGGCACGGCAACCCAGGCCGGCCTCACCCAGCTCATCAACGAGCGCAAGCAGGCCGATCAGGGCACCAATTTGATGGGACGCCTGAGCGTCTCGTCGCCGCCGGCGACCACGACGGTGACCAGCGTTGCCGAGGACGGCTCGCCGTTCGGCCTGAAACTGCTGTCGGTGCAGTCGTCGTTGACCGGCGCCACCGTGACGCAGCCGGCCGGCACGCCGAAGTCCACCTCGGTCGATCTCGGCGCCGTCAATCCCAAGGATGGCGACAAGATCAAGTTCAACTTCACGCTGCCCGACGGCACCACCGATGCGATCGAGCTCACGGCGACGACCACGAACCCGCCGCCGGCCGGCTCGTTCCTGATCGGTGCCGACACCACGGCGACGACGGCCAACCTTCAATCGACGCTGACCTCGTCGATCAAGACGCTGAGCGACACGTCGCTGGTGGCGGCCTCCGCGGTCGCGGCCTCCAACAACTTCTTCAATCCGGTCGCGACCGTCGCGGGCGCCGCCGTCAACAACCAGAATACGCCGCCGGCGCCGATCAGCGGCGCCACCGCCCTTTCGGGCGCGGCGGGCACCGACTCGCTGTCGACGAGTTTCGCGGCCGGCGACACCATCACGGTCAACGGCACCCCGATTACCTTCGTTGCCTCGGGCGCCACCGGCAACCAGGTCAACGTCACCGACAGCGTGCAGACGCTGATGGCCAAGATCGACCAGATCAGCGGCACCAAGAACCCGTCGACCATCAGCAATGGTGCGATCACGCTTCACGGCGCCGATGGCGCGAGCCTCTCGATCTCGAGCTCCAACACGGCCGCACTTGGCGCGCTCGGCATCGCCAACAACACGACCGCAACCCCGGCGCCGCTCCGGGTAGGGGGACCGCCATTCGATACCGCGACCAACCTGGTCGCCGGCACGCCGGATAACACCGTGTACTGGTACACCGGCGAGAACGGCCCGGGATCGGCGCGCGGCACCGCCGTCGCGCAGGTCGATCAGTCGATCACCGTGCAGTATGGCGCGCGTGCCAACGAGCAGGCCTTCCGCTACCTGCTGCAGAACGTCGCGGTGTACGCGGCGGTGACCACCAACGCCAGCAACCCGAATGCAAGCGCGCAGGTGACGGCGCTCGCGCAGCGCGTCAGCGGGAATCTTGCGCCGCAGAACGGCCAGCAGCAGATCCAGGACGTGCAGGCCGAGTTCGCCGGCGCGCAGACGGCGACCAAGGCGGCCACCGATCGTCAGACCCAGCTCAAGGCCATGGCGGAAACGATGCTCGACTCGGTCGAGGGCGTCAATCAGGACGAGGTCGCGACCAAGATCCTGGCGCTACAGACCAGCCTGCAGGCCTCGTACCAGACCACGTCGATGCTGTATCAGACCACGCTGTTGAAATATCTGCCGATCGCCTGATCGCTTGCCCCTCATCTCCAGCCAGCAAAAAGGCCTCCCGCGCGGGGGCCTTTTCGTTCAGGCGAGGCTAGAGCGTTTTCAGGCGAAGTGGATGCCGGTTCGCGTGAAGAAAACGCGTCAAGCAGCAAGCTCTACGCGCTCTTGCGGGTATCGTCCTGATTGCCGTTCTGCTGACCGCGTGCGGTTTCCAGCAGCTTCTCCTCATGCGCGATCAGCTTCTTGGATTCCTTCAACGCGTGATAGAGATCGCCGTTGAGGATGAAGTTGTTGACGCTCTCGATGAACGGCCAGGCGCTGGGCATCGCGGTGATGATGTCGCGCACCAGGCTGAAATAGGTCGGGTGGTGCGCCATCGGGTCCGGCGACAGATACATCAGCTGCACGGCGAGATAGATCAGCTTCGCCGGCGTGTCCGCGGTCTCCGGCGTCAGGATGTCCTTCTCGCGCAGGATCGGGATGCGGTCGCCGTCGATCAAGAGGCGGGCACGCTGCTCGGTGTTGGTGATCACGCAATTGCCGACGATGATGCGCTCGTTCGGTTTGAGTTCGACCTTCAGGGCCATGACCGTTCTCCTTTGCCGGGCAGTCGCGCGATATCGTTGCGGCGGAACGAAGTTGAGTTCGGCACTGCTTAGCAGCCGCCGTTGCGGCCCGGGGCCGATGCGACAGCGATCCTTTCCCATGATGGTTAACGCTTGGTGAACAAGGCGGCGACGCGAGTTGCGACCCTCGGCCGAAATCGGCAATCGTCTCAGTAGTTTTCACGGCGAACTTCGCCCAGTGGCGACAATTTTATTCTTCGGCATTTGTCTCAAATGCCGTGCTGGAGATTTCTTTTTCCTTGGCGGCTTGACCGCAGGATCGGCCATCCGCCCGGTCAGAAAGGATTGGCGCGGTTTTTTCCTCAGTTTCACACCAGAAAGGTATGAAAATGTCCGGTATCATTCTCTCCTCCTCCGTTCGTCAGAACCTCCTCTCCCTCCAGTCCACCGCCGATCTGCTCTCCACCACGCAGAACCGTCTTGCCACCGGCAAGAAGGTCAATACGGCGCTCGACAACCCGACCAACTTCTTCACCGCACAGTCGCTCGACAACCGCGCCAGCGACATCAACAACCTGCTCGACGGCATCGGCAACGGTGTGCAGGTGCTGCAGGCTGCCAACACCGGCATCACCTCGCTGCAGAAGCTGGTCGATACCGCGAAGTCGATTGCCAACCAGGTGCTGCAGAGCCCGACTGGCTACACCAGCAGGTCGCAGGTCAGCTCCACCGCGGCGCTCGGCGGCACGGCAGCCAACCTCGTCGACGGCACCACGATCAAGAGCGGCGACGTGCTGGCGATCGCGGCCTCGGCCGGTCAGCCCGCCTTCAGCTTCACCTTCGGGGCCAGCAGCTCGCTGGCGCAGCTGAATACGTCGCTGGCGGCCAGCAACCTGACGGCGAGCCTCGACAGCTCCAACAAGCTCGTCATCACCACGACCAACGACGCGGCGTCCTCGACGATCGGTGCGGTGACCTTCACCAACACCGGCGGCGGCACCGCGACGTTCGGCGCAGCCGGCACGGCGCCGGTTGCCGATCCGGCGTCGCAGTCGGCGCGCGCCGCTTTGGTCACTCAGTACAACAACACCATCGCGCAGATCACGACCACCGCGCAGGACGCCTCGTTCAACGGTATCAACCTGTTGAACGGCGACAACCTGAAGCTGACCTTCAACGAGACCGGCAAGTCCACGCTCGCCATCAGCGGCGTCACCTTCAATGCCACCGGCCTCGGCCTGAACACGCTGACCGCGGGCACCGACTTCCTCGACAACAACTCGGCGAACAAGGTGCTGACGGCGCTGGGCTCGGCGAGCTCCTCGTTGCGCAGCGAAGCCTCGACGCTGGGTTCGAACCTGTCGATCGTGCAGATCCGCCAGGACTTCTCGAAGAACCTGATCAACGTGCTGCAGACCGGTTCGTCCAACCTGACGCTGGCCGACACCAACGAGGAAGCGGCCAACAGCCAGGCGCTGTCGACCCGCCAGTCGATCGCGGTCTCGGCATTGGCGCTGGCCAACCAGAGCCAGCAGAGCGTGCTGCAGCTGCTCCGCTAAGCACGCCGACAAGTGGTTCAAGAGCGGCGGGGGAAACCCCGCCGTTTTTCTTTGTCTCCGGGATATTACGGTATCTTTCCGTGCCGTCAGAACGGCGCATCTCGTAACGCCTGCTAACCATATTTAAAGGCGCCGGATGCATAAATATCGGGCGCTAGAATTGCGTCTCCGCGGCCCGAGAAATCCGCATCCCATCGAGGTCATTAATGTCGAATGCAGCCCAGGCCTACGCCCGTACGTCAACGACGACGGCCTCCCCACGTGAAATCGAAGCGCAGGCGCTGTTGAAGGCCGCGCGGCAGCTGCAGGAAGTCCAGGCGAACTGGAATGGGCTCGACAAGGCGCTCGATCACGCATTGCTGTTCAATCGCCGCCTGTGGTCGATCTTCCTCAGCGCGGCAGAGGGCGCCGACAATCCGCAGCCGCTCGAGGTGCGTCAGAACATCGCGAACATCAGCGTGTTCGTGATGAAGCAGACCATCGACATCCAGATGAATCCGGACCCGGCGAAGCTGAAGTCGCTGATCGAAATAAACTGCAACATCGCCGCCGGCCTTTCGGGCCGCGGCTGATCGGCCGGTTCACAACGGAGCTCTCGGCATGGCCGACGTGTTGAGCATCCTGTCCGCGAACTACAAGGCCGCCGGCCTGACGGTTCCGTCGAAGACGCCCTATGTGGCGGTCGATCCGAAGCTCTATGAGGGCAGCTGGAGCGGCAAGTACGCCAACAACAAGTCGTTCAACATCTCGGTGTCGAACGTCGATGGCTTCCGCGCCAAGGTCCATTATCAGAGCGACGCCACCAGCAAGTATCAGGACGTCCTGGTCAAGGACGGCTCGTTCCGGATCGGCGATACCAAGTTTTCGCTGGTGCAGCAGGGGACGGCATTGATCGCCAATGTCGTCACCGATCCGGCCACCGGATCGACCTATCTCGACAAGGCCTATGCCACACAGAAGTGAGGGCCCAGTCGCTTGCGTTACGCGCGGCGGTCGGTTGCGCGCGCCCGCGTCGGCGCGTCCTTGCTGAGATCGAGCGCGTGGAAATAGGCGCGGCGGCGCAATACGGCTTCTTCCGGAAACTGTCTCACCACGAGATTCGTGCGATTATCGACCACCTGGTAGACCACGGCGCGCGCGTCGCGGTCGATGATGACCTGGTCGGTGACGGACGGTGCCTGATTTGAGAGCGACGCATTGACGGTGTTGGGGTCGATCGTGACGCGCACGCTCGGCTCCGGAGCGGTGACGCTCTGGCTCGCGGGCAATTCGGTCTTCACCGCCTTCTGCGCCGTATCACTCACAGGAGTGATCATCGGCGCTGCAACCGGTGCCCCCACCGGCTTGATGTTGAAATCTGTACTCATGGCAGCCTCGTAGTGCACAGGCACTAGTTTGCTTGAGTCAAATCCCAACCCCTCACGATCCGCAACTCTACGGGGAACCTCTCAACAGGCTGTTAGGGAACACGCTGAATGCCACGCTGCCGTAGCCGCGTCGAATTGAGCTAAATTGTCGGCGTGCGCGTCAGAGCGTGCGGCTGACGGCGATCGGTGTCATGTTGCGCGGGCCCGGCGTGGCGCGCTGACCGTTCGCGGTATAGGTGTTCGGGATGTTGCGGCGCTGCACCTCGGCATTGACGCCGCGCACGATGCCTTCGGAGACCGCGTGTGCGGTTGCAAGCACCGTCAGGTTGACCTGCAGCATCGCGCGGAACGTCTCGTGATGACGCCGTAGCGTGGCGAGCAGTTCGGGGTCGGTCTGCGACAGCATCTTCTGCATCGATTTGAGGTGCTCCACCGCGAGCATGTAGCGCCGCGATAGCTCCGACTTCTGCGCCTCGAGCCGCATGGCCTCGCGGATCTTGCCGGCGCGGACGAACTCGGTCTCCTGCTCGACGACGGTGAGCAGCGCGCTCATCACTTCGGTCAGTTCGTTGGCGAGACGCGCGACATCGGGGGGCGTCGTCGTCGCGGGCCGCGCCGCGGGGGCGGCCGGCCGATGCTGCTGTGGACGCTGATTCATCGCGCTGCTCCTTGAGAACCGAATTAGCTCTTGTTCGCCTGCTGCAGGATCAGCGAGCGGAACACTTCGTTGGAAATGCCGACGCCGCCGGCCTTGGCGAAGTTCTTCGAATATTCGTCGGTCAGCATCGACCGCCACGCGCCGGTGCCGACCGTGTCGCCGTAGGGGCCTTCACCCTTCAGGCCGGTGGTCATCTGCGAGAACATCGTATTGAGGAACATCGATTCGAAGTCGGTCGCGGTCGCCTTCGCCTTGGTGAGTTGCTGCGGCGTGACCTTCTTCATCGCGTCCTGCAGCACGGGATCAGGGCGGCCGTTGAACATCGGCATCAACGCCTTGTTCGGCATGCTGCCGGTGGTGCTGTTGATCAGGCTTCCCATCAGATCACCTCGATGTCGGCTTCGATCGCGCCGGCGGCCTTGATCGCCTGCAGGATGCTGATGAGGTCGCGCGGTCCGATGCCGAGGCCGTTGAGGCCGTCGACGAGCTGCTGCAGCGAGACGCCGTCCTTGACCACTGCGAACTTCTTGCCGTCCTCGCTGACGCCGACGTTGGTGCGCGGTGTCACGACCGTTCGGCCGCGCGACAGCGGATTGGGCTGGCTGACCTGCGGGCTCTCGGAGATCGAGACGGTGAGATTGCCTTGCGCCACCGCGACGGTCGCGACGCGGACGTCGCGGCCCATCACGATGACGCCGGAGCGTTCGTCGATCACGATCTTCGCCGCGAGGTCGGGATCGACCTGCAACTGCTCGATCTCGGTCAGGAAGGCGACGACGTTGCCCTTGAATTCCGACGGGATCGAGAGCTGCACGGTGGAGGGATCGATCGGTTCGGCGGTCTTGACGCCGAGGTAATCGTTGACGGCCGCGGCAATCCGCTTGGCGGTGGTGAAGTCGGCGTTTCGCAGCGCCAGCCGCACATTGGGTAGCCGGTTGAGCGCGAACTCGATCTCGCGCTCGATGATGGCGCCGTTGGCGATACGGCCCACGGTCGGCACGCCACGGACGACACTCGCGGCGGCGCCTTCGGCCGCGAAGCCGGCGACCGCGACCGATCCCTGTGCCACCGCATAGACATTGCCGTCGGCGCCGAGCAGGGGGGTGACGAGCAGGGTGCCGCCCTGCAGGTTCTTGGAATCGCCGAGCGCGGAGACGGTGACGTCCATGCGCGTGCCCTGGGTACCGAACGCCGGCAAATTGCCGGTCACCATCACGGCGGCGACGTTGCCGGTGCGGATGGTGGCGCCGCGGATGTTGACGCCCATGCGCTCGAGCATCGCCTGCAGCGACTGCTTGGTGAAGGGGATGTTGTTCAGCGTGTCGCCGGTGCCGTTGAGGCCGACGACGAGGCCGTAGCCGATCAACTGGTTCTGGCGCACGCCCTCGATGTTGGCGAGATCCTTGATCCGCGACGTCGCGGCCGCGGGCATGGCGGACGCCGCCAGCGCCAGCAGCGCGGCGCAGGCCAACCCGAATAAGCTTACGATGCGGATGCCGGGCATCCAATGCTCCCTCGAACTTCAACGCGCAGATCGCGCGACACTCCCATGACGGCGATCCGCCATTAACCATGCGAGCCTCGTGCCACGCGGTTTTGTCGGAGCAGTATGTTGATATCTTTATCGAAATTGTCGGGTCGCCGTTCGGTTCCGGTTCGCCAGGGAGCGCGAAACTGCCGTGCGGCGGCAAAAATTGCCGGGTCGTTTACGCACCGTTAACCATAAAACGGCGATGCTCGCGGCATTCAGGCCTGCGGGATCATGACGATGCGCATCTACGGACCGAACGGCACCACGCTTGGCACGTCGACCAGCTCGACGCGGCGCACCTCGTCGAGCGGCTTCTCGCTGCCGGATGCGACCAGCGCGCAGGAGGAGGTCCGCTCCACCGCCGCGCCGAAGGCCGCCACGAGCCTCGATGCGCTGCTCGCGCTGCAGGGCGTCGAAGACCCGACCGAACGCCGCAAGCGCTCGGTGGCGCGCGGCAAGGGCGCGCTCGATGTGCTCGACGCGCTCAAGCTCGGACTGCTGTCCGGCAATTTCGATTCCTCCACTGTGAACCGGCTGCGCGATGCTGCGGCGAGCCTGAAGGAATCCTCCGGTGACCCCGGCCTCGATGCCGTGCTGGGCGAGATCGAGCTGCGCGTCGAAGTCGAGCTCGCCAAGGCCGGGCAGTATTAGGCTCCTCTCGATCAATTAGCTGCCTCAGGCCGCCAGTGCCTTGCGCTGCGCGTCGTAGCGGCGTTGTGCGGCCAGCACTTCCTTCAGATTCTGCTCGGCCCAGTCGCGCAGCGGATCGACCGCTTCGGCGAGCGTCGATCCGAGCGGCGTGATCGAATACTCCACGGTGACCGGAACGGTTGCGATCGCACGGCGGCGCAGCAGCCCGTCGCGCTCCAGGCTCTTCAACACCTGCGACAGCATCTTCTGCGAAATGCCTTCGATGGCCCGGCGAAGCTGGTTGAAGCGCATCGGCTCGCTCCGCAGCAGCAGCAGGATCAGCACCGCCCATTTGTCGCCGACCCGGTCGAGGATCTGGCGCGTCGGGCAATTGGCGGCATAGGCGTCCGGTTTCGGGCTGGCGGCTTTCATCGGGTTACTCCAGCGTAATCAGGTGAGACAAGAGTGCCTTCTTCACACTTACATCCATTTCGCTATCTAGTCACCATTGGAAACTATCAATTGGAGACTTTGATGAAGATCGCCATCGCCGGCGCATCCGGCCAGGCCGGCTCGCGCCTCACCGCGGAACTCGCCCGCCGCGGCCATGCCGTCACCGCCATCGCCCGCAACCCGGAGAAGATCGCAACCCTGCCTGGTGTCACCGCCGTGAAGGGGGATGTGAACGACCAGGACGCCCTGACCGCGCTGTGGGCCGGCCACGATGCCGCGATCAGTTCCGTCCATTTCACCGTCAGCGACCCGGTCAAGCTGATCGGGGCGGCCAAGGCGTCCGGGGTCGGCCGCTATCTCGTGGTCGGAGGCGCCGGCAGCCTCGAGGTGGCCCCGGGCGTCCGCCTGGTGACCACGCCGAACTTCCCGGCCCAGTACAAGGCCGAGGCCTCGAAGGGGGCTGAGTTCCTCGACCTGCTGCGCCAGGAAAGGGACCTGAACTGGACCTTTTTGTCGCCCTCGGCGCTGTTCGTGGCAGGCGAGCGGACCGGCAAGTTCCGGCTCGGGACCGACCAGCTTTTGACCGCAGCCGACGGGAAGAGCTCGATCTCGTTCGAGGACTTCGCAGTTGCACTCGCCGACGAAATCGAGCGCCCGGGCCATATCCGGCAGCGTTTCACGGTCGGCTACTGACGGGCGAGGAGAGGGGTAAGGGCTGGCTCCAGGCAGGGCGGATAAGTTTGCCTGTGCAAGGCCTTGGGGGCAGCCCGCCTTTCGCGGTGGCAGATATTGTCTGTCACATGACGTGGCTATATAAGGCGCCGCGCGGAGGGGTTTTGTTCCCTCCGCCAGACAGGGACATGGCTGCCTTTGGAAAAGCTGAAGAACTACCGGCCGACTGAAAAAGAGCCTTTCATGAATGAGCGGCAGCGTGATTATTTCCGCGCCAAGCTGCTGGCCTGGAAGGATGAGATCCTCCGCGAATCGAAGGTCACGCTGCAAACGTTGCAGGAAGAGAACGTCAACCACCCCGATCTCGCGGACCGAGCTTCCTCGGAAACCGACCGCGCGATCGAACTTCGAGCCCGCGATCGTCAGCGCAAGCTGATCTCCAAGATCGACGCGGCGCTCCAGCGCATCGAAGACAACACCTACGGCTATTGCGAAGAGACCGGTGACCCGATCTCGCTGAAGCGGCTCGAAGCCCGCCCGATCGCGACGCTGTCGGTGGAGGCGCAGGAACGCCACGAGAAGCGCGAGAAGGTCTATCGCGACGAATAGTGGCGGTGGACCACTACAGATTGATTCCGGCGCGCACCGGTCGTAGGTTCGCGCCGCCATGATGACGCGTACTCTCAACATCGCATCGGTTTTCTTCCTGGGCTGATCTCGTTTCCGCACGGAAGCGCTGATCGTCCCCGCGAGCTCGGGCTCGCGGGATTCCAGTGAACCGAATGAGCCGGCCAAACTCCGCGCCTCGCGGAGCATCGACGGCTGGCGACGATTTCAGAGACAATCATGACCGATCGAGACGACGCGCGTGCGCTCAGCGACGCGCAAATCGAGCAATTTATCGAACATGGCTTTGTCCGGATCGACAACGCCTTTCCCCGCGAACTCGCCGATGCGGGACGTGCCATCATGTGGCGCGACCTGCCGTGCAGCGAGCATGATCCTTCGACCTGGACGCGCCCGGTGGTGCGGCTGCCCGGCTATGGCGAGGAACCATTCCGGCAGGCAATCAACTCGCCGCTGCTGTATCGGGCGTTCGACCAGATCGCAGGCCCCGGCCGCTGGTCTCCGCGCCACAACATCGGAACCTTCCCGGTGCGGTTCCCGCATCCGGACGATCCCGGTGACGCCGGCTGGCATGTCGATGTCAGCTTTCCCGGCGAGGATTGCGATCCGAACGAACGGAGCGACTTCTCGGCATGGCGAGTGAATGTCAACTCGCGCGGCCGGGCGCTGGTGATGTTGTTCCTGTTCTCCGATGTCGGCGAGGACGATGCGCCGACCCGGATCAGGGTCGGCTCGCATTTTCAGATGGCGCGTTATCTGGCGCCGGCGGGCGAGGCCGGACGCGCGCGGATGAACCTCGCGCAAACGGGCGCCGAGTGCGAGCTTGCGCTGGCGACGGGTGAAGCAGGCACGGTCTATCTGTGCCATCCCTTCCTGGTGCATGCCGCGCAGAAGCACCGGGGAACGAGGCCGCGCTTCATGGCGCAACCGTCGCTCAGTCCAGCCGAGCCGTACCGGCTCGAGCGTGACGACGGCGCCTACTCGCCGGTCGAGATCGCGATCCGGCGCGCGCTCGGCATGGGTTGAACCGATATCTCCACTGCCTTCCTTCACCTCTCCCGTTTGCGGGGGAGGTCGGATCGCATCGTTAGATGCGATCCGGGTGGGGGCTCTCACCACATGCGACTCGTGGAGAAACCCCCACCCCAACCCTCCCCCGCAAGCGGGAGAGGGGGCCGAGCCCCGATGCCGTCGCAGCTCGACGTCATTCAGCCGATCGCCGCCCCGAGTGTCATCTCGCTTGCCTCCGCGTGACGGCGCGGTCCGTGGATTTTCGACCACGCCAGCAATTCGCGGAAAGCCGGCGTCAGGCTCCAGGCCGAATCCGTCAGCTCGTATTCGACCCGCAACGGCTTTTCGGCGAGCACCTTGCGCGACACCAGCCCATCGCGCTCGAGCTCGCGCAGTTGCGCGGTCAGCATATGCTGGGTGATCGGCACCAGCGCGCGGCGCAGCGCGCCGAATCGCACGCCGCCGTTCATCAGCGTGAACAGGATCTCGAGCTTCCATTTGCCGCCGAGCGCGCGGATCGCGTGCTTGAACTCGATCAGCAGATTGGGGTCGGTCGGGCAGCTCTCGCATTCACCGCCGTCACATAGTTCGCTGGTATTGTTTTCCATACCGGTCTCGAATTTCATTCTACTTGTCCAACGTCAGATAGTGACCAGATGCGGCCTGTGCAGGTGGCGGTGCAATGTGTGCCCCATCCGCCGAACCATGAAGAGGCTAGGGACATGAGCACGGTTTTGGTCACGGGGGGATCGGGTTTCATCGGCGTGCATACCATCCTGCAGCTGCTCGCCGACGGGCATACGGTGCGAACCACGCTGCGAAATCCGGACCGCAGCAAGGACGTGATCGCGATGCTGCGCGAGGGAGGCGCGCACGCGGCCGACCAGGTCGGCTTTGCCACCGCCGACCTGCTGCGCGATGCCGGCTGGCGCGAGGCGGTCACAGGATGCGATTACGTGCTGCATGTCGCGTCGCCGCTCGGTGCGCATGTGCCGGAGGACGAGAACGAGCTGATCGTTCCGGCGCGCGAAGGCACGCTGCGGGTGTTGCGCGCGGCGCGCGACGCCGGCGTCAAGCGCGTCGTCGTGACGTCGTCGTTTGCGGCGATCGGCTATGGCCATCCGCCGCAAGCCAAGCCGTTCGATGAGACCACCTGGTCGAACCTCGATGGCCCCGATGTGCAGGCCTACCCGAAATCCAAGACGCTCGCCGAGCGCGCCGCCTGGGATTTCGTCGCGCGCGAAGGCAACGGCCTCGAGCTTGCCGTGGTCAATCCGACCGCCGTGTTCGGCCCCGCGCTCGGCGCCGACTTCTCCGAATCGATCGGCATCATCAAGGCGCTGCTCGACGGCGCGATGCCGGCGGTGCCTCGGATCCATTTCGGCCTCGTCGACGTGCGCGACGTTGCCGACCTGCATCTGCGCGCCATGACCTCGCCCAAGGCCGGGGGCGAGCGGTTCCTCGCGGTCGCCGGCGAGACCATATCGATCCTGCAGGTGGCCCGGCTGCTGCGCAGGAAACTCGGCAGCAAGGCGCGGCGCGTGCCCCGGTTCCAGGCGCCGGACTGGATGATCCGGCTCGCCGCGCGGCGCAACCCGTTGGCCCGCGCCACCCTGCCGCTGCTCGGCAAGGTGCGCCGCTCGACCAGCGCCAAGGCGCAGAACCAGCTCGGCTGGCGCCCGCGCGGCAATGAGGAGATGATCGTCGCGACCGCCGAGAGCCTGATCAGGCTCGGCCTGGTCAAGGCCTGACGGCCTCGCCCGTCCGGCGTGCTTGCCAGACGCGTCGGCGAGTGCTGAATTGCAGTGAGCAGACGGAGGCGCCACCGCGCCGCCGAGAACATCAGGGAGGCTGCGCAGATGGATCGGGTCCTCGCGGCCGCAAAGGCGATTGCCAGCGCGCGCCGCAGCCGCGCGCCACTCAAGGCGCTCGCCAAAGACATCGTGCCGCTCGACGAGGCCGAAGGCTATCGCGTGCAGTACGCACTGCACGATCTGCTGCAGCCACAGGTCGGCAGCCTGGTCGGCTACAAGATCGGCTGCACCAGCGCCGTGATGCAGGAGTACATCAACATCCCGCACCCTTGCGGCGGCGGCGTGTTCGAGAAGGTCGTGCATGACAGCGGCGTGCGGCTGCCGGCGGCCGACTTCGTTCATGTCGGCGTCGAATGCGAGATCGCGGTGCGGCTGGCGCGCAGTCTCGCTCCCGGCGAAGGGCCGTTCACCGCCGAATGGGTCGCGGAGGCGATCGAGGCCTACCATCCGGCGATCGAGATCGTCGACGACCGCTACGTCAAATGGGAGACGCTCGGCGCGCCGACGCTGATCGCCGACGACTTCTTCGCCGCCGGCTGCGTGCTCGGCGAAGCCGTGCCACGCATCACCGTGCCCGATCTGCGCAAGGTCACCGGACGCGCGCTCGTCAACGGCAAGGAGGAGGGGCGGGGCACCGGCGCCGACGTGCTCGGCCATCCGCACAACGCGCTCGCCTGGCTCGCCAATCATCTCGCCGCCGAAGGCCGTGGCCTGCATGCCGGCCAGATCGTGTTGACCGGCAGCCTGGTCAAGACGGTGTGGCTGAAGGCCGGCGACACGGTCGTGATGGAGCTCGATGGGCTCGGCAACGTGGAAGCGACGTTCACGTGAGGTGACGTTGCGTTGACGAGCTTGCCTCCACATGAAGATGTCGTCCCTGCCTAGTGCGCAATTGCGCACGGGAGCAGGGACGACACGGGAGTGCGCGGAGCGACGTTCACCTGACCTTCCATCTTCCTCCAGCTTGAAGGTCGCTGTTTCCTACAGTTGATTGTTCGTGCACATCAGGGCCTTGCCGTCCCACAGGCTCCTGATCGCGTCGAACGGCACGGTCAGCCTGGCATATTTGCGATTGAACCAGACGCCGACCTCGAAGCCGTCATCCCTCACCACGAGGCGATCGAATTCGTGCTGCAGGATGATCGTGATCTCCTCGGGATATTGCTCGATCACGGCGGCGGGCAGCTTCACGCCATCGGCCCGGGTTGCGAAAGTGATGTTGACCGGCCGGTCCGCCGCGGCATGGCGGAGCAACGCGATCATTTCGATCCGCCCCTGCGCCGTGTTGCAGGGCTCGACGCCGGCGCGCGCCGGCAACCAGGTCACGACCAGGAGCAGCACTCCAGCAATCCATCCGCGCCGGCGCCACATCCGCCTTCTCCATGTCGCTCACGCGACGTCGTTCTTGGCTTCGGTGGTCGCAGGCCGCGCCGAGGTTCAAGTCGCCGGTCGCCTGGCGTCCGTGACCAGCTCGACCTTGCCGTCGGCCAGCCGATAGACCGCGCCGACGATCCGGAGCTTGCCCTGATCGACCGCGGCGCTGAGGATCGGCGTCGCCGTCTTGAGCATCGCGACGTTGTCGATGACGTTTTGCTTGATGGCGTTGGCGAGCAGGTCGCCCGGCTTGCCCTCGGTCGCCTTCACCGCCGGCGCGATCGCGGTGACCAGCTCGGGCAGATGGCCGGGCAGGGTGGTGTTGTCCTTCAGCGACTTGATCGCGGCGTCGACCGCCCCGCAGCTGTCGTGGCCGAGCACCATGAACAGCGGCACGCCGAGCACGGACTGCGCATACTCGAGGCTTGCGATCATCTCGTCGCTGGCGAAATTGCCGGCGACGCGGCAGACGAACAGGTCGCCGCGGCCGGTATCGAAGGCGTATTCCGGTGCGATGCGGGAGTCCGCGCAACTCAGGATGCCGGCGAACGGGTTCTGTCCGCCGGACAGCGCCTCGCGCTCGTGCTTGAAATCATGCCGCCGCGAAACGCCTTCGACATAACGGAGGTTGCCCTTCACCAGCCGGTCGAGCGCGGCGTCCGGCGGCAGCACGTTCTGCGGCTTCGGCGGCGGTTTTGTCTCCTTGGCCGTCACAGCCGGCGCAAGGGCGAGACTGGCCGCGGTGCACGCCGCGCCAGCGAGGAAGAAGCGCCGGGAGGTTCGGTTGGGAGGCATGATTTCGCAGAGCTGGCACATCAAGGTTCTCCGAACAAGGACCGCGTCCGCGCGATATGTGTAGGTCATGCGCCGCGCCATCGCAACGACGTGAATTCGTGGGCTCGCGACCGCCACGTCCACAATCGTCGTCCCTGCCTAGTGCGCAATTGCGCACGGGAGCAGGGACCCAACCCCGCGGCGGATGTCGTGAAGGGACTCGTCGTTTCAGCTTCGTTCAACAATGTCGATCGGTGGTTGTGGGTCCCTGCTTTCGCAGGGACCACACCAAGCATGTTGAACGGTCTGTGAGCCAACATCCGCATGTTCGCGATGAGTTGGGTCAGACGCCAGGCGGAATATTTTCTTATTGCGGGATTGAAGGTTTTGCTGAGTTGCCCGAACGGGCAAATCAGCGGCTGATGGATAGCCAATCAGTTATGAGTATGTCGGCGCGGCCAAATCCGCGCCAAGCATACCGAAGGTATTGCAGCATGGTCACCAGTCAGAGTTCCCCAACTTCCCGCTTGACCGATCCATAGCTCGTCAGTTATGCATTAATCCATAACCAACGGGCTATTGATCCGATGCCGGACGCTCACGACGTGCTGTTTCGAACTCTCGCAGACCCGACCCGCCGGGCGATCTTCGAGCGCCTGTGCCGCGAGGGCGAGCAGACCGTCGGTGCGCTGACGGCGCGGGCAAAGATCTCGCAGCCGGCGGTGTCAAAACATCTCGGCGTGCTGAAGCAGGCCGGGCTGGTGCGCGACCGGCATGAAGGAAGGCAGACGCATTACAGCGCGCAACTCGGCGCGCTGGCGCCGTTGATCGACTGGACCAGCCAGATGGCGGGCTTCTGGCAGAACCGGTTCGACCACCTCGAAGATCTTCTCAAAAGGATGGACCAATGAACAAGACCACCCGTGAGACGCGCTCCGCAATCGTGGAGCGCGAATTTCCCCATCCGCCGGAAAAGCTCTGGCGCGCGCTGACGCAACCGCATCTGATGGAGGAGTGGCTGATGAAGAACGACTTCAAGCCCGAGGTCGGGCACAGCTTCAATCTGCGCGGCGAGTGGGGCGGCGTGCTGGACTGCAAAGTGCTTGCCGTCGAGCCGCACAAGACGCTGTCCTACACCTGGAATTTCGCGCATGCGGATGCCGCCTACAATCTCGAGAGCGTGGTGGTCTTCACGCTGACACCGACGGCGAAGGGCACCCATCTGCGCGTCGAGCAGTCCGGCTTCCAGCCGCATCAGAAGCAGGCCTATGGCGGCGCCCATGCCGGGTGGAAGCAGTTCCTGGAGAATCTCGATCAGCTGCTGGTGCGCGAAGGCTGATCGTCCTCTCTCTCTCGTCATTGCGAGGAGCGATAGCGACGAAGCAATCCATTGATCCGCGTACTCGGTGCGATGGATTGCTTCGCTTCGCTCGTAATGACGGCAATACACAAATTTGCACCGACCCAACAGGAGGTCACATGAACTGGAACAACTGGATCAGGCAATTTCACCGCTGGCTCTCGATCGTCTTCACGGTTGCCGTCATCATCAACATCGTCGCGATGGTTCTGCAGCAGCAAGCCGTCTGGATCGGCCTGCTGGCGCTGTTCCCGCTGATCTTCATGCTGCTGAGCGGCCTGTATCTGTTCGCGTTACCCTATCTGGCGCCGCGGCGGATGCAGGGGGGATCGACCTCCGCATCACAAGTGTGATTGCATGAGACAGGCTGGGACCATGAGGCAGCAATGACGGCATCGGAACGTATCGACCAGATGATCGAGGATCTCACCGACTGGCGCGGCAAGACGCTCGCCAGCCTGCGCAAGAGCATCCTCGCCGCCGACTCCGAAATCATCGAGGAATGGAAGTGGATGGGCAGCCCGGTGTGGTCGCGCGACGGCATCATCGCGGTCGGCAACGCCCACAAGGGCAAGGTGAAGCTGACCTTCATGTATGGCGCGCAGCTTCCGGACCCAGACAAGCTGTTCAACACCGGCTTCGAGGGCAATGTGCGGCGCGCGATCGATCTGTTCGAGGGCGACAAGATCAACGACCGCGCGCTGAAGGCCCTGATCCGTGCTGCGATCGAGCTCAACCAGGCCAAATCCAAGAAACCTGAGAAGAAGCCGGCGAAGAAGGCGGCCGCGGGCGCTCGCGCAACCGCGAGGAAGAAGGCATGAGCTGCGCCGGCGTGCGGCCTGCCGATCCGGTCCATCCGTGATGATCACAACCAGGCTCGCCACATCGTCGGATGCGGAATCCATTTCCGCGCTGCTGACGGCCAATACCGGCGATCGGGGCGGCATGCTGCTCGGGCAATGGCCGCGCGATGCGATCGAGAAGCGCATTTCAAGCGGGCAATCGATCGTCATCGCGACCGACAAGGCGGAGAGGTTGCTCGGCGCTCTTCTGACGTCTGAGCGAGGATTTGATGAGGCTCCGCCGGTGCAGGCTATGCTGAAGGCCTGGCCGGGGCGTCCCGATGCGTATGTGTACGGTCCGGTATGCGTCTCCCAGGACGCGCGCGGCCTTGGAGTCCTGCCGGCGCTGTACGCGAAGCTTCAGGCGACGTTTCCGGGCCGCGAGGCAATCCTCTTCATCCGGAAAGACAATCAGCGCTCGCTCAAGGCGCATTTGCGGCTCGGCATGCGTGAGGTTGCGCGATACGATTTCGCCGGCGCGGCTTTCATCGTCCTGAGCAACGGGCCCGAGCGGCGCGGGTAGGTCAAATGATAGTCCGCCGCTCCACCGTATCGGCGAGGCGTTTCGCGTCGCGGACAACCGGATAGATCGCGGCGCACGTCAGTACGCCGTACAGGGTTGAGCCAAAGGTTCGCGTGAAGTCCGCCGACTGCAAAATCAGGGCCATAACCGCGATGCCAAAGCCCGACGAGAGCATGGTGAAGAAGAGATAGGACCAGAGGAATTGAGTTGCCTGCTGATTGAAAGCTTCGCCGACAGCCATCTGGCGAACCTCGCGACGGGTCCAGAACAAGTCGGAGATGACCGGAATCACGAATAGAATCGTGACTGCGAGGGAGAGGCCGTCGAAGTGCCTGATCGTGCTTGCGAGGCACAGGCCGAACACAAAGGCGCCGACCGCACCGCAGCAAGCATGAGCGAAGAGCCTCATGACTGTGATTGGCCTCGTGCTCATTGCGGTCGTATCCGTGATCGTTCTGCCTTGCGGCGTTGGCGCCATGATAGCGCAAACGGCGGCGATTGTCGGAGCCGAGATGCTCCGTCCGGGCGAAGTTTACCCGGCGCGGCCGTCAGCTTTCGTATGCACGATCACTGGCCCCGCAACCCCGGTTGCGGCCAATCAGGCTTTGGTGTGCACGATCACTGGACCCGCAACCGCGGTGGCTTGGCCGATCAGCAATGGGCCGAGATTGTCATCGATCCAGGCCAATGCGCGGCGGTTGGCCTCCTCGGCGCCGGCATGATTGTTGAAGACGCTGATCGCGGTGACCGTGTCGTCGCCGGCATAGACAACGTAATAGGCCATGAAGCCTTCGACATCGCTGATGATCGGAATTGCGCCTTCCTTGATCCGGCGCGCGAGTTCTTCGGCGCTACCAGTCTTCGCCTTGGCGTGACGGATGGCGGCATACATGCGTTCCTCCTTCCGGCTGCATCGATCGGGCTGCGCTTCGCGCATGCGCGATGGTACGCCCGAAGGGGCGGAGATGCCAACGGGATTGCGGACCGATCAGCTGAATCGCCGGGTCACGACGGTTGTACGGCGGTCGGGGAGCTTCGGCAGCCTCGTCACATCCGCGCGCGTTGCCGTGGTTTTTGGGCCGGGGGCGGGCGCCTGCTCCTGTTGCTGCAGAAACAGCGTGGCTTCGAACAGCACGCCGGGGGCCTGCTTGGCGGTGCCCGAGCACACCGCGCGATTGCCGCTGAAGGTGCCGCTCAGCTGCGCCTCGACCTCGTCGCATCCGAACACGGTGGTGAACGGGCCGTCGGCATATCTGTGCGTCGTCAGGACCGCCGTGAAGCGGTCCCCATCGAGCTGATAGGAGCCGCCATAGGTGAACATGGCGTCGCCGCCCGAGATCCTGCCGTTTGCGAGATGGACTATTCCGGTTCCTTCGCCGCGCGGCGTGCGAAACCACGCCGCATATCGACCGTCTCTTTGCATGACCGTCACGAATTGCAAACCCTGCGTTGTCGTCTAGCTACGTTGCAAGCGGAGGGACTGCTACTTAACCTTCACCCGACGGTTAACGAACCGAGAAGCCGATTGCGCGACTTGCACGAAGCGGTATCGGATTGGTGCGCGACGATCGCGCGAGTGCCCTTTTCCGTTCCGATGGAATCGGAACGGGCTCTCGATTGTTGTCTTGACGCGTTTTCTTCACGCGAACCGGTGTCCACTTCGCTCGAAAACGTTCCAGTGCATTCGACCGGTCACAAGAATGCCACGGCCCTCGCCAGGGGAGCTAGCGAGGGCCGTGTTGGTACACCGCGCCGCGCCTAGGTTCGCGACGAGATGTGGGAGCTCGAAAAAATCTTACTTGGGCATGGTCCTTATCCGAAAACCGGTTTCCACTTTTCGGGATCATGCCGTTAGAAGGGCAAGAGCACGTCGAGAACCTGCTGGCCATAGCGCGGCTGTTGCACGTCGGTGATCTGGCCGCGGCCGCCATAGGCGATGCGGGCCTGGGCGATCTTCGAGGAGTCGATGGTGTTGTCGCTCTGGATGTCTTCCGGGCGGACGATGCCGGCCACGATCAGCTCGCGGATTTCGTAGTTGACGCGGATCTCCTGCTTGCCTTCGACGACAAGGTTTCCGTTCGGGAGAATCTGGGTGACGACGGCGGCGACGCTGGTCTGCAGCGCTTCCTGGCGGTTGACCGAGCCCTTGCCGTCGCTCGAGGCCGTGGATTCGGCGGTCAGGATCTTGCCGGGCAGAATCTTGTTGGCTTGCGTGATGGTCTGCGAGCCCAGGAAGTTGGTCACCCCGGAGTCTTCGGAGTTGCTGCGGCTGCGCTGGGTTTCGTTGGCGATCGCGGCCTTGTCGGTGAAGTTCACCGTGACCGTCAGGATGTCGCCGACGCGCGCGGCGCGCTGGTCCTTGAAGAAGGCGCGCGAGCCGCTGCGCCACAGCGAGTTGGGGCTGTAGGAGGCGACCTCGGGCTTCGGCATCGGCATCTGCACCGGCTTGTAGCCGGGCTGCGCCGTCGGGTTCTCGATCTCTGTCAGCTTCGGCTTTTCACCGATCTGGGAGAGACGGTCGATCGACGAGCAACCGCTGGCGATCGTTCCGAGTGCGAGCAGCGCACCGGTCAGGATGAGGCGGTTGATGCGGTACTGGGACATGAACTTTACTCGGCGTTTGGTGCAACTGAACTCAGCTTGACGGGAGCGGAATCTGAAGAGGCGGCGTCGGCGGCCGGCGCTCCGCGCGGGGTCGCAACCGAGATCGAAACCTCGCCGCGGCCGGTGACGACGCCGGAGACGGCGCGCTTGGACTGCAAATTCATCACGTTGACGACGTCGCCCTCTGCGCCGCCATCCATCGCCTTGCCGCGGATCGTGAGGTAGAGACCGGAGGTGCGGTAGACCAGCGTGACGTTCTGGTCGCGGGTGACGAGATCGGGTTTTGCCATGTCGGCTGTGCGCAGCGCCTGGCCGGCGCGGATCTGGCGGCGCATCTGCATGCCGACGGCGCCGTCGCGCACCGCCGCGTCGTTGCCGATTTCGGCTTTCGGACGGCGCTCGACCACCACGTCGGAGGCTTTCAGCACGTCGCCGCGTTCGACATTGCGCGTCAGCACGGCGGCGTCGATGGTCTCGATCGCGGTGCCGGTGAGGCGCAGCTTGTACGGAGCCGTGCCGGCTTCGTTGCTGACCTCGAAGGTAACGTCGAAACGCGTCGAGCGTTGGTCGTAGCGCACGGCGACGGGCTGCATCGCGCCGGTGCTGGTTGCCTCGAGGCGGAGGTCGCCGGGATCGCGGTCGAAGGTCAGCGCGATGTTGCCGGCCCTGCCGAGCCCGTGGCGGCCCTCCAGCGCGCGCGACAACTGCTGCTCGATCTCCTTGCTGTCGATGGTGCGCGCGAGCCGCGTGACGGTGATCTCCTTCAGCTCGCGGGTGTCGACGCCGATCACCTGGTGGGTGCGCAGCACGTTCAGCACCTGCGCGACCGGCAGCGTACCAGTGGTGCCGAGGTCGGGCGCGCGGTAGATCGCGATGCTGCCGGCGCTGCCGGCATTGTCGATGAGGTCGCCGACCCGCACGATGTCGTCCGCGACCGTGACGCTGGCGCGCAGCGTCGGCACCGCGATGGTCTCGCCGCGGCTTTGTGCCGCGGCTGGTAGCGCGGTCACCGCGAGGAGCGCGGCTGCGATCAGGAGTGAGCGGGCGAACATCGACATCATCCTCAGCGGAACAGGTTGGAGGTCGACTGCATCATCTGGTCGGCCGCGGAGACCACCTTCGAGTTCATCTCATAGGCGCGCTGCGCGGCGATCAGGTCGGAGATTTCCGAGACCACTTCGACGTTGGCCTGTTCGAGGTTGCTCTGCTGCATGTCGCCATAGCCGTCGGTGTTGGCGATGCCGTCCTGCGGCTGGCCGGAGGCCGGCGTCTCCTGGAACAGGTTGTCGCCGATCGGCATCAGGCCGGCCTTGTTGATGAAGCGGGTCAAGCCGACCTGGCCGATGTTGGTCGATGCGGTCTGGCCCGGCAGCGTCACCGAGACCTGGCCCTGCGCATTGATGGTGAGGCCGGAGGCGTTCTGCGGGATCGTGATCGTCGGCTGCAGCAGATTGCCCTGCGCGTTGACGATGCGACCCTGGTTGTCCATCTGGAACGAGCCGTCGCGGGTGTAGGTGAAGGTGCCGTCCGGCATCAGGATCTTGAAGAAGCCTTCGCCGCGGATCGCGATGTCGAGATCGTTGCCGGTCGGCGACAGCGTGCCCTGGGTCATCATCCGCGGCGTGCCGACGGTCTTGACGCCGCCGCCGAGGTCGATGCCCATCGGCATGATGGTGTTCTGGTCGGAGGCCTGCGCGCCGACCCGGCGCACATGGTCGTAGATCAGGTCCTGGAACGCAGCGCGCTGCTTCTTGTAGCCGGTGGTACGCAGGTTCGCGATGTTGTTGGAGATCACCTGAACGCTGAGTTCCTGTGCCGCCATTCCGGTCGCCGCGGTATAAAGTGCGCGCATCTGTCAGTCCCCCGGATCAGTTCGGCACGTCGGCGAGTTTCTCGATCGCCGATTTGTGCAGGTCGCTCTGCTGCTGGAGCAGCGAGGCGATTTGGGTGTAGGTCCGCGTGATCTCGATCATGCGGCTCATCTCGACGACGGAATTGACGTTCGACTTCTCGATGAAGCCCTGGCGGATCTGCGCCTTGGTGTCCGGCTGCGGCGCCGCGCCTTCGCCCGGCACATAAAGGTTGGAGCCTTCCTTCAGCAGGCGCTGGGCCTGCGCGAACGAGACCAGGCGCAGCTTGCCGCGGATCGAGTCGAGGCGGGACGTGCCCTCGAGCACGCTGACGTTGCCGTCGGGGGCGATGTTGACGTCGTGATCGGTCTGCTGGAACGTGATCGGGCCGGCGGTGCCGAGCACCTGGTAGCCCGAGGCGGTGACGAGCTGGCCGCGATTGTTGATCTGAAGGTTGCCGTCGCGGGTGTAGCGCTCGCCGCCCGGCGTCTGCACCACCAGGAAGGCGTTGCCGTCGATCGCGACGTCGAGCGGGTTCTTGGTCTCTTCGGTCGGGCCCTGCGAGAAGTCGTGGAAGGTCGCGCGGTCCTGCACGAAGGAGACGCGGCGGTCGGAGGACGCGAAATTGTCCTCATGCGCGTTCGAGGACAGATATTCCTGGAACAGCGACCGGTCGGCCTTGTAGCCGTTGGTGTTCATGTTCGCGATGTTGTTGGAAACGACATCCATCTGCCGTTCCAGCACCATCTGCTTCGATAGTCCGACCAGAAGCGTATTCTGCATCGGTGGTTCTCCCCTGTGAGGTGATCCGATGCGAAAGGTTCTCCCAAACCTTCACGCCGGACCGTCGATAACCATTGGGTTCTCCCAAACCCGCCAGTCACGTTGTCCTCTCAGCGAAACCCGTGCCAACTTTAAATAATCAGATATTTGAATGGGTTAGGTGTTTTTCGGGGGCGTGCCGGGCGGCAGAAAGGTCTTGTTGACCATGTTTGCCCGGCAGTTTTTTCCTAGTTGAAGGTAAATCCTAATCTTCCGTTAACCATTATGACCCCAGTGTTGCCGGCATTGGGGCGCGTGTGCGCCGGCGGCCTTTGTATCGCGTCTTCAAGCCAAAGCTGGGGCAAATCGCGTTCGCATCCTTCAGGTTGAAGCGAGCGGACGATGGCGGACGAGGAAAAGACGGATAGCGGCGAGGGCGCGGCCGCTCCGAAGAAGGGCAAGCTCAAGCTGATCATTGCCGTCGTCGGCTTCCTCGTCGTGCTCGGCGCGGGGGCGGGCGGATGGTTCTTCTTCATGCGCGGTCACGGCGAGGAGCAGCACGCCGAAGCGCCGCCGCCGAAGCCGCCGAGCTTTGTCGACGTGCCCGACATGCTGGTCAATCTGGTCGGCGCGCCCGGCGAGCGGGTGCAATATCTCAAGCTGAAGCTCGTGCTTGAGATCAAGGAAGAGAAGCAGGTCGAGGCGATCAAGCCGGCGCTGCCGCGCGTCACCGACCTGTTCCAGACCTACATGCGCGAGCTGCGCCCGAGCGATCTCAACGGCTCGGCCGGCCTGTTCCGCCTCAAGGAAGAGCTGACCAAGCGCGTCAACCTCGCGCTGGCGCCCAACCAGGTGAACGCGGTGCTGTTCAAGGAAGTCGTGATCCAGTGACGGGGCGGATGTAAAGCCATGGCCGGCAACGACCAGATGGACCAGGACGCCATTGCGGCCCAATGGGAAGCCTCGCTCGATTCCGAGGATCCTGCGGCGGCTGCGGCGGAAGCTGCCAAGAACGAGCTCACCGAGAACATGGCGCTGCAATGGGCCGCCATGGTCGAGGACGGCAGCCGCGACTTCGGCGGCAAGAACACCAATGGCGAGCGCGTGCTGTCGCAGGAGGAGATCGACAATCTCCTCGGCTTCACGGTCGGCGACGTCAGCCTCGACGATCATTCCGGCATCCGCGCCATCATCGATTCCGCGATGGTGTCCTACGAGCGTCTGCCGATGCTCGAAATCGTGTTCGACCGCCTGGTGCGGTTGATGACGACCAGCTTGCGCAATTTCACCTCCGACAACGTCGAGGTCTCGCTCGACCGCATCACCTCGGTGCGCTTCGGCGACTACATGAACTCGATCCCGCTGCCGGCGGTGCTCTCGGTGTTCAAGGCGGAGGAATGGGAGAATTTCGGCCTCGCCATGGTCGACTCCAACCTGATCTATTCGATGATCGACGTGCTGCTCGGCGGCCGCCGCGGCCAGACCCAGCTCAAGATCGAGGGCCGGCCCTACACCACGATCGAGACCAACCTCGTGAAGCGGCTGGTCGAGGTGGTGCTGTCGGATGCCGAGCAGGCGTTCCGGCCGCTGTCGCCGGTGACCTTCACGATCGACCGGCTCGAGACCAATCCGCGGTTTGCCGCGATCAGCCGTCCGGCCAATGCCGCGATCCTGGTGCGCCTGCGCATCGACATGGAAGACCGCGGCGGCAATGTCGAATTGCTGCTGCCCTACGCCACCATCGAACCGATCCGCAACGTGCTGTTGCAGATGTTCATGGGCGAAAAGTTCGGCCGCGATCCGATCTGGGAAGGCCATTTCGCCACCGAAGTGGCGCAGGCCGAGATTGCGGTCGATGCGGTGCTGTACGAGGCCGATATCCCGCTCAAGGAGCTGATGAAGCTCAAGGTCGGCGACACGCTGCCGCTGGACATCCGTTCCGACGCGCTGGTCTCGGTCCGTTGCGGCAATGTCACCCTGACGGAGGGGCGCATGGGCCGCGTCGGCGACCGCGTCGCGATCCGCGTCACCAAGAATTTGCGTAAACCCCAAACCACCTTCGCGATGTTCGAGAAGGCGGACGAGCGGACCAAGATGATGGAGGCACCATGAGTCACGTGCTTGGACTAGCAATCGAGAGTCTGGTAGCCGTGCTGCTGATGCTGACGATCGGCTATTGCTGGCTGCTCAACAAGCGGCTGCAACGGCTGAAGGCGGACGAGCATTCGCTGAAGGCGACGATCGCCGAATTGATCACCGCGACCGAGATCGCCGAGCGGGCGATCGGCGGATTGAAGCACGCGGTGCGCGACGTCAACGAGAACCTTGGCAACCAGCTCGACGCGGCGGTGCAGATGTCGGCGCAGCTGAAGAACCAACTGGCGGAAGGCGACCATGTGGTGCGCCGCCTGTCCAAGATCGCGATGGCCGCGCGGCCGCCGGAGCCCGCGCAAGCGCCGGCACCGGCGCCTGCCGCGCCAGTGGCGCCAGCGCCCAGGGTTTCGGCGGCACGCGCGGTTGCCGCGGCGGCTGAAGCCTTCACCGAGCGCAGGAGGGCCGGCGGCCTCGCTGCATGAAGTTGCTTCGTGACATCAGAGTGATGCCCGTGGTGCTGGTTGCGATCTTCGGCCTGATGGTGCTGAAGGTCGCGGGCCTCGTGCTCGATGGCGGGTACGTGTTTGCCGATGACGCGCCGCCGGCCGGCCCGGCCGGCCCGTCCTGGGCGCAGCAGAATTTCAACTTCCCCGGCGCTCCCAAGGCGGTTGCCGACAGCAAGTTCAAGGCCGATCCCGGCGACATCACGGGATCGGTCGAGGGCAAGGACGCGAAGAAGGACGAGGCACCGAAACCGGCCGCGCCGGCCGCTGAGGCGCCCAAGCCCGACGGCGTGGTGGTCAATCTGGATGCGCCGCCGCCGGTGTCGGCGTCCGAACGCGCGATCCTGGAACGGCTGCAGTCGCGCCGCCAGGAGCTGGAGACGCGTGCCCGCGAGGTCGAGATTCGCGAAAGCCTGCTGAAGGCCGCCGAGAAGCGCATCGAGGCCAAGGTCGAGGAGGCCAAGGCCAATGACGCCAAGACGAATGCCGATGCGGCGGCCAAGGCAGAAGCCGACGCCGCCCGCTTCAAGGGCATCGTCACCATGTACGAGAACATGAAGCCGAAGGACGCCGCAAAAGTGTTCGATCGGCTGGAAATGACCGTGCTCTACCAGATCGCCTCGCAGATCCAGCCGCGCAAGATGTCGGACATCCTCGGCCTGATGCAGCCCGAGGCCGCCGAACGGCTCACGGTCGAACTCGCCCGCCGCGCCGGCGGCGACAAGTCGGTATCAACAGACGATCTTCCCAAGATCGAAGGCAAGATGCTCACGCCGAAGACGAATTGACGGAGCGCGCTAGCCTCAGAGGCTAACCTTCGGCGGGTTTGCGCCCGCGAGCCAGACGCCTTCGCGACGTCGGCGATAGCCGTGGCGACGAAAGATGGATCGTCCTCATCCAGCACCGCTGCGATACAAGCGGTTTGCTGCTCAAGTGCTTTCAGATGATTCTGGATGTCGAATCTCGTCGTATAGAGCGGCAGCTTGAACCGCCCATTTCCGCGAGCCGTTCCAATGTGATGGCAAGTGTTCTTTAACCATACCGCAAAGACGTTCGACCGACAGATTACCGCAGGGGCGAAGCCGCCTCCGAAACCCGCTTCAAAGACACCTTCCTGGTCCCCTCGTAGCGTCCTCTGAAACAATCAATTGACGTTAACAGCTCCTTAACGCCGCCCGATCCAAGATCGGGACGCGTGGGCGAGGGCGCTTCGCGCTGGTATGGCTGAGATCCGAGAAGACGTTTCGAGATGGCGCGAACGGCTGCCGCTGAAACATGGTCGCTAGGCCGCGCCTGGGCGCGGACTGCCCGTCTGTGCCTGCTTGCCACCGGCCTTGCCGTTACAACCCTCACATATCCAGCCACGGTGCGGGCCCAAGACCTGCCGCCGGTGCCGGGCGAGGCGACATTCTCGGCCGCGAACGGCTATGCCCGGCTGGTGCTGAAGCTGAAGGAGGATGTCGAGTCGGAGGTCACGACCGCCGGCTCGATCATCGTGATCCGCTTCAAGCGTCCGGTCGATATCCCCGTCGAGAAACTCTCGGATGCGGTGCCCGACTATGTCGGCGCCGCGCGCCGCGATCCCGACGGTTCGGCGATCCGCCTGTCGCTGGCGCGGCGCGTCACCATCAACACCATGACCGCCGGCGAGCGCATCTTCGTCGACTTCCTGCCCGACGGCTGGACCGGCCCGCCGCCGTCGCTGCCGCAGGAAGTGATCCGCGAGCTGGCGGAGCGCGCCCGTGCCGCCGAGCGTCTGCTGCGTATCCAGCGCGCCGCCGATGCCGCCAAGAAGAAGCCGCCGATCCGGGTTCGCGCGCTGGTGCAGCCCACCTTCGTCCGTTTCGTGTTCGAGGTCCCCGACGGGGTCAGCGTCTCCTCGGTGCTGAACGAGCAGAAGCTGACGCTGTCCTTCAACTCGGTCCTGGCCTTCGACCTCGCCGATGCCAAGGTTGCCGCTCCCCCGAACGTCGCGTCGATCAGTTCGCGCGCCGACACGGATACCTCGGCGGTCGACGTGACGCTGGTTGGCGATGTCGACGTGCATTCGTTCCGCGACGAGAAGAACTACATCGTCGATGTCGCCTTCCAGCAGAGCGAGCAGCAGCCGGCGGCGAAGCCCTCGCTGAGCTCGTTGTTGCCGACGCCGCGCGGCATGCCGAAGGGGGCGGCTGCGATCGCGCCGGTGACGTCGGAGAGCATCGCGCAGCAAGCCAAGATCGAGATCAAGTCCGAGCAACTCAAGGCAGAGCAACCCAAGGCGGAGCCGGCCAAGTCGGAGCAGGTAAAGTCCGACCCGGTAAAGTCCGAACAGGTGCAGTCCGAGCCGGTCAAGCCCGAACAGGCCACGACCGAACAACCGGCGCCCGTGCCCGCCAAATCGGAACAGCCGAGATCCGAGCTGCCCAATTCGGAGCTGCCGAAGATCGCCGCGGCGCCGGCGGCCGACGTCGAGAAAGCCGCTGCACCGGCCGCGCCGCGCGAGGGCAGCGCTGCGACCGAACAGAGCGACGCGCCGAAGCCTGCGGCTGCTGTCGCGGCCGTGCCGGCCATGGAGGCGCCGAAGCCAGCGGCGCCATCGCCGCCTGCAGAGGCCCGCGCCAGCGCCAAGTCTGCTGCCAGTTCCGCGGTCGAAGCCCTGCGCGACAGCGACGGGTTGCGGGTGACGTTCTCATTCCCCGGCGTGACGCCGGCGGCGCTGTTCCGTCGCGCCGACACGGTGTGGATGGTGTTCGACACGCCTGAGGCGATCGACGTCGATCCGATCCGCACCAAGGCCGGCTCGCTGATATCAGACGTCAGCCGGATCGCGCTGGAGAAGG
Source organism: Bradyrhizobium sp. USDA3010 (assembly GCF_056429065.1). NCBI lineage: Bacteria > Pseudomonadati > Pseudomonadota > Alphaproteobacteria > Hyphomicrobiales > Nitrobacteraceae > Bradyrhizobium > Bradyrhizobium sp. USDA3010. The sequence continues at coordinate 214,281 of NZ_JBWJZD010000007.1, forward strand.
GGCAGGCGGTGCGCTTCCGCCTCAACCGGCCGCAGATGCCGTCACTCGAGAGCGACGATCGCTCGCGCGGCGTGAGCTGGACGCTGACCTTCGCCGACCGGGTGCAGAAGCCGCCGCTGCCGCTCAGCGTTGTGCGCAACATCAGCGAGCCTTCGCTCGCCAATGTCAGCGTGCCGCTCGCCAATCCCGGCCAGCTCCATAGACTGATCGATCCCGATGCGGGCGATACGCTCTGGGTCGTGACCGCGCCGCCGCCGACCCGCGGCATCATCAAGCGGCAGGACTTTGTCGAGCTCTCATTGCTGGAATCGATCCACGGTGTCGTGGTTCATCCGAACGCCGACGACGTCAAGGCGGAGGTCGGCGTCGACAAGGTGATGCTGGGCCGGCCCGGCGGCCTGACGCTGTCGTCGGCCGACGTCGCCGCCGAGCGGGCGACCGCGGCAGTGAAGCCGCTGTTCGATCCGGACGAGTGGCGCAAGAACCAGTCGGAGAATTTCCTCAAGCAGCTCGACGGGCTGATTGTGGCGGCTTCGACGGCCAATGCCGAGCAGCTGCCGCAGGCGCGGCTCGATCTCGCCGATTTCTACATGGCGCGCGGCATGTACCAGGAAGCCCATGGTGTCGCCAATCTGATGCTGTCCGAGAGCAAGCGCGGCAGCGAGGCAGCGTCCGTGGTGATGGTGCACGCGGTGGCCAGCATCCTGATCGGGCACCCGGCGCAGGGCCTCAAGGACCTCGCCAATCCCGTGATCGGCAACGGTTACGATTCCCAATTGTGGAAGGGGCTGGCCTTCGCCCGCGAGGGCAAATGGCCTGAGGCGCGCGAAAAGTTCAAGAACGCCGAATTCGCGGTCGCGACGCTGCCGCCCGATCTGCAGCGCATCGTCACGATCGACTCGATGAAGGCCTCGCTCGAGGTCAAGGACTATGCCGGCGCCGCGCGGCGCAAGAGCGATCTCGACGTGGTCGGCGTTCCCGACGCGCTCAAGCCCGCGGTTGCGGTGCTGCGCGGCCGGCTAGCCGAAGCGCTCGGCCAGGAGAAGGATGCGCTCGACGCTTATCGCTTCGCCGCCAGTTCGCCCGACCGGCAGGCCGCCGCCGAAGGCAGACTGCTGGAGACGCTGCTGCGGCAGAAGCGCGGCGAGATCGGCCGCGACGATGTGCTGAAGGAGCTCGAGCTCCTGTCGATGCTGTGGCGCGGCGACAATATCGAGCTGAAGACGCTGTACGTGCTGTCGAAGATCTATGCCGAGACCGCGCGCTATTCCGATGCCTTCGCGGTGACACGTGCGGCGACCCGGCTGCAGCCGAACGCGCCGGAATCGCGCCAGGCGCAGGATGCCGCCTCGGCGCTGTTCGTGCAGCTCTATCTCGGCCCGAAGGGCGACGAGATGGCGCCGATCGATGCGCTCGGCACCTTCTACGACTATCGCGAGCTGACGCCGATCGGCCGCCGCGGCGACGAGATGATCCGCCGTCTCGCCGACCGTCTCGTCGGCGTCGATCTGCTCGACCAGGCCGCCGACCTCCTGCAGTACCAGGTCGACAAGCGGCTCGAAGGCGCGGCGCGCGCCCAGGTCGCCGCGCGGCTTGCGATGGTCTATCTGATGAACCGCAAGCCCGACCGCGCCATTGGCGCGCTGCGCTCGACCCGGATCGCAGACCTCTCCGGCGAACTGCGCCAGCAGCGGCTGCTGCTCGAGGCGCGTGCGCAGAGCGACGTCGGCCGGCACGACCTCGCGCTCGACATCATCTCGAACATCACTGGGCGCGAGGCGATCCGGCTGCGTTCGGACATCTATTGGGCGTCGCGGCACTGGCGCGAGGCATCCGAGCAGATCGAGCTCTATTACGGCGACCGCTGGCGCGACTTCACCCCGCTCAATCCGAGCGAGAAGGCCGACGTCATCCGCGCCGTAGTCGGCTATGCGCTCGCCGAGGACACCATCGGCCTGTCCCGATTCCGGGAAAAATACGCGCCGCTGATGTCCGGCGATGCCGACAAACTGGCGTTCGACGCGGCCAGCAAGCCGGTCGCGACCTCAAGCGCCGAGTTCGCCCAGATCGCGCGGATGGCCGCCAGCGTCGACACGCTCGACGGCTTCATCCGCGAGATGAAGACCCGCTTCCCCGACGCCACCGCCCGCGCGCCGCTGCCCGATCCGGTCACGACCGGATCGCTGCCGGAGAAGCCGAAGGACGCGCCGGTCAGCACGCTGCCGCTCATCAAGGGCGAGCGCCGCGCCGGCGCGACGCCGTAGCGGAACGGGCTGTTACGGGCCGGGAGTCACCCACGCGGTCGAAATGATCCCCTTGTCGTCGAGCGCGATGCGCCAGCGCGTAGCGCCGTTCGCCTGTCTGACGCTATAGACGTCTTCGCCTTGCTCGCCGACACCGAGAAAGCGGATCGATTGGATCGTGCCGAGGTCCGCGAGGGGCTGAAGCCACGCCATCTGCTTGCGGGTCGCCGCCGCCAGGGGCGGGCTCATCTCATTGTAGTTGGGATTCCCCCTGGCGATCCCATCGATCAGCCGGTGCAGCGCAGCCTCGGTTCCAGGATTTGCCGACTGGTTCTTGACGCGCTCCGCCGTCTGATCGGCGATCTTCCTTGCTGTCGCGGCGTCGATACGCGCCATCGGAATATCGCTGCCGTTCTGATGCAGAATCAGCGAACTGGCACGTCCGTCCGGTCCGACAACGAAGCTGACCTGCGCGTCGACAATCCTGGCGAAGAATTCGGTCACGCTCTCTGCAAAGAACCGCACCGAGCGCTGCCCGGTCAGTTGCATCACCAGATGATGTTCGTCGGGTGTCACCGTGAACACGGCGCGGTCGTTGAGCTGATAGAACCCGGCATAACGATCGAGCGTGGCTGAATCGACGGCGGTCTCCTGCCGCGTGACGATCGGCGGTGATTCTGCGGTGGAGTCTGCAGCCTGTGCCGGCGTGCTCGGCCGTCCGGCGGAGTGAATCCGGGCGGACAGCGTGTTCCAGTCGCGCAGACCGAGGACGTTGGCGATCAGCTCCAGGCTGTCGCTGTGGGTGAGGGGGATCGATTTGGCAGCGAGCGCTTCGCGCAGCGTCTGCGCCATGGCCTTGGCATCACGAAAGTCGCGCATGGGATCAACCTTTGCATCGACGAACGGAAAGCGTCAGGGGCTTGCGTTGCTGACCCGTTCGTGCGGGCAAAGGAAGCCTGAAACCTGGCTTGATACGTTCACCGTCCCCGGGCGGGGTGCAAGCGGCGGGTGGTATCGACCCAGCCCAATGTTCGCCGGGACCCGCAATTTGTCAATTGCAACAGCCCGTGATCGGGGGCGTCCTCTCGACATTCGGCTGCCAAATCGGCAACCATGGCTGATGTCGCCAGCCGGGAGGACGCCGTCACATGAGCAAGCCGATCAAGACCGAAGCCGAACTCGTCGCGATGGCGCGGGCCGAGTTGAAGGTCCATGCCGACTGCCCCGACGGCATCAACATCTCCGTGCTGCGCGACGGCGACAGCTGGGAATTTCGCGCCAGCGCCAACGAGGCCACGGTGGCGCGGCCCGGCTACCCCGAATGCGTCGCGATGCTGGTGCAGATCGGCGATCACCTCAGCAAGCAGTATGACGTAGAGGGCTAGTGGCGGCCGCGAACCGGGGAGAGCGATGGACCGCATCGACGCCATGAAGGTCTTCGTCGCGGCGGTCGACGAGGGCAGCCTTGCCGGTGCGGGGCGGAAGCTACGGCGCTCGCCAGCGGCGATCAGCCGGGCGATCGCGTTCCTCGAGCATCATGTCGGGGCCGAGCTGCTTCATCGTACCACGCGGTCGCTGAAGCTGAGCGACGCCGGCCAGCGTTACGCGGCGGCGTGCCGGCGGATCCTCAGCGAGCTCGAGGAGGCCGACATCTCGGCCGGCGGCGAGCGGTCGGCGCCGCGCGGCACGCTGACCATCACCGCACCCGTCGTCGTCGGCGAGGACGTGCTGCGGCCGCTGCTCGACGCCTTCATGACCGAGTATCCGGCAGTGACGGTGCGGCTCGTGATGCTCGATCGCACCGTCAACCTGATCGACGAGGGCATCGACGTCGCGCTGCGCATCGCGCAGCTCGCCGATTCCAATTTTGTCGCGATCAAGCTCGGCGAGGTGCGCCGCGTGGTCGCGGCGTCGCCGGGTTATCTCGCGCAGCATCCCGTGATCGGCGAGCCGGCTGATCTCGCAAAGCACCAGATCATCGCAATGACGCATTTCGGGCTCGACTCCTGGAGCTTTCCGCCGGCCGCGAAGTCGAAGGTGGCGCGCGCGGTCCAGTTCGCGCCGCGCCTTGTCGTCAACACGGTGCGGGCAGCGGTCGCCTCGGCCAGCGAAGGGCACGGCGTCACCCGGCTGTTCTCGTATCACATTGCCGAGGAAATCCGTGACGGGCGATTGCAGATCCTGCTTGCCAAGGACGAGCATCCGGCCTTGCCGGTGCATCTGTTGGCGCCGCAGGGTCGCTTCGACGTGCCCAAGGTGCGCGCCTTCGTCGATTTCGCGACGCCGCGGCTGAAACGCTATTTCGAGCGGCTGTCGCGCGAGGCCAGCCGGGCCAGTCGTTCGCGCCGCGGAAGAGTGTCTGCCGAATAGCGGGCATTCGCACGAAATGCGGATGTATCTAGCTTGCTCTCCATCGAGGCGGTGCTGATGCCGCTTCAGCAACACATGGAGAGAGATCATGGGTGCAGAGCAGAAGGTTGCCATCATCACCGGTGCGTCGCAGGGGATCGGCGAAGCGCTCGTCAAGGGCTATCGCGATCGCAACTACCGCGTCGTCGCCAATTCCCGCAGCATCAAGCCGTCGACCGATGCTGATGTGCTGGCGGTCCCGGGCGACATCGGCGATCCCGAGGTAGCCGATCGCATCGTCAAGCAGGCGCTGGCGCGCTTCGGCCGTGTCGACACGCTGGTCAACAATGCCGGCATCTTTGTCGCCAAGCCGTTCACCGACCACACCGATCAGGATTACGCCGCGGTGCTCGCAACCAACCTCAACGGCTTCTTCTACATCACCCGCCGCGTGGCGAAGGAGATGGTCAAGCAGGGGTCGGGGCATATCGTGCAGATCACGACCAGCCTGGTCGACCATGCCAACAGCAACGTGCCCTCGGTGCTGGCGTCGCTGACCAAGGGCGGGCTCAGCGCGGCGACCAAGTCGCTCGCGATCGAATATGCCGCCAAGGGCATCCGCGTGAACGCGGTTGCGCCCGGCGTGATCAAGACGCCGATGCACGCCCCCGAGACCCACGACTTCCTCGCCAAGCTGCATCCGGTGGGCCGCATGGGCGAGATGAAGGACATCGTCGACGCCGTGCTGTTCCTGGAAGGCGCGGGCTTCGTCACCGGCGAGATCCTGCATGTCGACGGCGGCCAGAGCGCCGGTCACTAAGGCGCTGACGGCTTTTGCCACATCGAACCTGGCACCTCTGCCGATCGGGAGAGTGAGCTGTGATCGCTGCGAGCGATTGCTGCGATCGCAACTAATCATTTTTCACGAACGGCCGGAGGGCCTACTGCGATGTCCATGTCAGCCAATGTCGATCATGACAGGCGCCATCACGCCGAGCCGCATCGCGATACAAGCGGGCCGCTATGGCTGTCCGCAGCCGCGGGACTGTGCGCCTCGCTGGTCGGGCTCGGGCTGGCGCGCTTTGCCTACACGCCGCTGATCCCGGCGCTGATAGCAGCGAAATGGTTCACGCCGGCGGAAGCGGTGTATCTCGGTGCCGCCAACCTTGCCGGCTATCTCGCCGGCGCGCTGATCGCCCGCGATCTCGGCGCGCGCGTCGGTTCGGTGTGGGCGCTGCGCGGCATGATGGTGCTGGCGGCCGTGACCTGCTTTGCCTGCGCGGTGCCGATCTCCTTCATCTGGTTCTTCGGCTTCCGCTTTCTCGCCGGCATCAGCGGCGGCGTGATCATGGTGCTGGCGGCGACCGCGATCCTGCCGAACACCGCGCCGAGCAAGCGCGGTTTGATCGGCGGCGTGATCTTCGCCGGTGTCGGACTGGGGGTCGCCGCGTCAGGGACGCTGGTGCCGCTGTTGCTGCAGCAGGGCATCAAGCAGGCCTGGTACGGCCTTGGCGTGCTGTCGGCGGTGCTGACATTGATCAGCTGGAAGGCATGGCCCGCGGAAGTGCCTGCCTCGCATGCTGCGGCCGAGCAGCCTGCTGCGCATAGTGTGCGCTCGCCGCTGGTGATCGCGCTGTGCGTGGAATATGGCCTCAATGCGCTGGCGCTGGTGCCGCACATGGTGTTCCTGGTTGATTATGTCGCCCGCGGCCTCGGGCAGGGGATCGCGGCAGGATCATATTACTGGGTGCTGTACGGCATCGGCGCCGTGGTCGGCCCGCTGCTGACAGGACATCTCGCCGATCGCGCCGGCTTCGCTGCGGCGCTGCGCGCGGCGTTCCTGATCGAGGCCGTTGCGGTCGCGTTGCCCGCCGTGACGAACTCGCCCGCCGCGCTGATAGTGTCGAGCCTCATCGTCGGCGGCTTCACGCCCGGCATCGTGCCGCTGGTGATCGGCCGCATCCACGAACTGATCCCGCATTCCGCCGCGAGCCAGCGCTCGGCCTGGGCGCAGGCGACCACGACCTTCGCACTGTTCCAGGCGGCGGGCGCCTACGGCCTGTCCTGGCTGTTCGCGCAGAGCGGCGGCGATTATACGCTGCTGTTCGTGATCGGCGCGGCCGGCGTCGCGGTCGCGCTGGCGATTGAATTGTTCAGCGTCGTGGCGCTGGGACGAAAGCGAGGCTAGCCGCGCAGCGCTTTCGTCAAGACAGCGACGAAGCGGTCGACATCCGCCTCGTCGTTGAAGACGTGCGGCGAGATCCGCATCCGGCCGAGCCGCAGCGCGACATGGATGTTCTCGGCGGCGAGCCGCGCGATCAGCTCCTTCGGAATTCCGTCGGCCATGCTGAGGCTCAGGATGTGCGGCGCACGCAGGCCGCGCGCCGGCAAATTGAGCCCGAGATCGCGCACCCCGTCGGCGATCCGCTCGTTCAGCATCGCGAGCCGCGCGCTGACGGCGGCAGCGCCCCATTCCGCCATCATCTCCATGCCGATCGAGGCCATCTCCAGTGTGATGAAATGATCGCGCTCGCCCATGTCATAGCGCCGGGCATTGTCGACATAGGCGAGATCGCCGAAATAGACCGGGTTCTCGGAGTTCACATTGCGGCGGCCGGCGGAGGTCTGCTCCAGCGGCACACCGTTCTGGTGGCGTTTTGCAACGTAGAGAAAGGCGCGGCCGTAGGGGCCGATCAGCCATTTGTAGGTCGGGAAGATCACGGCGTCCGGATCAAGTCGTGTCACGTCCATCGCCACGACACCCGTGCTCTGCGTCGCGTCGATCACGAACATCGCACCCTGCCGCCGCAGTGCGGCCTGCACCTTGTCGACGTCGATGATGCCGCCGTCGGACCAGTGCACTGACGAGATCGAGGCGAGGCCGACCGGCGGCGCGCCCGAGCGGTCGATCGTTGCAAGCACCGCCGACGTCCAGTCGCCATCGGCGGGCTGGCGCACGGTGTCGACGACGAACCCCTGCGCCTCGGCGCGGGCGTGCCATTCCAGCACCGGCGAGGAGTGGTCGTTCTCCAGCACGATGACGCGGGTGCCGCGTGGAATGGTTAGGGCCTTCGCCACGGTCGCTATGCCGTAGCTGATCGCCGGGATCAGCGCGATGTCATTCGCATCGGCATTGATCAGGCGCGCCGCCGCGGTGCGCGCGCGTTCATGCTGGCGGCCGGCGAAGCCGGCGTCGATCGTCCAGGGCTGGCCCTTGCGTCCGACCGCCGCGCGGCCGGCGTCGAGCGTTTTCAACGGCAGCGGGCTGTAGGACGCGGAGTTCAGGTAGCAGACCTCGCGTGGGATCTCGAACAGATGGCGCTGGGAGGGAAGCATGTCGTCTCGTGGCTGGGGATGCTGATGATGTCGCGATGCGGACGAGTGCGCGCGCTCATCCGTCATACTGGTCCGGCCCCATCGCCCACGGCGCCTGGTCGTAGCCGTTGGCGAAGGTGCGGTTGGTTTGCGCCGGATTGCGGTTGATCAGCGGCCGCAGATACATCGGATAGGTGGCGCTGCGCACCTCATGCTCGACGGTGAACAGGTGCCGGCCGTTGGCAGGATCGACGATGTCGCAAAAGCGGTACTGGTACTGATTGTCCTCGCGGGACACCAGGTTGAGCTCGCGCAGCCGCTTGTGGGGGCCGGAGAAGTCCGTGATGTAGATCTGGACGTGATGGCCGTCGAACTCGCTCTGCACCTGGTCGGTCTCGCGGAATTGCAGGTACTGATCCTTGCCGACCTTGGCGCGCGCGACGACAGCTTCGCCGCTCACGACGCTGGCGGGGATGCCCATGATTTCGGGATAGAACCGGCTGATCGCCTCGGCCGTGCCGCGCGGCACGTCGAACTCGACATAGGGCATGCCGAGCGCGATGCGCCCGAACCGCTCGGCGTCCGGTTCAAAGCAGCGGAGCCGATTGCCCCACGGGCAAATGGCCTCGACGTGATCGTTGCGCTCGCGATAGCTGAACGCGGTGCCTTCGAGCTTGGGCGCAACCGCGGCAAGCCGCTGGAGCAGGGCCTGCCGTCCGGCGATCACGATCGCCGTGTGGCCGCGCAACACCTGCGGCCTGCCGCTCGGCAGATGAAACTGGCTGCGGCCGGCATTGACCCACATGTTGCTGTCGGAGACCATCAGATAGGGATCGCGGGTCAGCCCGATGCCGGCGACGTAGAACAGCGTGGCGAGGCGCTGGTCCGGCACCTGCACGTTGACATGCTCGAGATGGATGGCGTTGCCGAGATCTTCTGCGGCGCGGTCGAATGGCTGCTGCACGGCACGGCTCCCTGGATGCGGTGCCGCGCATGATAGTGCAACGGCACGGCCGATCCAGCGATGAGGCCATGAATGTTTCGCGGGGCTGCTACCCCCCGTAACTCTGCACCAGGCTGCCGGCCACCAGCGCCCAGCCGTCGACCAGCACGAAGAAGATCAGCTTGAACGGCAGCGAGACTACCACCGGCGGCAGCATCATCATGCCCATCGACATCAAGACCGAGGCGACCACGAGGTCGATGATCAGGAACGGCAGGAACAGGAGGAAGCCGATCTCGAAGGCGCGCTTCAGCTCCGAGATCATGAAGGCCGGGACCAGGATGCGCAGCGACATCTCCTCCGGCGTCGCCGGTGGCGGCTCGCCGGAGAGGTAAATGAACAGCTTCAGATCCTTCTCGCGGACGTTCTTTTGCATGAAGCCGCGCAAGGGGACCGAGGCGCGCTGCAGCGCTTCCTCGACGCCGATCTGGTTGGCGACCAATGGCTTGATGCCGTCCTCATAGGATTTCTGCAGCACCGGCCCCATCACGAAGGCGGTGAGGAACATCGCAAGCGCGATCATCACCGAGTTCGGCGGCGCGGTCGCGGTGCCGAGCGCGGTGCGCAGCAGCGAGAGCACGACCACGATGCGCGTGAACGACGTCATCATGACCAGGATCGACGGCGCGATCGACAGCACCGTGAGCAGCGCGATCAGCTGGATCGCGCGCTCGGTCACGCCGCCATTGCCGCCGCCGAGATTGATGCTGATATCCTGCGCCATCGCCGGATTGGCGAAGGATCCGGCGGCGATCAGGACAGCGATGAAAAAAACTCTACGCGGGACGGTCCCTGATCTCACGAAGGATTCTTCGGTCGGCCGAGCAGCGATGCCATCTCGTCCTCGAGATTCTCGAAGCCGCTCTTCTGCCCGCCGGCGGGCGGGGCAGGCGGCTCGCTACGCGGCGCCCGAACCGGCGGCGCCTCGGGCGCAACCGGTGGCGCGACGGTCTCGCCGGCGCCGGTCGGGCGACGCAGTGCCGCCTCGAGCCGCTGCGCCATCTCGGCCAAATTTGCATCGGCGTTCGATGCCGGCGGCACCGGCGGAGGCGCCTGGGTTGCGACCGGCGGCGGAGCAGGGGGAGGCGGTGGCGGCGGTGTGACGGCACGCTCGGGCGCCCGCGGCGGGGCCTTCGGCGGCTCGGCAGCGCGCGGCGGACGCGGGATGACGGGTTCGGAGCGCGGCGGCAGGCGCGGCGGCATCGGATCGGGCCGCGGTTCGCTGCGCTCGGCCGTGAAGCCCGCGAGCGGATCGTTGCGACGCTCGGCGATCGGCGGCGGGGGCCGGCGCAGCTCGTCGGCGAAGGAGGGGCGTGCCTGACGCGGCGGCAGCTCCGGCTCGGGAAGGTCGAAATTGTCGGAACGGGCGGCTTCGCTCTCGTTCCAGGCGGCATCCGGAAGCGGCGCCACGCGCGGCGGAGCGGCATCGGCTGCGACCGCGGGGCGCGTCGACATCTGATCGCGCCCCGGCATCGCGCGGACGATATTCGGCTCGACGACGATGTCGGTCGGGCCACCGATCATCAGCAGATGCTCGATGTTGTCGCGGCGGACCAGCACCAGCCGGCGGCGGCCATCGACGGCAGCCGCGTCGATCACGGCCAGTCGCGGCATGCGTCCGCGGTTGGCGTTGGCGCCGAGGCGGTTTCCGGCGAAGCGGCGAACGAGCCATGCGGTGACGCCGATCAGCGCCAGCACGACAACGAATGCCAAGACGAATGTAATGACCTGCATATTGGAGTCCCCGGCCATCGTGGCCTTCCTCAGCTTCCGCCATCAACGAGCGCGGATTGATAGGTGCGGTTTTGCGCTGCGAATCGCGCCCGAGATTCGCCTTATTTCTTAATTCCCAGCGGCTTGCAGCCGACTGTTCTATTAATAAACCAAGAATCGCTTGTCCCAAAACGACTTCTCAGCGCCCCACGCTGTCTTGGTTTGTGCTGGTTAACGCAGCATTCGTGGCGAAAATGCGCTCGCGGGCCGCTGTTGCAGCGTTCTCCACGGCTCCGTCCGACATTTTAACCACCCGTTAACCATACACCGGGCAAATTCTGCCTACCTCGGAAGGCCCAAGGGGCGTCCAAGAGGTTAACGGAGCCGCGGCGATGTCCATGAACGATCTGCCGATCCTGTCGGCGTTGCGCAGCAAGATGCAGTGGCACCAGGAGCGCCAGCGGGTGCTCGCCGAGAACATTTCCAATTCCGACACGCCGAACTTCCGGCCGCGCGACCTGGTCGAGCCGAAGTTCGACCGGACCGGCACCACGGTCGGCGGCGGCATGGGGACGCTGCCGATGATGCAGACCAGCGCCACCCACATGGCGGCCTCCGGCGCCCCCGACACGTTCGACAATGATCGCGGCAAGAGCGGGTTCCAGACCCGCCCGGCCGGCAATGCGGTCAATCTCGAGGACCAGATGCTGAAAGTGTCGGCCAACCAGATGGACTACGCGGCCGTCACCTCGCTCTACAGCAAGAGCCTGCATCTGCTGAAGACCGCGATCGGCAAGGGCTAGGCCGCCTGACGGCGGCGGGAGGATCCCATGGCAGATGGAACAAGCGATTTCACCCGCTCGATGAGCATCGCGACGTCAGGCCTGCGCGCGCAGGCGGGGCGGATGCGGGTGATCTCGGAAAATATCGCCAACGCCGATTCGACGGCGCAGACCGCGGGCGGCGATCCCTACCGCCGCAAGGTGCCGACCTTCTCCTCGGCGCTCGATCGTTCGCTCGACGCCCAGGTCGTGACGCTCGGTCGGATCCGCCCCGACCAGTCGTCATTCCGCATCAAGCACGAGCCGGGCAATCCGGCGGCGGACGCCTCCGGCAACGTCAAATATCCGAACGTCAATTCGATGGTCGAAATGACCGACATGCGCGACGCCCAGCGCTCCTACGAGGCGAACCTCAACATCATCAGCGCGACGCGGCGAATGATCCAGCGCACGCTCGACATCCTCAAGTCCTGACGCAGCAAGAACAGGGAACGTAAATCATGGCTACACCGACCGTCGCCGCCAACGCCTACGCCAACCTCGCGAAATTGATGGAGCGCGGCGGTGTTGAGAAGGCCGGGCAGGCCGTCGCCGGCCCGTCCTTCAGCGCGCTGCTGAAAGACTCCGTCGGCAGCGTGCTGGAAGCGGGCAAGAAGTCCGACGCGCAGACCATGGCGATGGCCTCCGGCAAGGCGAATGTGATGGATGTGGTGACGGCGGTCGCTGACACCGACGTTGCGGTGTCGACGCTGGTCTCGGTGCGCGACCGCGTGATCCAGGCCTATGAAGACATCATGAAGATGCCGATTTGACGCCCGTCAGGACGTTATCCCGATCCCGGGGCGATGCGCAGCATCGAACCCGGGATCTCGAGGTTCCGGGTTCGATGCTCTGCATGGCTCCGGAACGACGGTGCAAAACAATAATAGCGAGAACACTGCAATGACCGGCCCTGAAACACTCGACGTGGCGCGCGATGCGATCTGGACCATCGTGCTGGTGTCGTCGCCTTTGATGGTGGTCGGCCTCGTGGTCGGCGTCGTGGTGTCGTTGTTCCAGGCACTGACCCAGATCCAGGAACAGACGCTCGTCTTCGTGCCGAAGATTCTCGCAATCTTCGTCACATTACTGCTGGCGCTGCCCTTCATGGCGGACGCGCTCAGTAGCCACATGATGCGGATTTCGTCGCGAATCATCGGCGGTTGATGCACTAATGCGGCGGTCATGCGCATCGATGTCTCCCTGCTTCCGGCGCTGGCCGCAATCTTCGTGCTGGTCTTCGCGCGCGTGGGCGCGATGGTGATGCTGCTGCCCGGTTTCGGCGAGAGCAACATCCCGGCACGGGTCAAGCTGTCGATCGCGCTGCTGCTGACGCTGATCATCCTTCCCCTGCATCGCAACGCCTATCATGTCGACCTGACGTCGATCTCCTCGCTCGGCGTCCTGATGGTGCACGAGCTGATCATCGGCATCGTGCTCGGCGCGACCGCGCGGGTGACGCTGTCGGCGCTCAACGTCGCGGGCTCCGTGATTGCGCAGCAGCTCGGGCTCGGCTTCGTCACCGCGGTCGACCCGACCCAGGGGCAGCAGGGCCAGATCGTCGGCAACTTCCTCACCATCCTCGGCCTGACGCTGCTGTTCGCCACCGACAGCCACTACCTCGTCATCGCGGCGCTGAGCGAAAGCTACCGCATCTTCTCGCCGGGCGAGATCATGCCGACCGGCGACGTCGCCGCGCTAGCGACCTCCGCGTTCTCCGCCGCCTTCAAGATCGGCCTGCAGCTGTCGGCGCCGTTCCTGGTGTTCGGCCTCGTCTTCAACATCGGGCTCGGCGTGCTGGCGCGGCTGATGCCGCAGATGCAGGTCTACTTCGTCGGCGTGCCGCTCTCGATCGTGGTCGGCTTCCTGATCTTCGGCGTCGTGCTCGCGGCGATGATGAATACCTATTTCGACTACTTCAACGGCGTCATGCGCCAACTCGCTCCAATGAATTAATCAGGAGAAGAGATGGCCGACGATACCGAAGACAAAACAGAAGACCCTACGCAAAAACGTCTCGATGACGCTCTTGAGAAAGGCGACGTCGTCAAGAGCCAGGAGGTCAACACCTGGTTCATCATCGCCGGCGCCACGCTGGTGCTGTCGACCTTCTCGGGCTCGATCGGCGGTGGCATCTTGATGCCGCTGCGCAATCTGATCGCCAATTCATGGATGATCCGCACCGACGGTGCCGGTCTGCTGCAACTGACCCAGACGCTCGGCTACGCCGTGGTCGCCGCGATCGGCGTGCCGTTCCTGATGCTGGCGCTGGCGGCGATCGCGGGCAACATGATCCAGCATCAGCTGGTGTGGTCGGGCGAGCAGCTCAAGCCGAAATTCTCCAAGATCTCGCCGGCGGCCGGCTTCAAGCGGCTGTTCGGCAAGCAGGCGGTGGCGAACTTCCTCAAAGGCCTGTTCAAGCTGATCGCGCTCGGCGTCGTGATGGTCATGGTGCTGTGGCCCGATCGGCTGCGGATGGAATCGTTCCTGCGGGTCGACCCGGCCGAGCTGCTGCCCGCCATCACCGGCATGACGGTGCACCTGCTGGCGGCGGTGGTCGCCCTCCTCGCCGTGGTTGCGATCGCCGACTACTTCTTCCAGTACCGGACCTGGTACGAGCGTCACAAGATGTCGCTGCAGGAGATGAAGGAGGAGTTCAAGCAGTCGGAAGGCGACCCGCACGTCAAGGGCAGGATCAAGCAGTTGCGGGTGCAGCGCGCCAAGAAGCGCATGATGGCCCAGGTTCCGAAGGCCTCGGTGATCATCACCAACCCGACCCACTATTCGGTGGCGCTGGCCTATGACCGCAGCATGTCGGCGCCGATCTGCGTCGCCAAGGGCGTCGACAACCTCGCCTTCAAGATCCGGGAGATCGCAAAGGAGCACGACATTCCGATCGTGGAGAACGTGCCGCTGGCCCGGGCGCTCTATGCGACCGTCGAAATCGACAAGGAAATCCCGGTCGAGCACTACCATGCGGTTGCCGAAATCATCGGCTACGTGATGCGGCTGAGGCGCGGCCTGTCCGGCCTGCGCCAGTAAGGGGCGGAAAACCGCTTGAAATGCGCGTAACTTGCGAAATTGCCGCCTGATGGACTTGCGTTTTCGGGTCCGATTCAGGCACTCAGGGGCGAGGTGGCCGGCCGGTCGCCTTCGTGATGCAGACGAGCCATGTCTCTCCAGATGACCGCCGATAGCAACGAACCTCCCGCGACCGAGCCGTTCGTGGCTCACGGGCCAGCGCGGCGGAGCGGCAGTATCCTGCTGGTGCTCCTGATCGCCACCGGCATCGTCGCGGTGGCGGTCTGGCTCATGACCATCGGCCGGACCCAAGCGCAGCCCTATATCCTCTTTGTGCTGGCGCTGCTCGCCACCGTCGGGCTGTTCAACCTGTTCGCCCTTGCCGCCGGCATCATCCGCTTCTCCGACCGCACGAGCGACGACCCGGTGATGGGGCGGATCGCCGACCACGCCCATGAAGGGCTCGTCGTCACCGATTCCCGGGGCCACGTGGTCTATTCCAACGCCGCCTATCTCGCGCTGACCGGCGCGGCCGGTCCGCAGGACGTCCGCCCCGTCGAACGCGTCTTCATCGGCAACCCCGACGTCTCCGAGGCGGTGTTCCGCCTGTTGAAGGCGGCGCGCGAGGGCAAGCGGCAGCAGGAGGAGGTCCGTGTCGCCGGGCACGAGGCCGGGCAAGGTGGTGGACAAGGCCGCTGGCTGCGCCTGCGGGTCCGCCCGCTCGGCGAGGGCAAGCGCGACGCGAAATATGCGGTGTGGTCGATCGCCGACGTCACCCGCGACCGCGAGCGCCAGGAAGACGTGTTCCAGGAGCTGCGGCACGCGATCGAATATCTCGATCATGCGCCGTGCGGCTTCTTCTCGGTCAATCCGGCGGGCGAGATCGCCTATATCAACGCTACGCTGGCCAACTGGCTGGACTACGATCTCGCCGAGATCGGCTCGGGCGGCCTGAAGCTGACCGACATCGTCTCGGGCGACGGCGCGGCGCTGCTGACCTCGATCGCGGCGGTGCCCGGCGAGGTCAAGACCGAGGTGTTCGACATCGACCTGCGGATGCGCGGCGGCAAGACCGTGCCGGTGCGGCTCTATCACAAGCTCGCCTTCGGCGCCGACGGCGCGGCGGGCGCCTCGCGCACGCTGGTGATCAGCCGCGCCCGCGACGAGCATTCCGATCCGGAGCGTGCCGCCGAGGTGCGCTTCATGCGCTTCTTCGACCATACGCCGATGGCGATCGCGACCGTCGATCGCGGCGGCAACGTGGTCGGCGCCAATGCGCGCTATGCCAAGCTGGCGCAGGGGCTGAACGGCGACGGCGGCGCGGCCAAGTCGATCTTCCGCGCAGTCAATCCGCGCGACCGGGGCCTGCTGATCGCCGCGATCAACCAGGCTGCCGAAGGCCAGGGCGACATCGCGCCGGTCGAGGTGATGCTCGACGGGCCCAAGGAGCGCTCCGCCCAGTTCTTCGTCACCACCGTCGAGAAGGACGAGCGCGACGCCGAGACCGCGATCGTCTACATGCTCGAGACCACCGAGCGGCGCGCGCTGGAAAACCAGATCAACCAGTCGCAGAAGATGGAGATGGTCGGCCAGCTCGCCGGCGGCATCGCGCACGACTTCAACAACGTGCTGTCGGCCATCATGATGGCGAATGACTTCCTGCTGAACGCGCACAAGCCGACTGACCCGTCGTTCCAGGACATCATGCAGATCAAGCAGAACGCTACCCGCGCCGCGACGCTGGTGCGGCAGCTGCTTGCGTTCTCGCGCCGCCAGACGCTGCGGCCGCAGGTGCTCGATCTCGGCGATGCGCTCTCTGACCTCACCATGCTGCTGCGCCGGCTGATCGGCGAGAAGGTCAAGCTCGACCTCGTGCATGGCCGCGATCTATGGCCGGTCAAGGTCGACGTCTCGCAATTCGAGCAGGTGGTGGTCAATCTCGCGGTGAACGCGCGCGACGCGATGCCCGACGGCGGCAAGCTGATCATCCGCACCACCAATGTGCCGACCGAGGAGGCCGCGCAGCTCGCCAACAAGGGCATGCCGGCAGCGGATTACGTGAAGATCGAGATTTCGGACACCGGCACCGGCATTCCGCACGAGATCATCGACAAGATCTTCGAGCCGTTCTTCTCGACCAAGGAAGTCGGCAAGGGCACCGGCCTCGGCCTGTCCACGGTCTACGGCATCGTCAAGCAGACCGGCGGCTTCGTCTATGTCGATTCCGTGCCGGGCGGCGGCACCACGTTCCGGATCTATTTGCCGCGGCATCACCAGGAGCAGGAGGTCGCACCGGAGGTGCACGCCGGCAACGGCGCGGCATTGGAGACTGCTACCACAGAAGCCGCCAAGCCGAAGCCGGATCTCACCGGGCAGGGCACCATCCTGCTGGTCGAGGACGAGGACGGCCTGCGCTCGCTGAATGCGCGCGGCCTGCGTTCGCGCGGCTACAGCGTGATCGAGGCGGCGAACGGCGTCGAGGCGCTGGAGGCGTTCGAGGAGAACAACGGCAAGGTCGATCTCGTGGTGTCCGACGTCGTGATGCCGGAAATGGACGGGCCGACGCTGCTGAAGGAAATGCGCAGCCGCAATGCGGAGCTGAAGATCATCTTCGTCTCGGGCTATGCCGAGGACGCCTTCGAGAAGAGCCTGCCGGAGAACCAGCAGTTCGCGTTCCTGCCGAAGCCGTTCACGCTGACGCAGCTGGTTGCCGCGGTGAAGGAAACCATGACGGCGAATTAGGCCCGGGTGACGAGCCACGATACCCCTTCGCTTCCCGCAGGGCAGAGGCAATGTTGCAATGCGGTCGCTGTTGAACCTGAGCCCCATCTCGCGCTAGGACGCGCTGTCGCATCCACAAGGACCATAGTGTCACATCGCCGCGACCGAGGGCCGCAGCCGCGGTTCCCGTTTCCCGCTTCACTTTTATCGGGCGCTGCCCATGTTAAGGGCGTTTCCCCATGCCGGGGAATCCTTTGAGGAAACCAACATGAATTTCTCGCAACGCACGCGTGGAATTGTCCGGGCGATCGCCGTCGCGATGGCGCTGGCGCTGCCCGTGATGATGACCGTTTCGGCGGCCGACGCCCGCGTTGGCGGCGGCGGCTCGCGCGGCTCGCGGACATTCTCCGCGCCGCCCTCGACCAGCACCGCACCGGGCTCGGTTGCTCCGATGAACCGTACCTTCAGCCAGCCTGGTAGCCCCAGCCTGGGCTCGCCGGCGGCGGCGAATTCCGGCGGCCTGTTCGGCCGCGGCGGAATGGGTCGCGGCCTGCTCGGCGGCCTGGCCGCGGGCTTCCTTGGCGCCGGCCTGTTCGGCATGCTGTTCGGCGGCGGCCTGTTCTCGGGCCTCGGCGGCCTGTCGTCGATGCTCGGCCTGCTGCTGCAGATCGGTCTGATCGTGCTGGTGGTCCGGCTCGCGATGTCGTGGTGGCAGCGGCGCAATACGCCGGCCGCCGCTTACGCGGGTGGCCCCGACGTCGGCCCTGGTCCGCAGGCCAACGCCCGTTCGGGCTTCGGCTTTGGCCTCGGCGGCGGCTCGAACGCGCCGGTCGAGATCACGCCCGGTGACTACGAGACGTTCGAGCGGTTGCTCGGCGACATCCAGGCCGCGTGGTCGAACGAGGACATTGCGAAGCTGCACACGCTCGCGACGCCGGAAATGGTGTCGTACTTCTCGAAGGATCTCGAGGAGAACAAGGCGCGCAACGTCACCAACAAGACGTCCAATGTGAAGCTCTTGCAGGGCGATCTCGCGGAAGCATGGCGTGAAGGCGACAGCGAATATGCGACGGTCGCGATGCGCTACGCGCTGGTCGACACCATGCTGGAGCGCGGCACCGGCCGCCAGGTCAGCGGCGGGCAACCGGAGGAGGTCACCGAGGTCTGGACCTTCGTGCGCCAGCGCGGCGGCAATTGGGAGCTCTCGGCGATCCAGCAGACCAACTGATCGACAGCCGGTCACGACGACTACAAGGCGCCGCGGCATCAACCGCGGCGCTTTCGTTTTGTGCGCTTCATTCGCGTGTCGCAGCGCCGGAATATCCGGACGAGCAGCGGGTTGATGTGAGCGGACCATAACAACCATCGGGAGGAAGAGATGAAGAACATTGCGCAAATTGCGGTTCCCGCCTGTCTTGCGTTTGTCGTCATGGCCGTGTCCCCGGCAAGAGCGCAGACCGCCGACCCCAGCTTCTTCGTGACCAGCAACGGCATCGGCAATGGCGGCAATCTCGGCGGTCTCGCCGGCGCCGACAATCAATGCCAGACCCTGGCGCAAGCCGCGGGTTTCGGCGCGCCGAAGACATGGCGCGCCTATCTCTCGACCCAGGCGGCCGACGGCCAGCCAGCGGTGAATGCGCGCGATCGCATCGGCAAGGGCCCGTGGAAGAATGTGAAGGGCATCGTGGTCGCCAAGGACGTCGCCGATCTGCACAGCGCCGGCAACAATCTCACCAAGCAGACCGCCCTGTCCGAGAAGGGCGAAGTCATCAACGGTGCCGGTGACACGCCGAACCGCCACGACGTGCTGACGGGATCGCAGGCCGACGGTACGGCGTTTGCGGCCGGTGAGGACCGCACCTGCAAGAACTGGACAAGCAGCACGCAAGGCGCCGCCATGGTCGGGCATTTCGACCGCAAGGGCCTGCGCGATGACGAGCCGTCAAAATCCTGGAATACGTCGCATCCTTCGCGCGGTCCTGACGGCGGCTGCTCGCAAGCCGATCTGAAGAGCACTGGAGGCGACGGCCTGCTGTACTGCTTCGCGGCGAATTGAGGGGACGGGGAACGGGCGGAGCCGTGTGTCATGTCCCCCGTCATTGCGAGGAGCGATAGCGACGAAGCAATCCATCTTTCCGCATATGCCGCGCGATGGATTGCTTCGCGGAGCCTGTCATCGGGCGGCGCTTCGCGCCGACCCGTTGGCTCGCAATGACGCGGATAGTACGGCGGACACCAATAACCGCCGCTCATTGTGCTGCGGCCGCGCTCAGCTCTTCTTGCGCTTGGCGGTCTTCTTTGCGGTCTTCTTTTTCTTCGCGGTCTTCTTCTTTGCCGCGAAATGGGCCTCGACCTTCTTCGAGGAATGTCCGACCTCGGCCACCGCGGCCTTGAGGCGGGCAGGGGTCACCTTGAACTTCTTCGACCAGTAGCGGACCTCGTAGGGCTCGCTGATCGCGATCCGCGCGCGGTCGGCGGCCATGTGCCGCTGCTCCTTGAAATGGGCTTCCACCTTCTTGGCGGAATGCCCGACCTTCTTGACGGCCGCCTTGAGCTTTGCCGGTGTGACCTTGAACTTCTTGGACCAGTACGCAACTTCGTAGGACTCGCTCAACGCGATCAGAGCGCGATCTTGTGCGCCCCGCTTCTTCTTGTTGTCCGCCATAAGTTGATCCTTCATCGAAGATTCGACGCTGGAACCTTAGCAGTCTCCGCGCGGTTCGGACAGACGCGCGGTGCGCGGTGGACGATCTGACCACACCACGGCTACGATCACCGTGAAGCAAAGCGATGCGGTGAAGTTTATGGAGGTAAGTGCATGCACTATCAGCTTTACTACTGGCCAATGATCCAGGGCCGCGGCGAATATGTCCGCCTCGCGCTCGAGGATGCGGGCGCCGAATATACCGATGTCGCGCGCGGCAAGGGCGGCACCGGCGCCATGATGAAGATGATGGACGCCCACAAGGGCACGCCGCCCTTTGCGCCGCCGTTCCTCAAGGCCGGCCAACTCGTGATCGGGCAGACCGCCAACATCCTGCTCTATCTCGGCGCGCGCCATGGCCTGGCGCCGAAGGCGGAAGGTGGGAAGCTCTGGGTGCACGAGCTGCAATTGACGATTGCGGACCTGGTGCTGGAAATCCACGACACCCATCACCCGCTCGGCCCGTCGCTGTATTACGAGGACCAGAAGGCGCCGGCGAAGAAGCGCACGGAAGAGTTCTGGAAATCGCGGGTGCCGAAATATCTCGGCTATTTCGAGGATCTTGTGCGGGCCAATGGCGGTGCCTTCGTCACCGGACGCCGATTGACCTACGCCGATCTGTCGTTGTTCCAGATCGTGGAAGGCCTGCGCTACGCGTTTCCGAAGCGGATGACCGCGTTCGAGGAGAAGGTGCCGCGCCTGATTGCGCTGCGCGACCGCGTCGCCGAGCGGCCGAACATCAAGGCGTATCTGGCGAGCGCGCGGCGGATTCCGTTCAACGAGGAGGGGATCTTCCGGCGCTACAAGGCGCTGGATCTGTGATCGCTTGTGCGCAGTCCTGCTGCTCTCTTCATGGCCGGGCAAAGGCGCGAATCGCGTCTTCGCGCTAGGTGATCCGGCCATCTACGTCTTTGTCTCCAGATGATAGATGCCCGGGTCAGCCCGGCATGACGGATGTGGGCGGTGAGTTCTATCGATCCCGCCCGTCCACCGGCGTCATCTTGATCTTCGACAGATCGATGCCGTCGATGCAGCTGACATTGAGCGCCACGATGTCGGTGCCGTCCGGCTTCTTGCCGCGCGCGAACACGTCGACGCCGCAATCGACGCAGAGCTGGTGGCGGATCGCATGGCGGTTGAACAGATACTCCTTCAGGTTGTCGGCGCCGGCACGGAGCTGGAAGCTCGATGGCGGCAAGAACACGAAGTGCAGGCCCTTCTTGGTGCAGATCGAGCAGTTGCAGGCGGTGACCATCGCCATGTCGGTGGTGCATTCGAAGCGCACCTGGCCGCAATGGCAGCCGCCGGTGTAGGTCTTGCTCTCTGCCATGATGGGCCCTCACCACAGTCCGGGCACGAGGCGATAGCGCACCCGTGCCGCGTAATCGGCATAGCCTGACAATCCCGCCATCAGCGTGCGTTCCTCGATCCCGGTGCGGAACGCGAACATCGCGAAGAACACCGGCACGAAGGCAAGGCCCCACCAGGAGCCGAGCGTCAGCGGCACGCCGATGAAGAACAGCATCACGCTCATATACATTGGATGGCGGACCAGCGCGTAGGGCCCGGTCGAGATCACGTGATGGTGGCGCTCGGTCTGCACCTTGACGACCGGCGCGGCGAACGAATTGGTGCGGAACACCCACAGGATCAGCGCGGTCGAGGCCAGATACAGCACCAGGCCGAGCACGATCAGCAGCACGCCGGCATTGGCGCCGCCAAACCGGCGATCGAGGCCCATCGCGACGAACCACAGCACGGCAATGACCAGGAACACCAGCATGAAGCGCTTGTCCTCGGCGGGCTGGCCTTCGCGCGCGGTAAGCCGCATGCGCTCGGCCAGCAGGCCGGGATCGACCTTGGCAAGCCACAGCCCGCAGCCCGGGCCGATCAGCGCCGAGGCGATCAGGTACGCCCACGCGCCGGGCCAGTGCAGCGTGCCGGCGAAGCCAAACAGCAGCGCGGCCATGGCGAGGACGAACAAGGTGTTCTGCAGGAGGAGCTTTGCGATCATGGGCGGGCACCGTGATTCCAGCCGCGATTATCGCACCCTTTTTCCGGCAAACACGCGACCGCATTCATCAACTTTCGGAGCAGGCGAGGCGTTCCTGCGCCGCGACTGCATCGTCTCTGCATTGACATTCGTATAAGCAGTTGCTTATATATTTCTATGACCGCCGCCATGCAGCTGACCAATGTGCTCAAGACCCTCGCGGACCCGACGCGGCGGGCGGTGTTCGAGCGGATCATCCGGGAAGGGGAGATCGCCGCGACCGGGCTGGTGCAGGGCTCCAAGGTGTCGCAGCCGGCGGTGTCGCAGCATCTGCGCGCGCTGCGCGATGCCGGGCTCGTCACCGAGCGGCGCGAGGGCCGGCATATCCATTATCGGGTCGCGCCGAAGGGGCTCGGCCCGCTGATCGACTGGCTCGGCCATTACGAGACGTTCTGGGCCGAGCGTTTCGCAAATCTAGAGAAATTGT
Organism: Bradyrhizobium sp. USDA3010; assembly: GCF_056429065.1. Taxonomy (NCBI): domain Bacteria; kingdom Pseudomonadati; phylum Pseudomonadota; class Alphaproteobacteria; order Hyphomicrobiales; family Nitrobacteraceae; genus Bradyrhizobium; species Bradyrhizobium sp. USDA3010. The sequence goes on from NZ_JBWJZD010000007.1 coordinate 236,651, forward strand.
TGAAGGAGAGTGAGTGATGGGTGAGACGCACGCGATCACGGTCGAGAAGGTGCTGCCTTACGCCGCCGACAAGATCTGGCGAACGCTGACCACGAGCGACTTGCTGATGAAATGGCTGATGCCGAACGATTTCGTTGCCGCCGTCGGACACCGGTTCAATTTCCGCACCAAGCCGATGGGGGACTGGGACGGCGTCGTGCATTGCGAGGTGCTGGATTGCGATCCGCCGCGCCTGCTGCGCTATTCCTGGAAGGGCGGCGCCGACACCAATCCGGAATACGGCTCAAAGCTCGACTCGGTCGTCACCTGGACGCTGACGCCGGTCGAGGGCGGCACGCAGGTCCGCATGGTGCATGACGGCTTCGTGTTCCCCGGCAACCGCTACGCCTTCGACATGATGAGCCCGGGCTGGGGCAAGATCGTCGATGCGATCGGACGGGTCGCCGCGGAAGCTTAGAGCACTTTCCGTTCCGATTGAATCGGAACAGGGCCCTAGATTTTAGTTTTGACGCGTTTTCTTCACGCGAACCCACTTCGCTCGAAAACGCTCTAACGGATCACTCGTTCTTGCCGCGCCGGACCGTGATCGAGGCGTCGGTGCGGTTGCGCGTGCATTCGAGATTGAGACGGCGATAGCGCATCGTGATGGTATTGCCGCGCAGGATGCCCATGCGCTTCAGGCAGCGCGAGGTGCCGGTGGCGGCGTCATCCTTCGGCACGGTGAAGACCAGCGCGGTGGCCGAACCGACCAGGTTGAAGAACTCGGGCTTCATCTTGCGATCGGTCTTGGCAAAGAGCTCGATCGAATAGTCCTTGCCGCGGCAGCCGAGCGACAATTCCTTCGCCGCCGGGTGGGTGAGGTATGTGATGTTGGCGGCGCTGAAATTGACCTTCAGCCCGTCGATCTGGCCGGCGAGCTGCTTGGCGATGTCCTCGCAGGGATCGGCGTGCGCAGGCGCTGCGGCGAAGGCCGTCGCCAGCGCGATCAGCGCGGCCGGCATGAAAGAGCGGATGCTCAAGGCAAAGCGTCGGCGCAACGGTGCTGTCACGAAATACCCCCGCGGTATGAATATACGCGAAGCTACATGCAGGCTCCCGCGCAGCGCGTCAATATGGGCGGTCCGTCAGGATGCGCACTTGCCGTCCTGCGCCTTGGAGGCTCCGGCGGCGCGACGCTCGCAATCATTGCCGTAGGTCTTGCCGTCGCAGCCGCACACCGGCTTGAAGATCTTGTTGCAGATCGTCGGCCGGAACGCGCAGGTGCCGGTCTGGTCGAAGCGGCCACATTGTCCCGATTTGAACTGGCAGAACTGACCGACACGGCTGCATTGAACGCCGGCGAGGCCGCCGCATGGCTTGCCGAGGCGGGCCGCATCGGCGCCGGTCGGGATCGCGATCAACAGGGCCAGCGCCGCGAACCAGATCAAAAGCGCTGTCTTCATGATGGTCTCCCGATGGCTTCCTTGGCGGCTTCCCGGATCGCTGAAGCGTTGTGGCAACCAGAGATTACGGAGGGATGAAACATAGCACGCGGATTGCCGATCCCGCGCATGGCTGGAAGGCGGCCGGCTTCCCTTTCCTTTGTCCGAAAAAGGCTTAGAACGGCTCTACATTGCCGGTGGCCGCGCGGCCGGACCGGCCTTACGAACCCGACCTGCAAGCCCAAAGAGCAGCTCATGAACGCCCCCTCAGCCTTCCCCGACCAGAAGCCCGTTCCACCCTACAAGCACACCCCGCTGTTCCCGCTGGGTGCCGACACCACGCCCTACAAGAAGGTGACAAGCGAGGGCGTCCGGGTCGAGAAGGTGCTGGGCAAGGAAATGCTGGTGGTGTCGCGGGAGGCGCTGCGGGCGCTGTCCGAGGCCGCCTTCGGCGACATCAACCACTATCTGCGGCCGGGCCATTTGAAGCAGCTGCGCTCGATCCTCGAGGACAAGGAAGCCAGCGACAACGACAAGTTCGTCGCCTTCGACTTCCTGAAGAACGCCAACATCGCGGCCGGCGGCGTGCTGCCGATGTGCCAGGACACCGGCACCGCGATCATCATGGGCAAGAAGGGCTGCAACGTCATCACCGACGGCGACGACGAGGCCGCGCTCTCCGAAGGCGCGCGCGACGCCTATCTGCGGCGCAATCTGCGCTATTCGCAGGTCGCGCCGCTGTCGATGTATGAGGAGAAGAACACCGCCAACAACATGCCGGCGCAGTGCGAGATCTACGCCGAGGGTGATGATGCCTACAAGTTCATGTTCATGGCCAAGGGCGGCGGCTCGGCCAACAAGAGCTTCCTGTTCCAGGCGACGCCCTCGGTGCTGACCAGGGACCGGCTGCTTGCGTTCCTGAAGGAGAAGGTGCTGACGCTCGGCACCGCGGCCTGTCCGCCCTATCACCTTGCTATCGTGATCGGCGGCACCTCGGCCGAGCTCTGCATGAAGACCGTGAAGCTTGCTTCCGCGCGCTATCTCGATGCGCTGCCGACCCACGGCTCCCCCGACGGCAACGCCTTCCGCGATCTCGAGATGGAGCAGGAAATCCTCAAGATGACGCAAAGCTTGGGGGTAGGCGCGCAGTTCGGCGGCAAGTATTTCTGTCACGACGTGCGCGTGATCCGGATGCCGCGCCACGGCGCCTCGCTGCCGATCGGCCTCGGCGTCTCATGCTCGGCGGACCGCCAGGTGCTTGGCAAGATCACCAAGGACGGCGTCTATCTCGAGGAACTCGAGCACAATCCGGCGCAATATCTGCCTGCGGTGGAGCAGTCGCTCGGCGGCGACGTCGTCAAGATCGACCTCAACCAGCCGATGAAGGATATCCTCGCGACGCTGTCGCAATATCCGATCAAGACCCGCGTCTCGATGACCGGCACCATGATCGTGGCGCGCGACTCCGCCCACGCCAAGCTGCGCGAGCGACTGGAGAAGGGCGAGCCGCTGCCGGATTATTTCAAGAACCATCCGGTGTACTACGCCGGCCCGGCCAAGACGCCCGACGGCTACGCCTCCGGCGCGTTCGGCCCGACCACCGCCGGCCGCATGGATTCCTTCGTCGACCAGTTCCAGGCCGCGGGCGGATCGATGGTGATGGTCGCCAAGGGCAACCGCGCGGTCGCGGTGCGCGAGGCCTGCAAGAAGCACGGCGGCTTCTATCTCGGCTCGATCGGCGGCGCGGCAGCGAACCTCGCCGAGCACTGCATCAAGAAAGTCGAGGTGGTCGAGTATCCCGAGCTCGGCATGGAAGCGATCTGGCGCATCGAAGTGGTCGACTTCCCGGCCTTCATCATCATCGATGATAAGGGCAACGACTTCTTCAAGGAATTGAATCTGGGTTGAGGATCCGGGTTGAGGGCAACAGGCCTCGACGGATTCTCCAAAGGCTGGGTCGCCGTCACCATCGACGGCGACCAGCGCTCGATTTCTTTTCACGGCGATATTGCGGGCGCGCTGGCGCGTCCGTTCGATCGCGCCGGGATCGATATCCCGATCGGCATGACGGAGGACGGCCAGCGCGATTGCGACCTGCTTGCCCGCGAGCGGCTGCGCCCGCACACCTCGCGTGTCTTCACCGGCGCGCGGCGCTGGCTGTGGCAGGAGTTTCGCGATCCCGACGCGGCGAACCGTGAAGCGCTGCGCCGCGGTCAGACCCGCGTCTCGCGCCAGCTCTGGCACCTCGGCAGCAAGATCATGGAGGTCGACGCGTTCGTGCGCGCGAACGCCACACGCGACATCCGCGAGGTGCATCCCGAACTGGTGTTCCTGCGGCTAAACGGCGGCACGCCCTTGCCGCGCAAGAAGTCGGAGGAGGGCGATACGCTCCGGCGCAGGCTGGTGAAGCGATCAGGCTTTCGCGAGATCGATCGCTGGCTCGGCGAGGTGCGGATCGGCACCGGCGCGAAGCGTGACGATGTGCTGGATGCCTGCGCGGTGGCTTTGGCTGCTCATCAACCAAGCGGCTGCGTTCCTGGGGGATCGCAGCCGCTGGATGGACATGATCTGCCGATGCAGATCTGGTTCTAAAGCGTTTTCGAGCGAAGTGGACACCGGTTCGCGTGAAGAAAACGCGTCAAAACAAGATGGGACGCTTACGCCCGGGTGCCGGTGAAGGGGAAGCTGCCCATCGGGCCGATGCCCATCTCGCCGGAGATGCCGTCGCCTGCGACCGTGCCGGAGAATTCGAGCGTCAGCGGCATCGGATTGGTGATGGAAACCTTCCAGGCGACGCTGTCGCCGTTCACGGTGCCGTCGAAGATGTCGGTGGAGTTGCCCTCGGCGCCTTGCGTGCCGGTGAGCGTGCCGCCCGAGCTCGCCAGCGACAGCGTCGCCTTGCGCTCGCCCATCGGCGTCGTCATGGTCAAATTCCAGTTTCCGTCCACCGCCATTGATGTCTCCCCTCCGGTAAAAAGCGTGCGCGGGTATAGCCTATCTTGGCGCGCGCGCCTAGTTCGCGGCTGCGGCGATCAGGCGCGGGCGGCGGCGCGGAGCCGGTTGCCGACCAGGAAGCGGAAGGCGACGTACTGGATCGCGAACGCCGCGATCTTGGCGCCGACCAGCACCACCGACACGTAGAACGCCCATAGCTTCATGTCGCCGGTCGCCGCGATCGCGATGGTGCCGGCGGCGAGGATGAACATCAGCCCGGCCCACGCGTAGCCGGCGAGGGTCGCGTATTCCGGAATGGTCTCGGTCACGATCGGCGGCAGATAGCGCAGCATCCAGCCGCGCTTGAGCATGATCGCGCCGATCGCGATGTGGCCGATCGCGGGCTTCGCCAGCACGAAGCGGGGATCGTTGGTCAGCAGAGTCGCGCCGCCGAGCACGACCACCAGCCCAAGGCTCGCCCAGGTCATGTAGCCGAGCGCCTGTCCCTTGACGCGCGCATAGAGCACTTGCGCAATTGCACCCACGATCGCGACAGCGGTGGCGATCAGGACATTGTCGGTGGCGAGATAGACCACCAGGAACACGATGGTGGAGAGGAAGTCGCTCGCGAGCCTGGCAAATACGCTCTTCATCTTCGTGGTTTCCGTTTCCTCAGGCAGGATGATCGCTGTGATGTTGTTGTTGCAGCGTCTAGCGTGACGGCAGCGCGCCAGCCGGCGGCGTCCCGTACTTGGCCGCGCGATAGTGCGGATACCAGCGCGTGAAGCACACCGCGGCGTTGCGGGCGGCGAAGGCGATCAGGAGGCCGGTCCACAGCGGCAGGGCCGGCACATAGAGCACCGCGATGTTGCCGATCAACATCAACAGCGTCGCAGCGGTCCAGGCTCCGGTGATCAGGTAGTTGGCTGTGAGGAAGCCCGGCTGCTTTGCGATCTCGGCATCGACCTGCTCGAGCGCATATTGCCGCGTGAAGGGATGGCCGATCAGGATCGAGGCGAGCGACACCAGCAGGATGCCGGCATCGACGGCGATCTTCACCGCGATCGTGCTTGGCGTCGGATCGACGAAGGTGAGGTAGCTGCCGACTGCGGTGAACACGATCACCGAACCGACGCCGAGGATCTTGATGCTGCGGCCGCGCGCGATATCGAACGCGATGACGCCAAGGCAGATCAGCGCGGCAGCAAGCAAGCTCACCGTGGCCGAGGTCACCAGCATCAGCGTGGCGAAGGCGCCGTAAGGGGCGAGGATCAGGAAGATCGTCATTGGGAGCCTCGAAGGCTGATCTTTACAGCGTAAAGATAACCTAGAGGCGGGCGGAGGAGGCGTCAAGCGAAATCTTTACAGTGTCAAAATCGTGATGCCGTCCTGAGAAGATGAGTTTTTCAGATTGATGCACAAGCGACCGTAGGCCGCTTCGCGTTCTGGCGGCCGTCTTGGCCCGGCCATCTACGTCTTTCCTGCAAGAACCAACAAAGACGTGGATGCCCGGGACAAGCCCGGGCAAGACGAGTGAAGGGACAGGGTATTCTCACGCATGGAGTGACGCGCAGCTACTTCGCCCCCACCCAATTGCCGTGGAAACCGTCCGGCACGCGATGGCCGAGATGGACCAGCGCCGCGGGACCCGCCTCGACATCCCTTGCGTTGAAGACGGCGAGGTCGCTGCGGTTTTCGCGGGCGCGCCAGACCACTGCGAGCAGCCAGCCGTCGCCTTCTGCGGCATCAGCGCCGCGCTCGACGAAGACGGGCTCGGAGATCGTGTCGCCGGCGGGCAACAGATAATGGCCGAGCCGCTTGCCACGGCCGTCGACATGCACGATGCCGGACAGCGCACCGAACATCGGCAGATCGGGGTTGGCGCAGGCGTACCAGCCGTGATTGCTCGCAAGGCCCGCGCGGCGATCGTCGACGCGGGGGAATTCGCCGGTGAGATCGTCGAGATAGGCCTGTGTGAAGCGGTCGATATTGCCTGAGAGATCGAAGGTCCAGCGGCAGTAGCGCGCGCGGTTCTTCTTGGGATCGGTCGGCGAGCCGTCGGGATGGTTGAACAGCGGCGCTTCCTCGAACTGCATCACGTCGGCGATGATGCGATTGCCCTCTTCCCACGCGTTCATGACATGGAACACGTAGCAGGTCTCGGCGCGGAACCAGACGATGTCCTTCGATGCGCCGCTGCGCTTCATCACGCCGACATAGGCGCCTTTCTCCGGCTCCCAGGCATAGGGCGCCTGGCCGCGCATCGCGCGCTGCATGCTGCCTGTGATCGGCAGGATAGGAAACAGCACGTGGTTCTCGGTGACGATGAAGTCATGCACCATGCTGGCATAGGGCGCCTCGAACCGCTCGAACCGCGTCACCACGCCGGATGGGCTCACCGCGCCGAACGACAGCGCCGGTGTCAGCGGACCCGCGGCGTTGTAGCCGAAGAACACCATCTCGCCGGTGACCGGATCGATCTTCGGGTGCGCCGAGAAGGGCCCGGAGATCGCCCCCTTGTAGTCGCAATAGCCAAGGCGATCGAGCGTGCCAGGCTCGATCTCGGTCGGCAGATGGCCTTCCTCGAGCGCGAGCAGGCGGCCGCCATGGAAGATGATGTTGGTGTTGGCGACGCCGCCGTCGGTCGTGATGTTGGCAGGGGCGTCCGGCATCTTGCGGCCGAAGCCGCCGAACAGCGCGCGGCCGGCGTCATGCTCGGCCTGCCATTTCGGGGTGCGGACCCAACGGTTGCGGTAGCTGGCGCGGCCGTTCTCGAGATGGAAGGCGTGCAGCATGCCGTCGCCGACGAACCAGTGCGCGCCCGGCGCCTCGAACTGCGGATTGGGGCCGTTGCGGTACAGCGTGCCGTTCAGCTCGCGCGGCAATTCGCCTGTGACCTTCAGGAACGGCGCATCGGCTTCAAACGGGATGGGCGCCAGATTGGTCCGCGCCGTGTTGGAGGTGACCTGATCGAGCATTCCGCTTCTCCCTGCATTATGATCTTTACACCGTAAAGATATCAGTAGGGATGACGCGATCGATCGTCAAGCAAAATCTTTACAGTGTAAAAATTGCGACATATAAGAGCCGCATGGCAAGATTGTCCAAAGAAAACAAGGCGACTCGTCCAACACGGGCTCCGACCCGCCGGGTTGCGCGTGCAGCCGATCGCTCGGCACCGCGGCGCCGGACCAATGACACGCCGTATCATCATGGCGATCTGCATGAAGCGCTATTGAAGGCCGCGGAGCGCGTGCTCGAGCGTGATGGACTGGCGGGATTGACATTGCGTGCGGTGGCGCGCGAGGCCGGCGTGTCGCATGCCGCGCCCACGCATCATTTCGGCGATCTCACCGGATTGCTCAGTGAGCTCGCGGCGATCGGCTTCCGGCAATTCGGCCAGGCGATGGCAGCGGCGGACGCTTCAGCGGCGACGACGCCCGAAAAGGGAGTGGCGAGCGCCAAGGCTTATGTCGCCTATGCGCAGGCGCATCCCGGCATGTATGGGCTGATGTTCCGCAGCGAGCGGCTCGATCATGAGCGGCCGTCACTGCACGAGGCGTCCGAGGCGTCGTTCGCCGGGCTGACCCGCGGCGTCGGCGCCAGCCGACATGAGCAGATTTCCAAGGAGCAGCTTACGTTGGACCAGGCGGCTGCGATCGCGTCGGCCTGGTCGCTGGTGCATGGCTTTACCATGCTGCTGCTCGACGGCCGCCTCAAGACGATTCTCGATCGGTCGCCCGAGGGCACTTCAGTGGAAGCGTTGTTGACCGCGATGCTGCGTTTGTCCGCGGGCCGCTCAGCGCGGCCGTAACCGATATTGCGCCTGCGGCGGCGTTCTAGCGTTTCGTCAGCAACGTCGAGCGGCCGCTCTGTCCGATCGTTTTCACCTGGTCCGCGCCGCATTTGAAATCGCGGGCGAAATCGTCGGCGGCCTGCCGCGCCAGCGCGTTGGCGTTGGGATTGGCGGCAACGTCGACATAGGCGACGTGACAGACCTCGCCCGGCGGCAGCCGCGTCACGGCGAGCATCGCCCGTGAGACCGGGCCGCCGCGCTTGTCCTGCTCGCTGCTGTCGGCGATCTGCCAGCGCTGGATGATCGCAAAGGGCTTGCTGCCGGCGGCACGCCATTCGACCGTATCGCCGGTCGAGCTGAACGGGCCGAACCAGGCCTGCGCCGCCGGTTCCCTGGCTGCTGCCGCGCGGTTTCGGCCCACCGAGACCACTTCGCGCAGATCGCCTTCGTTGATCAGCACCACAAGGCCGGATTTCCCCGGGCAGACCCGCGTGGCGCTGCCGTCCTCTTCGTTGGGCTTGCCGATCATGCGGCAGGCCTTCGGCGCGGTCGACGTGTAGCTGCTGCTGATCGTCTCAGCGCCAGCCTGACCAGGATTTGCGCAGGCAAGCGCCATAACGATTGTTGCAAAAGCAGGGTATTTCATCAGGGGAAACCTGCAATCCGGACGTTACTTTGTGCCTGACATATGCAATCTGGGGAAGGTTCAACAGACACGCGGGAAACACCTGACAGGCGCGCGGAATCGTCCTAGAAGGGCGGCTTCGCAACTTCTGTCGCGTGCACCTTGCGTGCCTTAGCCTCGATCGTCATGCCCGCATCATCATCGCAAAAGCCCTATCGCGTCGGCCGTTCCCGTACTGGCCTTGGCCTTTTCGCCACCAAGCCGATCAAGAAAGGCACCAAGATCATCCGCTATTTCGGGCCGTTGCTCGACTCGAAGAAGAAGGATGAGGACGCGATCGAGAACAAATATCTGTTCGAGCTCACCAACCGATGGACCATCGACGGCTCGATCCGCGAGAACGTCGCCCGCTACATCAACCACGCCTGCAGGCCGAACGCGGAATCCGACGTCAAGCCGCGCAAGCGCAAGGTCTTCATCCGCGCCATCAAGGACATCGAGCCGGGCGACGAGATCAACTACGACTATGGAACCGACTATTTCAAGGCCTATCTGAAGCCGATCGGGTGCAAGTGTGATGCCTGCGAGAAGAAGCGCAAGAAGAAGCGCGCGGAGGCGAGGGCGGAGCGGCTCCGGCTGAAGGAAAAGGCCGAGCGGAAAGCCAAGCGTGAGGCCGAGAAGCTCGCTGAAATGCGGGCGAGGCAGAGGAAGGCCAGTGCGAAGAAAGCTGCCAAAGCAAACGGCAAGCTCGGCAATGGCAAGACGTCGAATGGCGCGGCTCTGAATGGCAACGGCCTGAACGGCAAGGCTCTAAATAGCAAGGCCTTGAACGGCAAGCACCTCAACGGCCACAGCCTGACGGCTGCGACCGGCAAGCGGGCGGCCCCTTCAAAGCGCGGCGCCGCGCGGATGCTGCAGGCCTGAGTTCCGAGACCGATCAGGTTCGACGATCGTCATGACGCGCGCGCCGAATGGCGCGCAGGACGCGGCAGATAGGCGCATTCGGCGAGCGTGGTTCCGTCGAGCTCGCGCATGAAGGCCTCGCGGGCCGCCGCGAGCCTCGCCTTCAGGCGGCAGCGTGGCAGCAGCACGCAATCGCCGCCATCATCCCTGAAACATTCGACCAGCGCGCTGCCGCCTTCGAGCGCGCGCACCACTTCGCCGAGCGTGATCGCCTGTGGGGCGCGCGCCAGCGAGAACCCGCCGCCGGCGCCGCGCTGGGTCGCGATGAAGCCGGCCTCCGCGAGGTCGCGCACCACCTTGGCGAGGTGATTGCGGGAAATGCCGAACTCGGCCGCGATCTCGCTTGTGGCAAATGAGCGGTCCGGCTCGCCGGCCAGCCGCATCAGCGCGCGCAGCGCAAAATCCGTGAATGATGTCAGGCGCATGGAAGCCCTTCGAAATCAGCCCTTGGCGGATCCGCTATAGCAGTCTAAATAGGTATTTAAAATACCCATTTAGGATGTGAGCGAATGACGGGAGCAGAGCGCCGCGAGCAGATCACCGCCGAGATCGTCGCGCGGACCGGGATCACCGAGGCCATGATCGAGCAGCTGGTGCACGGCTTCTACGCCAAGGTCCGCAAGGACCCGATGATCGGGCCGGTGTTCGAGGCCAGGATCACCAATTGGGAGCCGCATCTGGCCCAGATGTGCGCGTTCTGGTCGTCGGTCGCGCTGATGACCGGGCGCTATCACGGCACGCCGATGGTCAAGCACATGCCGCTGCCGGTCGATGCCGCGCATTTCGACCGCTGGCTCGAACTGTTCGAGGCGACGGCGCACGAACTATGCCCGGCGGTCGCGGCACTTCATTTCATCGAGCGCGCGCGGCGCATCGCTTCGAGCCTCGAGATGGGTGTCGCCAGCGGGCGGGGCGTGATGCTCGGGGTTGGCGAGAGATTTCGGCGAAGCGAGGCGGGGGCCGTGCAGTAAGGTCGCACTCCGACCCCGTCATTGCGAGGAGCGAAGCGACGAAGCAATCCGTGCTTCCGCACATGTGGCTCGATGGATTGCTTCGCTTCGCTCGCAATCACAGCAGGCGGCTGCCGTTACGCCGGCACCACGCCCTCGCTCTTCCGCAAGCCCATGTATTGCAGCTCGGCGAACACGCCGGTGGCGATCGCCTGGGCGAGGATCACGATGATGCCGAGCAGGTTCGGCGACACTGCGCCCGAGAGCAGCAGCGCGATGCTGGCAAGCGTCCAGGCCGCATTGCCGGCGACCACGAGGATCACGGGTCCTTTCGGCAGCGAGGTTCGCGCGCCGAGCCAGCCGACCAGCGCCGTGTAGGCGATCAGGAACAGCCCGGTCTCGCGCAGCAGCGCTTCCGGCAGGCCGAGCAGCGAGGCCAGCGCGCCGGTGTCGAGCACCATCGCGATGGCGGATATGCCGCTGAACACGGCATCGGCAAGCAAGGCGCGGCGCAGCAGCTGGGACGAATGGATCATGGCAGCGTCTCCTCGGGTTGGGATGGGTTTTCAGCGCATCAGGGACTGCAGCTGACGCCACAGGCCCTTGCCGACCCGCATCTCGACCGCATAGACCTGCGCGAACACGAACATGCTGGTCGCGTGCACGAGCGGCTGGGGCATGTTGAGCGAGCGCGCGACCAGCCAGGTGGCCAGATGGACCAGCCACGGGATCAGGACGGCGAGGGCGCGGATAAGGGACAGCATCAGCATGGTCATCTCCTGTGCCGCGGAAGATGAGCCGCCGTGCGCGCCAATTCGATTACCTCGGGCGTAATGGAACGGGCGAATTTCGCATGGTAGGTTTTGCACCATGAACGCACATGCATCCATGGCGCGGGCCGAGCCCGCAAAACCCGTCCTGATCGGCGAGCACCTGCGCGAGTGGCGGCAGCGCCGCCATCTCAGCCAGCTCGACCTCGCTGTCGATGCCGAGATCTCGGCGCGGCATTTGAGCTTCGTCGAGACCGGCCGCTCGGCGCCGTCGCGCGACATGGTCCTCAAACTGGCGGAGCGCCTCGACGTGCCCCTACGCGAACGCAACGTGCTGCTGGTCGCCGCGGGTTTCGCACCCGCATTCCCGCAACGCTCGCTGGATGATCCCGCGCTGAAATCGGCGCGTGAGGCGATCAACCTGGTGCTGAAGGCGCATGAGCCCAATCCGGCGCTGGCCTATGACCGGCACTGGAATCTGGTCTCCGCCAACCGCATGGTGGCGCCGCTGCTCGAGGGCGTGCCGCAGCGGCTGCTCGGCCAGCCCTTCAACATCCTGCGGCTGGCGTTTCACCCGGAAGGCCTCGCGCCGCGGACCGTGAACCTGGCGGAATGGGCAGCGCATCTGTTGGAGCGGCTGCATCGGCAGTGCGAGGCAACGGCCGATCCGGAGCTGCTCAAGCTCTATCAGGACCTGAAGTCCTATCCGATCCCGGCGCGGGCCGCCCCGATCACCCCCGACAACAACGTCGCGCTCCCGTTCAAGCTCCGCCTCAATGGCGAGATCCTGAGCTTCATCTCGACCACCATGGTGTTCGGCACCCCGGTCGACATCACGCTGCAGGAACTGGCGCTGGAGACCTTCTTCCCCGCCGACGAACTGACCGCCGAGCGGATGCGGCAGATGGCAGCCAGTATGAAATAGCGGCTTGTCTCGGGACACTTTCGGTCTACTTTTGGTGTTCCAATTCCGCCGGGAACCCTGCCATGAGCGATCTGAAGCCGCTTCGCCTCGATATCGTCTCCGACGTCGTTTGCCCCTGGTGCTACATCGGCAAACATCGCATCGAGGATGCGCTCAAGCTGGTGCCTGATGTGCCGGTCGAGGTGCACTGGCGGCCGTTCTTCCTCAACAATTGGGTGCCGCGCGAGGGCATCAGCCGCGAGGAATATCTCACCGCCAAGTTCGGCTCGGTCGACGCCTACAAGGGCATCGCCGGCCGTGTGGTCGCCGCCGCCAATGAGGAGGGGCTGACCTACCATCCCGAGCTCGTCAAGCGGCAGCCCAACACGATCGACTGCCATCGCCTGATCCACTGGGCTGAGGCCAAGGGCAAGGCGGCCGAGATGAAGCAGCGCCTGATGGAGTTGTATTTCCGCGACGGCGGCGATCTCACCGACACCAATGTGCTGGTGCAGGCGGCATCCGATATCGGGCTCGACGCCGCCGACGTGCGCAAGCGCCTCGCCACCGACGAGGATGTGGCGCTGGTGTCCGCGCAAGCGCAGGAAGCCTCCGAGAAGGGGATATCGGGCGTGCCGACCTTCGTGTTCGCGCAGAAATACGCGGTATCCGGCGCCCAGCCGGCGGAGCAGCTCGCCCGCGCCATCCGCGAGGTTTCCGCCGAGATCAACGCGCAGGCGGCCGAGTAGTCCGCAGTCGTTCACGAAAGCCCGGCGCATGCCGGGCTCTTTCGTTTGCCCACACGATCCATCGGAAGCAATCAGGGAGACCATCATGATCTATGAGCTGCGCACCTACACGGTACGTCCAGGGACCGTCGGCGAGATGGTGAAGGCGGCGAGCACGATCTCGCGCGACATCCGCGCCGACAATTTCGGCAAGCTGGAAGGCTACTGGATCACCGAGATCGGGCCGCTCAATCAGGTCATGCACATGTGGAGCTACGCCGATCTCAACGAGCGGGCCCGGCTGCGTGCCGAGCTTGCGAAGAACCCGCGCTGGACCGGCGAGTACATTCCGGCGATCCGTCCGCTCTTGGTGCGCCAGGAGGTCCGGCTGCTGAATGCGATCATTCCGCCGGTGGCGCCTGCGACCAAGGGCAACATCTACGAATTCCGCAACTATCGCGCCAAGCCGCTCGGCGGTGTCAAGCAATGGCTCGATCTCATCACCGGCGTGCTGCCGGAGCGCGAGAAATATTCCAAGATCGTCGGCCTCTGGCACACCGATTCCGGGCAGCCCAACGAGGTCTGCCACATCTGGGCCTATCCCGATCTCAACGCTCGCGCGGCGGCGCGCGGCGGGGCGATGAAGGATCCGGCCTGGCTGGAATTTTTGGGCAAGGGAACGCAGCTGCTCGAGGAGATGCACTCGACCATCATGCTGCCGGCCCCGCATTCGCCATTGCAGTAACGCAGAGGATGGTTGGGCCGGGCGTGCAGCGGCAGAAAGCCTCACCCGATGTTTCCATCCGATGAAGCTTTCCAGGCAAGGGCATGCGCTGCCTGAGAAACAGCGCGCCACAACGCTAGAAGGGCCAGCTGACACCAACCTGACGGCGGGAACTTATTGTTTCTTGATGTGTCTGCATGGCTACGAAAAGGTAAACCATTGGTCGCGGTGAACAAGGCCGCCTCGATCCGCGCGGGCTCGCGTAAGGGGGACCGTGTCATCCGGGCTTGCCGCGCCGGCTGCGGATGAAGTGGACGGCGCCGCGCGCGGCCTCGTAGGCGAGATTGTTCAGGGTCAGCGCGGCATAAACGGCGGCGACCAGCGGATCGCGCCGCCGCAGCGGCAGCAGCACGTCGCCGATCGCGAAGCGGCCGCGCCAGATCGGGTCGATCATGGGATGGCCGGGCGCCGCGGTGGAATCGGCCGAATTGATCGCAGGATCGGCGCAGAGATGGCGCGTCAGCTCCAGCGTCAATTGTGCGCCTGGCGAATGCTTCGCAAAGCGCTCGTCGATGCCGATCTTGAAGAAGAAGGCGCGGTCCTGATGGCGCACCACGATGCCGCCCGCAACCGCCGTGCCGCCCGCATGCAGCATGACGATCTCGCAGCGGCCAGTCTCGGCCAGCGCCGACGTCGCGCGGCGGATGAAGGTTGCGTCGCCGGCATGCTGGCTGAGCGCGGTGCCGCGCTGGCCCTTCCAGCCGCCGGCTTCGAGTACAAGGAAAGTCTCGAGCGCCGCCGCAACGTCGCGCGGGGTGCGCGCGACGTCAAAGCGCACCGCGCCGTGGTCGGACAGGCGATGGCGCTGCCGGCGCAGCTCCTTCAGCTTCTTGGGCCCGAGCGCGTCGCGCAGCAGTTCATCGGCATCGCGCGTCGCATCGAGCTGGGCGCGCTGATAGGCGCTCAGCACGCGCGGCTGCAAGCCGTCGCGCGCGAGCACCGCGCGGATCGCGGCCATGGCCGGCCCCTCGAGCGACATGGTGCGCAGGATCAGCGCGTGCGCACCCGCATTGCGTGCCTGCTGCAGCATCTTGCCGGCGGCCTGCTCGGCGGCATTGCGGTCGAGCAGCGGCGTGCACAGCGTGCCGTAGGGTTCGGCGCCGACCATCGCGGGCAGGGGGATCCGGTAGATTCGGCGCAAAGGCACGACCGGCAACAATCCGATCAATTGCCCGGCATCGCCGGTGGCGCTGAGCAGCGATGCGCCGGTGCGGCCGCGCGCGGAGGCATCGACTGCCAATTCCCAGTCGGGTTGGTAGTAGCCATTGGCCTCGATCGCGCGCTCGGCAAGCGCACGCCATGCGCCGACCGGCGCGGCTGACAGCGGCGGCAACGCGCGATCGTCCGTGGCATCCTTGCGCGATGCACGGCGGATCATTGCCTGATCAGCAATATCGGCCACGTCCCATGTTTCCCCGGTCGGCAAGGCTGATTAGCCTTACGTTCATCGCGGGCAACGCTAGCGGAAAGAAATGGAAAATGCCGTTGAGGCCATCCGGCAATTTGAGCGGTCATGTTAAGGCGGCGTTCAGCATACCGCCGTCACGCGCGCGGCGCTCGCGCTGTGCGGGCTCATGCCGCGGCAGTGCGTCAATTGCTACGGCTTGGGACTTCGCTGCGCTTCTTGGACGGAGCTTTCGACCGGCTCGTAAGTCTCGGTCACGCAGTTGTCGTCGGCCTCCACCTGCCGGCGATCGAAGATCGCGCCGTCATTGATGAAGACGCGATAGGTCTGCGTCCCGAGCGGCTTGCCGATCACCGAAGTCAGTTCGGCGCGCACGCAGGCGGTCCAGCCGGTGCCGCGGGGGTCGTGCAGCGGAGCGGAGACCCGCACATGGGTCGGCTGCGAGCCGGCCGTGAACACCGAATCCAGCTTGCCGGCCACCAGCCGCTTGACGTCCGGCGGCGTTTCGAGCGGCGCCGGCTCGGTGGCCTTGACCTTTAACACGTCAGGCCACACCGCGTGGCTGTCCGCCAGCCCGCAGCCACTCAACATCAAGGCGGCGCCGGCCAGCAGCGCCGCCACTTGTACCTGTCCCTGTCCCATTGAGTTAATTTAATGTGCCGCCGCCCATATTGCGCCCCCCTGATGGCGCTGAATTCGCATCGCGCGGCGCTTTGTCGATCAACAAATGTCGAGCGACAAGCTATGTTTGGGGTAGAGGTGTTGCCGGATGTTTCTACGGCTGCGGGGGAGAGAGACTGACATGAAAAGCTTCACGGTTGCTGCCGTCATTCTGGCGCTGATCGCGACACCGACCCTGGCCCAGGGCCGGCGAGGCGGCGGGGGGAGCGATACCAAGACGGAGCAGAAGCCTAAGGTCGACGAGAAGGCCTACAAGGCCGCGCTCGATCGTATCCCCGAGCCCAAGGAGAAATATGATCCCTGGGGCGTCACCAAGCCGGCCGCCGATGCAGCCAAGAAGCCGAAATAGCCGGGCCCATCCGATCCCTGCGACAATTCCGACGCGAGAACCGGTGCCGGCGGCAGCAGATTGCCGCATGGCATGAACCTTCACCTGACGGCTATCGACCCATCTTCATTGTCGGAGGCCGCCATGCTTCGCCGTTCCGTCCTCAGCCTGATCGTTCCGGCAGCGATCCTGTTCGCTGTCGTGCCGGCGTTGGCGGAAAGCCGTCTGGCGCTGGTGATCGGGCAGTCCGCCTACAAGTCGGTGCCCGCGCTGCCCAATCCGGCCAACGACGCCAGAGCCATGTCACAGCTGCTGACCGATGCCGGATTTGCCGTGACCACGGCATCAGATCTGTCCCAGGACGAGATGCGCGCAAGGATCAGCGACTTCGCCGGCCAGGTCGCGGCGAAGGGCGCCGACACCGTGGCGCTGGTGTTCTATGCCGGGCATGGCCTGCAGATCGATGGCGAGAACTATCTGGTGCCGGTCGATGTCGATCCGAAGCGCGAGGCCGACATCCCGATCCAGGCGGTTCGCCTCAACGACATCCTGAACACGCTGACCTCGGTGCCGAGCCGGATGCGCATCGTGCTGCTCGATGCCTGCCGCAACAATCCCTTCCCTGAACTCAGCAGGACCGCGGGGCATGGGCTTGCCATCGTCGATGCCAAGATCGGCGCGCCCGGCACCTTTGTCTCGTTCTCGACGTCACCGGGTGCCGAAGCGGAGGACGGCAGCGGCGCCAACAGCCCCTATACGACTGCGTTGCTGGCCTCGGCGAAGGAGCCGGGGATTCCAATCGAGGATACCTTCAAGCGCGTCCGCCTTGCAGTGAACAAGGCGACCGACGGCCGCCAGACGCCGTGGGACTCCTCGTCGCTCACCGACGACTTCCGCTTCATGGCAGGTACGTCAGCGCCGCCCGCGGCCACGCCGGTGCCGGCCGCGGCCAAGCGCACCGTCGACGAATGGAAGCGCGAATTGCAGGGCAAGCCGATCGAGGTTGCAAACGAACTGATGGTGGTCGACGGCACCGATGAAGCCTATGAAGCCTTCGCTGCGATCTTCGTCGGCACGCCGCGCGGCTTGCAGGCGCGCGACTGGCTCGACCGGCATCGCCGCATGGTGGCTTGGAACGATGCCATGCTCGCCAACACGGCGGCGGGCTATCGCAGCTTCCTCGTGCTGTACCCCGACAGCGATCTGACAGCGACCGCGCGCAAGATGATCGAACGGTTGCGCTACCGTCCCGATCTGACACCCGCCGCCGCGCTCAGTGTGCCCGCAACCAACGTCGCGCTGGCGGCTCCGACCTGTCCCTGCAACGCCGCGCCGCCGCAGGAGCAGCAGAAGGCCGCAGCGCCCGTGAAGAAACGTGCCGATCCCGATCCGCCGCGGCGCGCCGGCAAGCGCCCGCCGCGCGTCGTGGTCGAGGACGACGTCGTGGTGGTGCGGCGGCCGCCTCCGGCCGTGGTCTACGAGCCGGTCGGGCCGCCGATCGGAATCGGGATTGGCATCGGCGGCGGTGGTTATCGCGGCCATTATGGCGGCGGTTATCGCAGGGGTGGATACTGACGCGCCGATCGCGTAAAGGGTTTCCCCGCATGAGATGTGGCGTTTGATGGTCGCATCTCGCGGGAGGACGCAATGCGGTCGCTGTTTCGCCTGCTTGCCGCGCTGGTGCTGTGTGTACGGCCGGCGCTCGCCTGGGAGTATTGGGGCGGCGACCGTGGCGGACAGCGCTTCTCGCCGCTGACGCAGATCACAACAGACAATGTCGGCACGCTGGTGCGCGGCTGGGAATTCCGCACCGGCGATCTCGACGCGCGTCCGCCCGAGGTCATGAAGCGCACCAAGTTCGAGGTGACGCCGCTGTTCGTCGAGGACAGCCTGATCTTCTGCACGCCGTTCAACGAGGTGATCGCGCTCGATCCGGGCACCGGTGCGCAGAAATGGCGTTTCGATCCGAAGATCAGCATGGCGCAGCGGCCGGCCAATCGCTTCGTCTGCCGTGGTGTCGCGCACTGGACCGATGATCGTGCGGCTGAGGGCACTGCCTGCAAGTCACGCATCTTCACCGGCACCAATGACACGCGCCTGATCGCGCTCGATGCCAGGACCGGCAAGCCCTGTGCCGATTTCGGCAACAATGGCGAGATCAAGATCGACGCCGGGATGAAGCTGGAATGGCCGGGCGAGTTTCAGATCACGTCGGCGCCGGTGACGGGACGCGGTGTGGTCGTGGTCGGATCCGCGATCGGTGACAACCGGCGGGTCGATGCGCCGATCGGCGTGGTGCGCGCCTTCGATGCACGGACCGGCCAGCCGCGCTGGACCTTCGATCCGCTGGTGCATGACGGCGTCGAGGCCGGCCACAGCAACGTCTGGGCGCCGATGTCGGTGGACGAGGAGCGCGGCCTGGTGTTCCTGCCGACGACATCGCCCAGCCCCGATTTCTGGGGCGGCAAGCGTCCCGGCAATGACGAGCATGCCAATTCCGTCGTCGCACTGCGCATCGAGAGCGGGGAGCTCGCATGGGCATTCCAGACCGTGCATCACGACGTCTGGGACTATGACCTGCCGGCACAGCCGACGCTGGCGCGGATCGACACTGGCAATGGCATGCGCGACGTCGTGATCCAGCCGACCAAGCAGGGCTTCGTGTTCGTGCTCGATCGCGACACCGGCAAGCCGGTGTGGCCGGTCGAGGAGCGCGCGGTGCCGCAGAACGGCGCCGAGGGCGAGAAACTGTCGCCGACACAGCCGTTCCCGACCCATGTGCCGCCGCTGCTGACGCAGCGGATGACGGCCGATGATGTCCGCGGCCTGTTGCCGGGCGTCGGGAGCGCGGCCTGCAAGACGCTGCTCGCGCAATCCCGCAATGAGGGGCTTTACACGCCGCCGTCGACGCAGGGCACGATCGTCTATCCGATGACCGGCGGCGGCGTGAACTGGGGCAGTGCTGCCTTCGATCCGGTCAACCAGATCCTGTTCGCCAATGTGAGTCACGCGGCGCACGTCATCACGCTGATTCCGCGCGACCAGGCCAAGGGCTTCAATCCGCCGCCCGGCCATGATTTCGGCCAGCAGCAGGGCTCGCCGTTTGCGATGTCGCGGGCGCTGGCGAGTACGGAGGTTGGGTCGCCGTGCAACAAGCCGCCGTGGGGCGAGACGGTGGCGGTCGACCTCAAGGCCGGCAGGATCCTCTGGCATGCGACGGTCGGCACCAGCGAGGATCTCGCGCCGCTCGGCATCGCGCTCAATACCGGCACGCCGCTGCTCAGCGGCGTCGCGATCACCGCGGGCGGACTGGTGTTCACCGGCGCGATGGACGCCTATCTGCGCGCGTTCGATGTCAAGTCGGGCCGGCAGTTGTGGCTCGGCCGGCTCCCGGTGCCGGGCGTCGCCAATCCAATGACCTATCTCTGGAAGGGCGAGCAGTATGTCGTGATCGGCGCCGGCGGCCATTCCGAGGGCGGCACATCGATCGGCGACAGCGTGGTGGCATTTCGGCTGCCGCGCCAGGGCGAGGGCGTGTCGCTTCTCACGCGCCTGATCGATCGTCCCGGCGGACGGTTTGCTGCCAAGGCATTCGCGGCCGGTGTGGTGCTGATCGTGCTCGTCGCACTGCTCTGGCGTTGGCGCAGGAGGCGTCGCGTCAAGGCGGCGTAGTTCGGCGGCGCGCGCCGCGCGCTGCAAGTAACTTTAGTTTGAGCATGATTTCACCGGGAAACCGCTTCACACTTTTCCGGATCATGCTCTATCCCGGCAGCATCGCGAATGCGCTCGACACCATCGCCACCGGCTTGTTGTCGGTGGCAGAGAGCAGCGTGACGCGGCCGAAGCTCATGGTGCGGCCGAGCCGCACCACACGCGCGTCGGCCAGCACGTCGGACGCGGTCACCGCGCGCATGAAGTGCGTGGTCTGGTCGACCGTCGTCATCGGACGATAGCCCTTGTTGGCCGCGAGATTGGCGAGCACCATCGCGGTGTCGGCGAACGCCATCAGTGCCTGGCCGCAGACGATGCCGCCATTGCGGCACAACCGCTCCGAGAACGGCATGCGCAGGATGGCGCCGGGCTGCCAGTCGGCATCGCCGCCCGCGGGCGGCGCGATGTCGAACTGCTCGATCGACAGATTGAGGTCCTGCACCCATGGCGCAAAGACGTCGCCGAGCACGCGTTTCGCGTCGTCGATCCCGAATTCACCGGCCTGCTGCATGACGTTCCGTTTCCTCCGCTGATGTCTTGTTTGCTGTCTGTTGCCTAGTTGCGCGTGACATGCACGCCAGGCCGCTTGCCGTCATTCCATTTGCCGTCGATCGCCCGTTCGATCTGGGCGGCCAGCTGCAACAGGAGGCCGTCATCGGCCTGCTTGCCGATCGCCTGGATGCCGAGCGGCAGGCCGTGCTCGTTGGTCGCGAGCGGCAGCGAGATTGCGGGGATGCCGCAGAGATTGGCGAGCGGCGTGAAGGCGAAGTTGCGCCAGAGATTGCCGAACCAGTCCAGCACCGACGGGTTGTCGCTGATGGTGAGATATTCCTTGGTGCCGATCTTCGGTGTCGGCAGCGCGGTGATCGGCGTCAGGATGATGTCCCAATCCTCGAAGAAGGCACCGAAGCCGCGCGCGGTCGTGTTGAAGACAGCCTGCATGCGGGCACGGTCGGCGAAGCTAAAGTCGCGGCCATGCTCCCAGATGCGGATGTTGATCGGCTCGATCAGGTCCGCTGGGGGCCGCTCGAGTCCGCGCGCCGCGAGCATGTTGCCGATCACGACGGCGAAATTGCTGATGTAGCAGGTGGTCTGTGCCGCGAAGGCTTCGCGATAGTCGATCGATGGCAGGGCGTAATCGACCTGATGGCCGAGGCCCTCGAGGAAACGTCCGACCCGCTCGAGCTCGGCTGCGATATGCGGCGTCGCGCGATAGTCGCCCCAGGTGTGCGACAGCGCGATTCTGAGCCGGCCGGGGTCGCGCGCGATCATCGCTGTATAGGGCTCCGGCGGAGTCCAGAACGGCATGAACTCGCCGGGCGCCGGGCCGCGGCAGCTATCGACGAAGGCGGCGGTGTCGCGCACCGAGCGCGACTGGCAGCCCTGGATCGAGACGAGGCCTGTGAGATCGGACAGATGCGGTGCGAGCGAGAACACGCCGCGCGACACTTTCAGCCCGATATTGCCGTTGACGCCGGCGGGAATCCGGATCGAGCCGCCACCGTCGGTCGCATGCGCGATCGGAACGGCGCCGGCGGCAACCATCGCCGCGCTGCCGGCCGACGAGCCGCAGGTGGTGTAGTCGGTGTTCCAGGGATTGCGCGTGACATAGACCGCGGGGTTCTCGGCCGAGCTGCAGACCCCGAACTCCGGCGTGGTGGTGCGGCCGATCAGGTTGAGACCAGCCCTGCGCAGCTTCGTGGTCAGGAAGGTGTCGGCCGCGGCGCGGTTGCCGCGCATCATCAGCGAGCCCATTTCCTGCAGCCGGCCTTTAAGCGTGGGGCCGAGATCCTTCATCAGGAAGGGCAGGCCGGCGAACGGGCCGTTGAGATCGGCGCCGTCGCGCGCGGGATCGGCGATCACGTCGTCGAACAGCTCGACCACGCCGGAGAGCACGGGATCGACCTTGGCTGTGGCGGCGGCAGCCTGCGCCGCCAGCTCCCGTGGCGTCAGCTCGCCGCTGCGGACGCGCTCGGCAAGCGCCGTCCCGTCATGCCGCGTCCATTCGTCCCAGCTCATCGCCAAAGTCATGTCGTCGATTCCTTTTCTGCTTTGTTGCGCAGTGTAGTTTGGGGGGCCGTCCGGTCAAACCATCGCGCGGACGCTGCGCCGGCGCTGTGCTCAGGCGCGCGGGCGCTGCGTTGCAAGCGCCGTGCCCGGCTTGAAAATGCCCCAGTTTCGGCGCCCAATTGCCCCTCGTCGGTGGTGGGGGCGTCCATGTTTCGCAGGTTGGTATTGCTGGGCGGCGTGATCGCGATCGGACTTGCGCTTGGCGGCTGCACGCGGTGCGGTCCGATCTGGGACGACTGGATGCAGTCGCCGAAATCCTGCAAGTCAGACCACCTCTAGGGCAGGGACGGGCGCGCTTGGCGGCGGCTTTCTTGGGGTGATATACCGCTGACGAAAATGCAAGGAGCGTTCTTATGAGAGTTTTGAGCGCAGTTGCGGTTGCGGTGCTGCTGTCGGCGCCGGCCTATGCGCAAATACCGAACGTCAATCTGATGCCTGAGGTCAAGACCAAGACCCAGGAGGAGAAGGATCGCGACGCGATCAACGACAAGGCCTACAAGGACTCGTTGAGCAAGATTCCGGATGCCAAGGGATCGGCCGATCCTTGGGGCGCGGTGCGCAGCGATGCGCCGAAGGCGGCAGCCCATCCTCCCGCCAAGCCGAAGACCAAGACCGGGAGCTCCGCGCAGCCCGGAGGCTCCGCGCAGCGCAGCCAGTAAGCCCCGTTTGGGCCGGCTTCGCCGGTTTTCCCGCAGACTCGGATTCTTGTGGCGCCGCCCCTATATTGGGGGCGTCGTCAGTTGGAGCGTTTTCGAGCGAAGTGGATACCGGTTCGCGTGAAGAAAACGCGTCACAACTAGAAATCTAGAACCCGGTTCCGATTCAATCGGAACGGGGCTCTATTCCGGAGTTGCGGCAATGGTGTTTCGTCCGCGCGATCTCGCCAGCCGGATGGCCGCCCGGCGCAAGCCGGATGACGGCTATCTGCGCGAGACCTTCAGCCTGCCGCGCGATCAGGCCCGCCTGCGGGCGCGCGACTTTCTCAATCGCTACCCGAAGGCCGCCTATATGAGCGCCGTCGAGAGCTGGCGCGAGCTGCCAGGCGGCGACATCGAGTTCACGATGCGGCGGCTGGCAAGCGCGGACTGATGCTTGCCGGACGGACTGCGTCTCAGTCCTGATCGCGGCGTCCGCGGGTCCGTCCGAGCCCGAGATTGTTCAGCTCGCGGTCGATCCGCAGCTGGACGCGGCGGATCGCCAACAGGTCGAGCTTTGCTTCGGTCTTGCCCGTGAAGACACGATCGCCGATCTGGAAACGCCATTTCCAGACGCCGGGCATGAGCTGCGTGACGCTGAATTCGACGCCCTTGTGAATCATATGGAACGGTTCCGCGAATGAATGGCGGTCGTCGATATTTAAATCAAAGGTTGTATTAGTAATTAACACCCGTCAAAGGATGGAGTGAATCGTCGCGCCCGTTTGGACGTCGTTGCGGATCCCGAAGTGGATCCGTTCGCCGGCGGCGTCGCCTTGCATCGCGATGCGCAATCACGCGCAATCAGTGCGTCGGCCGGACAAGCCAATGTTACGAACACTGCCGGAACCCGAGTGTTCCTTTGAACGCTACGTAGTTTTTTTGGGCGTCAGGAGGGGTACCAAGGTAGTATGCAAATTGTGCCAATCGTGATCCGGCGTCGCCAAATCCTTCGGCAACTCGTTGATTATCTGATGAAGTCGAGACGAACGCGGAGCCGCCTGCTCGCGGAACTTTGTTCTGCCCCGGAGAACTACGGATCGCGCAACGCCGCAGCCCAGACGCTTCGACAACGGCTCCCGTCGGCGTGCCCGGATCCGCCCGGTTTCATTCGGGCTGATGCCTGACAGCACAACGCCGCCCGCTTGAAATGCTTGCGGACGGCGCTGGCCCTAGCCCCAGGAAGGTGTGCAAAATCCTGATAGCTGGGAGCCTATACAATTTGTGCCACAGCACATGTCCCAAATTGGCTATCACGGGCGATCGGTCGGGACGGCTCGGCCTTCGATTCGGCGGAGCGGCGAAACGACTCCAGCATCGATCTCCAAGGGCGCTGGGGCCGTTTCTTTGGATTGAAGTCAAGACGCCTTCCAACCCTCAGAACCACCTCAAGCTGATCGCGTGGCGAGATCGTTGAGACCATGCTGGAGGCACTAGGTGAAGCGCCAGAACGGCTGGAACGGGACGCGAAAGAGGCCACCAACTGAGGCGGCCTTACTTTTAGGTCTGCGGAGAATTCATCGCTCGCTCAACTTCATCGGCCAACGTGCGGTGATGGGCAGCCAACTTGGCGAATAGCGCCTTCTTGGTCTCGTTAGTAGCGAGCTTGCTGATTAGCTCGCACTCCTCAGCTTCGACCCGAAGCTTTTCTAAGTGCGCCTGCATGTCCTTCATGGACAGTTCCCCCGAATTGAGGGGATTATCCCACATGGAACTCGGCGGGCAATAACATAGAGAAACTCCGTTCGCCCACGGAGAACTCCGGTAACTCTTCTCCCCTGTGGAGAAGAACAGTTGTCGGACAATAAGAATTGCTATCGACAGAACATTGGATTGCCGACTCAGTAGTCCTACCGAGAACAACGGCCAAGCCATGGTTTCCGCTCGCTTAATCGGAATTAGGACACTCTCAAATTCAAATTAGGACACAGGGGCTTAAATACGGACAGTACCAACACGCCAAAAAGAACATATTGCGAACACAGAACAAACGTGGTACGAGGTTCCTATCAACAACGCGTTCCGCCTGATCGCATCGCCCGTTTTTCCCGCTAGCGAATCCCCGCCATAAGGAGCACATCCCAAATGTCCGCTACTGCACTGCGTATCGTCGAAGGATCCTCCATGGACAAGTCCAAGGCCCTCTCAGCCGCGCTCTCCCAGATCGAGCGTCAGTTCGGCAAGGGCTCGGTGATGAAGCTCGGCAAGAACGACCGTTCGATGGATGTCGAGACGGTGTCCTCGGGATCGCTGGGGCTCGACATTGCGCTCGGCGTCGGCGGTCTGCCGAAGGGGCGTGTCGTCGAGATCTACGGGCCGGAATCGTCGGGCAAGACCACGCTGGCGCTGCACACCGTGGCGGAAGGCCAGAAGAAGGGCGGCATCTGCGCCTTCATCGACGCCGAACACGCGCTCGACCCGGTCTATGCGCGCAAGCTCGGCGTCAACATCGACGAGCTCCTGATCTCGCAGCCCGACACCGGCGAGCAGGCGCTGGAAATCTGCGACACGCTGGTGCGCTCCGGTGCGGTGGACGTGCTGGTGATCGATTCGGTTGCGGCCCTGGTGCCGAAGGCCGAGCTCGAGGGCGAGATGGGCGATGCGCTGCCGGGCCTGCAGGCGCGCTTGATGAGCCAGGCGCTGCGCAAGCTCACCGCCTCGATCAACAAGTCCCACACCATGGTGATCTTCATCAACCAGATCCGCATGAAGATCGGCGTGATGTACGGCTCGCCGGAGACCACGACCGGCGGCAATGCGCTGAAGTTCTATGCCTCGGTCCGCCTCGATATCCGCCGCATCGGCGCAATCAAGGAGCGCGACGAGGTGGTCGGCAACACCACCCGCGTCAAGGTGGTGAAGAACAAGCTGGCACCGCCGTTCAAGCAGGTCGAGTTCGACATCATGTACGGCGAGGGCGTCTCCAAGATGGGCGAGATCCTCGACCTCGGCGTCAAGGCCGGCATCGTCGAGAAGTCCGGCGCTTGGTTCTCCTATGACAGCCAGCGGCTCGGCCAGGGACGCGAGAACTCCAAGGCGTTCCTGAAGGCGAATCCCGACATCACCGCCAAGATCGAAGCTGCGATCCGCCAGAACTCTGGCCTGATCGCCGAGCAGATCCTTGCCGGTACGCCCGAGCGCGATGCCGAGGGCGAGGAGCCCGTGGAGGAGTAAGCCGCAAGCATGATCCGGAAAAGTGCGAAGCGGATTTCCGAAAAGATCATGCTCAAACGATCAAATCATTTCGCTGCAAGCGGGCGCTGAGGACGTTGAGTTGCCGACGTCTTCGGCGCCTGTTTGGTTTTGTGCCGTGTTGAAACCGATATCTGGCGCTTACCCGCGCGCCAGCGCCGTTTCCCGGCTCGCGATCAGCGTGCGCAGGTCTTCGGTCACCGCGACCGATTGGTGGGTCTTCTGATCTGTGGCGACCCAGATGATCTCGCCGGTCGCGCGCAGGTCGTCGGAGCCCTTGGCGAAGATCGCGAGTGTAAGCACGATCGAGGAACGGCCGATCTTCGCGACCCGCACGCAGACCTCGATGTCCTCGTCGAACCGGATCGGCGCCTTGTACTCGACCACCGATTTCACGGTGTGAAAGTCGATGCCGGTCCGCGCGACCTCGCCGAGATAGTCGTAGCCGAGCGCGCGGAAATATTCTGTTATCGCGGTATCGAAGTAGGTCAGGTAGTGCGCGTTGAACACCACGGCCTGGGCGTCGACTTCGGAATAGCGGACGCGAAACGGGAAATGAAACCAGAATTCCTCGCGCATGTTTCCTCCTGCGGCGGTATTGCTCGCCGTCGTTCGCCCGCGGTCTCGTCGGGCCTTATGATTGCCGGACCGTAGGATGGGCTTCGCTGCGCTCTACCCATCCTGCAACATGGCCCGTTACTCCGCCGCCTGCGCGTAATCCTCGATCGGCGGGCACGAGCACACCAGATTGCGATCGCCGTAGACATTGTCGACGCGGCCGACCGGGCTCCAGTATTTGTCGGACCGCGACACGCCGGCGGGGAAGCAGCCCTCGGCGCGGGTGTAGGCCCGGTTCCAGGCGTCGTCGGCGATGTCGTGGACGGTGTGCGGTGCGTGGCGCAGCGGCGAGGCCTCGACCTTCCAGCGGCCCTTCTCGATCTCCGCGATCTCGCCCCGGATCGCGATCATGGCGTCGCAGAAGCGGTCGATCTCGAACTTCGATTCCGATTCCGTCGGCTCGATCATCAGCGTGCCCGCCACCGGGAAGCTCATGGTCGGCGCATGGAAGCCGTAGTCGATCAGCCGCTTGGCGATATCGTCGACGGTGACGCCGCTGGTCGTCTTCAGCGCCCTGGGATCGACGATGCACTCATGCGCGACGCGGCCGCGCTCGTTGCGGTACAGCACCGGGAAGTGCGGCTGCAGCCGCGCTGCAATGTAATTGGCATTGAGGATCGCAACCTCGGTGGCGCGCGTGAGCCCTTCGCCGCCCATCATCAGGATGTAGATGTAGGAGATGGTCAGGATCGACGCCGAGCCGAACGGCGCGGCCGACACCGGGCCGATGGCGTGTGCCGTCGCGCCGTCGGTTGCGAGATGACCCGGGAGATAGGGCGCAAGATGCGCCTTCACGCCGATCGGGCCCATGCCGGGGCCGCCGCCGCCATGCGGGATGCAGAAGGTCTTGTGCAGATTGAGATGGCTGACGTCGGCGCCGTAATCGCCGGGCCGCGACAGCCCGACCTGCGCGTTCATGTTGGCGCCGTCGAGATAGACCTGGCCGCCATGCGCGTGCACGATGTCGCAGATCTCGCTGATATGCTCCTCGAACACGCCGTGGGTCGACGGATAGGTGATCATGACGGCGGCGAGATTGGCCGAATGCTTCTCCGCCTTGGCGCGCAGATCATTGACGTCGACATCGCCGCGGGCGTCGCAGGCTACCACCACGACGTCCATGCCGACCATCGCGGCCGAGGCCGGATTGGTGCCGTGCGCGGAGGAGGGGATCAGGCACACCTTGCGGTGCGGCTCGCCGCGCGCGAGGTGATAGCCACGGATGGCCAGCAGCCCGGCATATTCGCCCTGCGCACCGGAGTTCGGCTGCAGCGAGATCGCGTCATAGCCGGTGATGTCGCACAGCCACTGCTCCAGCCGCTTGAACAGCGCGTGATAGCCCTTGGCCTGATCCGCAGGCGCGAACGGGTGCAGATTGCCGAACGCCGGCCAAGTCAGCGGGATCATCTCGGTGGTCGCGTTGAGCTTCATCGTGCAGGAGCCGAGCGGGATCATCGCGCGGTCGAGCGCGAGGTCGCGATCGCTGAGCTTGCGCATGTAGCGCAGCAGCTCGGTCTCCGAACGGTGCGTGTTGAACACCGGGTGGGTGAGGAATGCGCTGGTGCGGCGCAGCTCCTTCGGCAGCGCCTCGCGCGCGGCCGCCTCGATCTCGGCGAAGCTGAGCTTGCCGCCGAACACGCGCCACACCGCTTCGACAGTCTCCGGCGTCGTGGTCTCGTCGAGCGCGATGCCGAGCGTGGTTGCGCCGATGCGCAGATTGATCCGCTCCGCCTGCGCGCGGGAGACGATCTCGATCTGCTTCGCGCCGACCTCGACGGTCACGGTGTCGAAGAATGCCTCGCTGGTCGGCGCAAAGCCGAGCTTGCGCAGGCCGGCGGCGAGCACGGTGGCGCGGCGATGCACGCCGCGTGCGATGTGCGTCAGGCCCTCGGGGCCGTGATAGACCGCATACATCGAGGCGATCACGGCGAGCAGCACCTGCGCGGTGCAGATGTTGGAGGTCGCTTTCTCGCGGCGGATATGCTGCTCGCGGGTCTGCAGCGCCAGCCGATAGGCCGGTGCACCGCGCGTATCCACCGAGAGGCCAACGATGCGGCCGGGCAGCGAGCGCTTCAACGTGTCACGCACCGCCATGTAGGCGGCGTGCGGTCCGCCATAACCCATCGGCACGCCGAACCGCTGCGCCGAACCGATGGCGATGTCGGCGCCGAGCTCACCGGGTGAGGTCAGCAGGGCCAGCGACAGCAGGTCCGCGGCCACGATCGCAAGCGCACCCTTGGCGTGCAGCGATGCGATCGCGGGCCGGAGGTCGCGCACCGCGCCCGTCGTGCCGGGATATTGCAGCAGCGCGCCGAGCACGTCGGCCTTGTCGAGCTCGGTCAGGGGATCGCCGACCACCAGCGCCCAGCCCAATGGGGCGGCGCGCGTGCGCATCACCGCCAGCGTCTGCGGATGAACTTCCTTGTCGACGAAGAACACCTTTGCTTTCACCTGCGAGTGGCGCTCGGCGAGCGCCATCGCTTCGGCGGCCGCGGTCGCCTCGTCGAGCAGCGAGGCGTTGGCGACGTCGAGCCCGGTGAGGTCGCAGATCATGGTCTGGAAATTGAACAAGGCTTCGAGCCGCCCCTGGCTGATCTCCGGCTGGTACGGCGTATAGGCTGTGTACCAGGCCGGGTTCTCCAGGATGTTGCGCTGGATCACCGCGGGCAGAATGGTGCCGGAATAGCCTTGGCCAATCAGCGAGGTGAAGGTCTGGTTCTGCGCGGCGAGCTCGCTCATATGCGCGAGCGCCTCGGTCTCGCTCAGCGCCCGGCCGAGATCGAGCGGCGCCTTCTGAAGGATCGATGCCGGCAGCGTCTCATTCATCAGCGCCTGCAGGCTCGCGGCGCCGACCGTTTCCAGCATCGCGTTGACGTCGCGCGGGGATGGTCCGATGTGGCGGCGGACGAAATCGGTGGCGGCTTCGTTGATCGGCTTGAAGGGCGCGTTCATGGCTTGATCCTTAAAGACTGATCCTCAGGCGGTGTGCGCGGCGTAGGCGGCCTCGTCCATCAGGCCGCCGAGTTCGCCCTTGTCGGCAATCCTGAGCTTGAAGAACCAGGCCTTGCCGCCGGCATCCGAATTGACCAGCGCGGGCTCGGCGGCGAGCGCCTCGTTGACCTCGATCACTTCGCCGGTGATCGGCGCGTAGACGTCGGAGGCGGCCTTGACGGATTCGACGACCGCGGCGGCCTCGGCTTTCTTCAGGCTGCGGCCGACCTTGGGCAGTTCGACGAACACGACGTCGCCGAGCTGCGACTGCGCGTAATCGGTGATCCCGATCGTGGCGACGTCGCCCTCGATGCGGAGCCATTCGTGGTCGGACGTGTACAGCGTCGTCATGGGGATCGATCCTTTGGCGTTTAGCGTTTGTAGGTATTGGGGACGAAGGGCGTGGCGGC
Organism: Bradyrhizobium sp. USDA3010; assembly: GCF_056429065.1. Lineage (NCBI taxonomy): Bacteria > Pseudomonadati > Pseudomonadota > Alphaproteobacteria > Hyphomicrobiales > Nitrobacteraceae > Bradyrhizobium > Bradyrhizobium sp. USDA3010. The sequence continues at coordinate 266,627 of NZ_JBWJZD010000007.1, forward strand.
GACCTTGAGCGGCAGCCGTTGGCCGCGCACTTCGGCGAAAACCGTGGTGCCGAGCGCGGAAAGGGATGTCGGCAGATAGCCCATCGCAACCGGCGCATTGAGGCTCGGGCCGAAGCCGCCCGAGGTCACCTTGCCGATCGGCTCGGTCGAGGTCGGATCGGCGAACAGGGCAGCGCCTTCGCGCACCGGTGCGCGGCCGTCGGGCTTCAGGCCGACGCGGCGGCGAGCGGCGCCCTGTGCGAATTGCGCGAGAATCTTGTCGGCGCCAGGAAAACTGCCGGCCCGGGCGCCGCCGCTGCGGCGGACTTTCTGCACCGACCATTCCAGCGCGCCTTCGACCGGGGTCGTCGTGGTGTCGATATCGTGGCCATAGAGACAAAGCCCGGCCTCGAGCCGCAGGCTATCGCGCGCGCCGAGCCCGATCGGCAGCACGTCGGGATTGTCCAGGAGTGCGGTGACCAGGGCCTCCGCCTTGTCTGCGGGCACGGAAATCTCAAAACCGTCCTCGCCGGTATAGCCGGAGCGAGAGACGAAGCAGTCGATGTCGCCAACGCGGCGGGGACCAGCGTCCATGAATTTCATCGAACTGACATCTGCACAAAGTTTCGCCAGCGCCGATTCGGCCTTTGGTCCCTGCAATGCGATCAGCGCGCGGTCGGCCAGCGACACGATCTCGCACGCGTCGGAGAGATGCGCGCGCAGATGCGCCTCGTCCTCGGCCTTGCAGGCCGCGTTGACCACCAGGAACAGGTGATCGCCGAAATTCGCGACCATCAGGTCGTCGAGCAGTCCGCCGTCGTCGTTGGTGAATTGCGCGTAGCGCTGCCGTCCCGGCGCGATGCCGACGATGTCCTGCGGCACCAGTTTTTCCAGCGCGAGCGCCGCGTCGCCGACCTTGCCGGATTTGGCCTTCAGCACGAGCTGTCCCATGTGGGACACGTCGAACAGGCCGGCCTCCTTGCGGGTGTGCAGGTGCTCCTTCAGCACGCCGGCCGTGTATTGCACCGGCATGTCGTAGCCGGCGAACGGCACCATCTTGGCGCCGCGCGCCAGATGCAGCGCGTGCAGCGGGGTCTGTTTCAGCGGGGAGGTTTCGCGCGCAAGCATCACAGGGCCCTCGCGGTTCCCGCCGGGGACCTATTTCCCCTTGAGAAACCTGCAGAAAGCCCCATCTGTCGCTGTGCCTGAGAGTATTATCCCGTCGGCGGACGCATCGGGGAGAACCCAGCGCCTCTTTCCAGATGTTAGACGTCACGCGGTCCTTTTGCCTGAGAGTTTCCGGGGCGGTTGCTCCTTCGGCGCCGGCAGTAAGGCCGGTCTCTCCCGACGTGACGGGGTAACAGGTAGGTAGAAAACACGGCGCCACCAAGACTGTCAACGCAGCTCTTGCTGCTATCCAATGGGGCTTTGTGCTGCCGCGGCAAGCCCATGATCCGCCTGCACAGTTTCTGGACACCGCAGCTGGCAATGTCTAAAAGCGTTCGGCCGGAAAATGACGCCTTTTTGCGGCTGGCCGGCCCCTTTTTCCGATTGGATGAACATGAGCAGCGTCAACGACATCAGGTCGACATTTCTGAACTTCTTCAAGGAGAACGGCCACGAGATCGTGGCGTCGTCGCCGCTGGTTCCGCGCAACGACCCGACCCTGATGTTCACCAATGCCGGCATGGTGCAGTTCAAGAACGTCTTCACCGGCGTCGAGAGGCGCGGCTATCAGCGTGCCACGACGTCGCAGAAGTGCGTCCGCGCCGGTGGCAAGCATAACGACCTCGACAATGTCGGCTACACCGCGCGCCATCTCACCTTCTTCGAGATGCTCGGCAACTTCTCGTTCGGCGACTACTTCAAGGAGCGCGCGATCGAGCTCGCCTGGAATCTGATCACCAAGGATTTCGGGCTGAAGAAGGACAAGCTGCTCGTCACCGTCTACCACACCGACGACGAGGCGGCGGGCTACTGGAAGAAGATCGCGGGCTTCTCGGATGATCGCATCATCCGCATCGCGACCTCGGACAATTTCTGGGCGATGGGCGATACCGGCCCGTGCGGTCCGTGCTCCGAGATATTCATCGATCGCGGCGAGCATGTCTGGGGCGGACCTCCGGGCAGCCCGGAAGAGGACGGCGATCGCTTCCTCGAATTCTGGAACCTGGTGTTCATGCAATACGAGCAGGTGACGAAGGAGGAGCGCGTGGCGCTGCCGCGTCCCTCGATCGACACCGGCATGGGGCTGGAGCGCATGGCCTGCATCCTGCAGGGCGTCGAGAGCGTGTTCGAGACCGATCTGTTCCGCCACCTGATCGATGCGGCCGCTTCGGCCCTCGGCCATGGGCCGAACCCGCAGAACGTGGCGTCGTACCGGGTGATGGCCGACCATCTGCGCTCTTCGGCGTTCCTGATTGCCGACGGCGTGCTGCCGTCGAACGAGGGCCGCGGCTATGTGCTGCGCCGGATCATGCGCCGCGCGATGCGCCACGCGCAGCTTCTGGGTGCGAGCGAGCCCCTGATGCATCGCCTGGTCTGGGCGCTGGTCCGCGAGATGGGCCAGGCCTATCCGGACCTGGTGCGCGCGGAGAAGCTGATCGAGGAGACACTGCAGCTGGAAGAGACCCGCTTCCGCAAGACGCTGGTGCGCGGCCTGTCGATCCTCGACGAGAAGAGCGCCGGCCTCAAGAAGGGCGACATGTTCGACGGCGACACCGCGTTCACGCTGTACGACACCTATGGTTTCCCGCTGGACCTGACGCAGGACGCGCTGAAGTCGCGCGGCATCAGCGTCGACCAGGCCTCGTTCACCGACGCGATGAACCGTCAGCGCGAGAAGGCGCGCGCCTCCTGGGCAGGCTCGGGCGAGGCGGCGACTGAGGCCATCTGGTTCCCGCTGCGCGAGAAGCTCGGTGCGACCGAATTCCTCGGCTATGAGACCGAGAGCGCGGAAGGCGTGGTGACGGCGCTGGTCAAGGACGGCGCTGCGGTCGACGGCCTCAAGGCCGGCGAGACCGGCGCGATCGTGCTGAACCAGACGCCGTTCTATGCGGAGTCCGGTGGTCAGGTCGGCGACGTCGGCATCCTGACGGGCGAGGGCGTCAAGTTTCGCGTTACCGACATGCAGAAGAAGGCCGGCGACCTGTTCGTGCATGTCGGCACGGTGGAGCAGGGCACCCTGAACGTCGGCACCGCCCTGCAGCTCGAGGTCGACCACGCCAGGCGTTCGTCGATCCGCGCCAATCACTCGGCGACGCATCTGTTGCACGAGGCGCTGCGCCAGGTGCTCGGCGATCACATCGCGCAGCGCGGCTCGCTGGTCGCGCCCGATCGCCTGCGCTTCGATTTCGTGCATCCGAAGCCGATCACGCCGGAAGAGCTCGCCCGGGTCGAGGACATCGCCAATGATGTCGTGCTCGAGAATGACGAGGTGACGACCCGCGTCATGGGTGTCGACGACGCCCGCGAGGCCGGTGCGCGCGCGCTGTTCGGCGAGAAGTACGGCGACGAGGTTCGCGTCGTCTCGATGGGCAAGAGCGCCCGCGAGCACGGCCAGAACGCGCTTGGCTGGTCGGTCGAGCTCTGCGGCGGCACCCATGTTCGTCGCACCGGCGACATCGGCCTGATTTCGGTGACCAGCGAGAGCGCGGTCGCGTCCGGCGTCCGCCGCATCGAGGCGCTGACCGGACATCATGCGCGCAAGCACGCCAACGACACGATGACACTGGCGAAGACCGCGGCGGCCGAACTGCGCACCACGATCGAGGATGTGCCGTCGCGCATCGCGGCCCTGATGGAGGAGCGCAAGAAGCTCGAGCGCGACCTGTCGGATGCCCGCAAGAAGCTCGCGATGGGCGGCGGAGCATCGTCGAATGGTGCGGCCTCCGGCGTTCGCGAGGTCGGCAACGTCAAGCTGCTCGCGCGCGCGGTCGAAGGCGTCGAGACCAAGGACCTCAAGAGCCTGGTCGACGACGGCAAGAAGCAGATCGGCTCCGGCGTGGTCGCGATCGTCGGCGTCACCGAGGACGGCAAAGCCGGCATCGTGGTCGGCGTCACCGCCGACCTGACCTCGCGCTTCAACGCGGTCGAGCTGGTGCGCAAGGGCTCCGAGGTGCTCGGTGGCAAGGGTGGCGGTGGCCGGCCCGACATGGCGCAGGCAGGCGGGCCAGATGGCGCCAAGGCCGACGCCGCGCTGTCGGCGATCGAGCAGGCCATGACTCAACAGGCATCGGCCGGCGCCTGACGGAGAGGCTGATCGTGGCGACGGCTCCGCTCAAGCCCACGATCAGCGATCCCGGACTGCGGGGGCGTCTCTACGAGCTGCTCGAGCAGGACCACCTGCCATATTCGGTCGGCGCGCGATTTGTCCGGCTCGTCGTCGCGATCATCACCGTCGATGTGCTGGCGGCGATCCTGGCGTCGGTGCCGGAGATCGACGTCCAATTCTGGTGGCTGTTCACGGCGATCGAGATCACCGCGGTGACCGCCTTCGCGCTGGAATATGCCGCGCGGCTCTGGAGCGTGGTCGGCCGCTCGCTGCGCGACATGACGCCGCTTCAGGCGCGGCTGGAATACGCCTTCTCGGCGCTCGGCGTGATCGACCTGCTCGCTTTCCTGCCGTCGGCCGTCGCGCTCGCGATCGGTGACAAGACCGCGCTGGTGCTGTTCGGTATGCTGCCGTTCCTGAAGCTGGTGCGCTATTCGACCGCGATGCGCTCGCTGCTGGCTGCATTGCACGCCGAGCGGCGCACGCTGTTCGGCTGCGTCGTGATCCTGACCGGCGCGGTGCTGCTGTTTGCCTCGCTGCTTTATGCGATCGAGCACAAGGTGCAGCCGGACAAGTTCGGCACCATGCCGCAGGCGATGTGGTGGGCGATCGTGACGCTCGGGACCGTCGGTTACGGCGACGTCGTCCCGGTGACGGTGCTCGGCCGCATCGTCACCGTGGTTGCGATCGTGGTCGGGTTTGCGATGATCGCGCTGCCGGTCGCGATCGTCTCGACCGCGTTCGCCGACGAGGTGCGGCGCCGCGACTTCGTCGTGACCTGGGGCATGCTGGCGCGGGTGCCGCTGTTCTCGCATCTCAACGCTGCCGAGATCGCCGACATCATGCGGCTCTTGCGGTCGCAGACCATCGAAGCCGGCGAGGTGCTGGTGCGGCGCGGAGATGCGGCGTCGTCGATGTATTTCATCACCGCCGGCGAGGTCGAGATCGACCTGCCGAGCCAACGGGTGCGGCTTGTCGACGGCGCATTCTTCGGCGAGATCGCACTGCTCCGGCGGACCAGCCGTTCCGGCACGGTGACGGCGATCCGGAAGACCAAGCTGCTGCTGCTCGATGCGCAGGACTTCCATGCCCTGATCGAGCGGATGCCGGCGCTCGCTGCGCATGTCCGGGAGACGGCGGAGGCGCGGCTCGCCGATCCGCTCGCGGTCGGTGGCGACCTTGCCGCCAGCGAGATTGCGCAGGCGCCGCACGAGACCGACGGCGGCATCCGCGATTAGTCGCGGCGCAGGAACACGTAATCCGCCGAATACGCCGCGCCCTTCAAGGCGCCGGCCTTGTCGCAGGCGCCGCCGAGCTCGCCGCCTGAGGTGTTGATCCGCTGCACGGTGTCAACGCTCGAGAGCACGCCATTGCCGCGGTGGGAGATCACCTCGAGCTTCAACCAGGCAATGTCTGCTGGCGTCGCGCCGGGCGCGCTGCCGGCGGTGCGGGCGGTCACGGCGCTGCCGTCCACATGCTCCCAGTTCGGCCCGGCATAGTGCCGGCCGACGGTGCGGCCATCGGCGATCAGGGTGGCGACCGGTTCGCGGAACGACCAGGCGAGCTTGCCGTCGGTGACCGGCTTGCACTCATACACCTGCACGCCCTCGGCATGGACGGTCAGGACCGCGGTCTCGTCGGGCGCGGCAACGGGGGCGGGCAGCGGGTCGGCAGCGAGTGCCGCCGATCCGGTCAGCAACAAGGATGCGAGCGTCACCCGGCCGGGAAAGGTCATGGTCACGCTCGCTGCTGTGTTCGGCAACAGGCGGCCGTTAGGCCGCCATCGCCTTTCCGAGATTCTCGGCAACCTTGTCGAGGAAGCCGGTGGTGGAGAGCCAGCGCTGGTCGGCGCCGACCAGGAGCGCAAGGTCCTTGGTCATGTAGCCCTCTTCGACGGTCGCGACGCAGACCTTTTCCAGGGTGGTGGCGAACTTCGCCAGTTCCGGGTTGTTGTCGAGCTTGGCGCGGTGCGCGAGGCCACGGGTCCAGGCGAAGATCGACGCGATCGAGTTGGTCGAGGTCTCCTTGCCCTTCTGGTGCTCGCGGTAATGGCGGGTGACGGTGCCGTGGGCGGCTTCGGCTTCCACCGTCTTGCCGTCCGGGGTGAGCAGCACCGAGGTCATCAGGCCGAGCGAGCCGTAGCCCTGGGCCACGGTGTCGGACTGCACGTCGCCGTCATAGTTCTTGCAGGCCCAGACATAGCCGCCGGACCATTTCAGCGCCGAGGCCACCATGTCGTCGATCAGGCGGTGCTCGTAGGTCAGGCCCTTGGCCTCGAATTCCTTCTTGAACTCGCGGTCGTAGATGTCCTGGAAGATGTCCTTGAAGCGGCCGTCATAGACCTTGAGGATGGTGTTCTTGGTCGAGAGGTAGACCGGGTAGTTGCGCAGCAGGCCGTAATTCAGCGAGGCGCGGGCGAAATCGATGATGGAGTCGTCGAGATTGTACATCTCCATCGCGACGCCGGCGCCCGGCGCCTTGAACACTTCCCGCTCGATCACGGTGCCGTCCTCGCCGACGAACTTCAGCGACAGCGTGCCCTTGCCGGGGAACTTGATGTCGGTGGCGCGGTACTGGTCGCCATAGGCGTGGCGGCCGATGATGATCGGCTTGGTCCAGCCGGGAACCAGTCGCGGCACGTTCTTGCAGATGATCGGCTCGCGGAAGATCACGCCGCCGAGGATGTTGCGGATGGTGCCGTTCGGCGACTTCCACATCTGCTTCAGGCCGAACTCCTTCACCCGGGCCTCGTCGGGGGTGATGGTGGCGCATTTGACGCCGACGCCGACCTTCTTGATGGCTTCGGCGGCGTCGATGGTCACCTGGTCATTGGTCTCATCGCGGTATTCCATGCCCAGATCGAAATAGAGCAGTTCGACATCCAGGAACGGGTTGATCAGCTTGTCCTTGATGTACTGCCAGATGATCCGGGTCATCTCGTCGCCATCGAGCTCGACGACGGGGTTGGATACCTTGATTTTTGCCATGACGGGGAGGCCCTCTTGGGAACGGCGCGCTTTTGACGGCGGGGGTGGAATACGCCTGCGCTATAGCACCGCCCGGGGACGGGCGGAAGCGCACCGGTTATGCACTTTCAGCCCATCTTTTCACCGAGAACCGCCATTCTGACGACGGCGCGTGACCCCCTCTAAATCGGGACCTGTGTCGCGGTCCCGGCCACGATGTACCAGGTCACGAACAGGCCCGCGATCAGGGCTCCCGGCAGGCTCGATCCGGTCCGCCGCCAGGTGAAGGTCGCGATCACGGCGACGATTGCCAGGAGCGGTACGAACTGGATCGCGACGATGGTCGAGAGCGGCACGAAACTGGGGTCCGGGATCGGGTTGAACAGCTTACCCGTCAGCCACAGCGTGCCGTATTGCAGCACCAGCAACACGATGAAACCGAGCGTCAGCGCCAGGATATTGGTCAGATAGAGCGCTGCGCGCGGGGCGCCCATGGTCGAGAAGTTCCGGTGCAGCACGTGCAGCGCCACCACGAAAAACGCCGTGAGCGGAATCAGATAGATCAGGAAGATGAGGAATTGCTTCGCGCTCATCAATTTGAGTGCGACGATCCAGAATCTGAAGTCGATCTTGAAGGCGAGGTCGGCGAGCCAGAGCGCGGCGTAGCCGACCGCAACCGAGGCCACCGCGATCACGACGGATTGACCGACGAGGCCGGCCCGGCTGGCGCGCTTCGGGGCGAACCACATCAGCGCCAGCGTGATCAGGCCGTTGATGATGGCCCACACCAGGATCTGGTTGGTGATGCCCTGCGGCAGGAACGCGCTCGGGGTGACAACAATGCCGCCCAGTGCAAAGGCTGGGTAGTAGGTCAGCGCCGGGATGAAGGCCGACAGGATGAACGCCGTGGTCCAGCGCCGGCCGCTCGCAGCCACGTGCGCCGGCATGGTGCCGTCGGCAACCGCGGGCAGCCGCAGGCGGGAGAACATCGGTGCCTCCAGCAGCCCGTCGAACGTCCCGATCATGAGCGCCACGAAGCCGATCAGAGCGATCAGGGTGCCGATCTCCTTGCGGAACCAGATCTGGTCATCGACTGGACGAGGGGTGCCGCCCTTCAACGTCTTGGCGAACCAGTCGAGGCTGTAGCCGATCGCCTCATGCGAGATGTGCTCGGCCGGATGGGTCATTGCGGGGGTGTACAGCACCCGGGCGGTGCCGGCGTCCGGATCGCCATAGACCTTGCCCGGCTCGACCACGCCTGGCGTGCCGAACAGGGCCCAGAGCTTCGGGCTCTTGGTGACGTCGCGGGCGAGGTCGACGCCCCACATCAGGGTGGAGAACTCCTCGTACTGGGCGAACACCAGCGCGGTGTTGCGCGGCCAGGTCGCGGTGCCCTCGGCGGCGAACGGCTTGCCGGTGGACGAGCCCTCCAGCACCATCGACTTGTAGTCGTTGGGCTGAGCTGCGGCCGCCGCCAGCACGGTCCAGCCGCCCATCGAATGGCCTTCGAGGCCAATGTTGTCCTTGTCGACGAATGGCAGGCTGCGGAGATAGGCAAGCCCGTCAGGTCCGCCAAAACCGTTGGCGAAGGAGGGCGGGTCGCTGTAGCCGTGGCCGGTCTGGTCGAGCGCCAGCACCACATAGCCGCGGCGGGCGAACTCGATGGCGAAGCCGTCCTGGGTCTCGCGCGAGTTGATGTAGCCGTGGACGGCCAGGATGCCGGGCGCCGGAATCTGCGGCGTCGCGTTCGGTGGGACGTAGAGCAGGGCGCTCATGGTGTTGCCATTGGCTCCCTTGAACCTGACATCCTCGATCCGGATGCCGCCTGCGGTCTGCGTGAGGTGGGCGAGCAGGCCCCCCGCCACGATCAAGACCACGCCCACAATCGCCAGCGCCCATCTGCCCCGCATCGTCGTCCCCCCCAAGTGCTTCGACCCAAGTGCCTCGCCGTTCAAGCGGCGTCTCAAGCGTGCCTTTACAGCTTCGCTTTGGTTGTGGTTGATAGCCTATCCGAAGGCGAAGCGCGCGCAAGCGGCGGCCTTCGCTCTGTGCGATTGGGATTCCGATTGAGGATTCGCAAACGCGGCTAACCCTGTTATCTCCTTGGAGAAAATGGCCCCCCGCAAAACCGGTGCAAAGCTGGTTGCGGGCCCTGCATAAGAGTTTGAATCAGCCGCTTCGGAAGCTGATTCAAAATCTTCAGACGTTGAATCAGAAAGTGAAGTGAGATGTCCGGCACCGACAAGACCAAGGCAGGGCACGACCTTGCCGGTCCCGTCGTCATCCTGGTCGAGCCGCAGCTTGGCGAGAACATCGGCATGGCCGCGCGGGCGATGGGCAACTTCGCGCTGACCCGGATGCGCATCGTCAATCCGCGTGACGGCTGGCCGAATGTCGCCGCGCAACGCGCCGCTGCCGGCGCCGACCACATCATCGGTTCCGTCGAGCTGTTCGACACCGTCGAGCAGGCGATCGCCGATCTCACGCTGGTGTTTGCGACCACCGCGCGCGCCCACGACCAGGCCAAGCCGGTGGTCGGGCCGGAAGGCGCCGCGAATGAGATCGTCGGCCATGTCGCCTCCGGCGGCGGAGCCGGCATCCTGTTCGGGCGGGAGCGCTCCGGCCTGACCAATGAGGAGGTCGCGCTCGCCAACCGCATCATCACCTTCCCCGTCAATCCGGGCTTCGCCTCGCTCAACCTCGCGCAGGCGGTGCTCTTGATGGGCTACGAATGGTTCAAGCTCTCGACTGCGGGCGCGCTGCCGTTCGCGATGCCGGAGCGGTCGGAGCCGGCCTCCCAGCACCAGATGCAGGCGTTCTTCGACAACCTCGTCGCCGAGCTCGACAAGGTCGAGTTCCTGCGTCCGGCGGAGAAGCGCGACACCATGCTGGTGAACCTGCGCAACATCTTCACCCGGATGGATCCGACCAAGCAGGACATGCACACGTTGCACGGGGTGGTGATGGCCATCGCCGAAGGTCGCAAGGGCCCGGCAAAGGGCGGGGTGCTCGACGGCGCCCAGGCGACCCGGCTGCGGGCGCTGCTCGCCGAGCAGGGAGGGAGCGGCGCCGTCGCCGACAACTCCAGCTCCGTGCGCGGCCTCGCCCGGCTGCTCCGCCGCAACCCGACCGACGCCGAGCGGATCCTGTGGCAGGCCCTGACGCGGGATCGCCGCTTCGCCGGCCAGTTCAAGCGCCAGACCCCGGTCGGCCGCCACATCCCTGACTTCGTCTCCTTCGTGCACCGGCTCGCGATCGAGCTGGTCAATCCGAACGAGAGCGACGCCATCGGGACGGACCGCGCCAATCGCCGCGCCTGGCTCGAGGCGCGCGACTATCGGGTGGTCGACATGCAGGTGGCCGATGTCGAGCGCGACCTCGACGGCGAGCTGGCGCGGCTGGAGCGGAGTCTTCAGCAGGGGCGGTGATCTTTCGCCGGCTGAGAGTCTGATTGCGTCGAGATCGATCGCGGGCCTCTCCACACGTCGTCCTGGCGAAAGCCAGGAGGTGGACTCACATTCGAAGTGCAACACTTGATCGGCAAAGGACTCCGCAGGCGTGCGGTAGTCAAGGCATTTGCGTGGGGTGTTGTTGTAGGTGGCGATGAACTGGCGGAATCTGGCGGTCGAGAGGGTTGCGAGATCCGTTTTGCGAGGGATGAAGCGGCGCATCCTGCCGATGGCGTTCTCGATACCACCCTTCTGCCAGGGCGCGTGGGGATCGCAGAAGAAGGTCTCGATCGAGAGGCGATGCAGCGCCAGGTGACCGGCAAACTCGGTGCCGTTGTCGAAGGTGACAGTCTGGCGCAGCTCTTGTGGAAGGGTGGCGAAGAGGCGCACGAGATGGCGGACGACACCGCGCGCAACCTTGCTGGCGAGGCGGATGCCGAGCAGCAGACGCGAGGTGCGCTCATGCACGGTCAGCACCGCCTGACCATATTTGGAGAACATCATCAGGTCGGCCTCCCAATGTCCGGGGACATTGCGGTCGGCAGCCTCGACCGGCCGCTTGTCCAGCGAAACACGGCCTTCGATGAAGCTTGCGGGACTGCCGCCCCTCTTGCCGCGGGGGCCGCGCTTGCTCTTGGCGCGCGGCAGGTAGCGTCGCCAGCTGAAGTCCGAGGTGCGTCGGATCTGGGCGTAAATGAAGCGGTAGATGGTCTCGTGGGAGATCAACTTGCGGCCGTGGTCGCGGGCCAGCCGGCCGGCGATCTGCTCGGGCGACCAGCCCCGACCCAGGCGTTCCAACACCGCGCGGCGCAGGACGGGCTCCCGTTCGAGGCGTCCGCCCGTCCAGCGCCGCGCTCGCATCTGTTGCTGGGCATAGCTGGGTTTGTAGCCCACCTGAGCGCCCCCATTGCGGTTCAGCTCCCGAGAGATCGTTGATGGCGGGCGATCCAAAGCTGCCGCGATTTGCCGGACCGAGCTGCCATTGGCCGAAAGCCGGGCAATCTCGCATCGATCTTCGAGAGAGAGCTGCTTGTAAGTCCGCCCCATGGCAACACCTCCAGTCGGAAGTGTTGCACTTCGTTTGTGAACTCAGGGGACCCATAACCACCGCATTCGGTGATGAACGGGACCGCGGCCCCGGCGTCGCGCTACAATTGAGATTTGGGGTAATGGGTCCTGGCTTTCGCCAGGACGACACTGAATGTGGCATTGCCGACATCCTCAATCGTCGTCCCTGCGAAGCTTCGCGGCTGAAAAAATCGCGTTCGCGCTATCCGACCGGGATGTAGGCGGTGCCTTTGGTTCTGGCCTGGCCGAAGTTGCTGGCGGCGCACTTGGCTTGGTTCTCGCCGTCGTGATCGTCCTCGGGCGAATTGCCGATATCGAGGACTGATCGGCTCCCTGCGGCGTTTGCGCCTCAATGCTGCACTGGTTGCAAGGTGCTCGAGCGGATAGCGATTGGTCGGTGAGGTCGATCCTATCCTGCCCCTCGAACTTCAGCGTGGTCTTGCTGCCTTCTCAAACACGTGAAATCTGCTAGAGTTTGTCTGGCCAGCCCTCCGGCAATCGGATCTGTAGAAGAGAGGGCGGCGATCGTACCATCGATCCGCGCGCGGCGTTTCTTGCCCGCCAGCTACGTAATGTTGCACACAGCCTTCGCAGCGTTGAAACCGGTGCGCATATTTTTTGCTGACGTACTTCTTTGAAGCCAGACATCGATCAGAGTTCAATCGCCATATTTTAATTGATTGGAGGCGTCGTCATGATCCGTATCGGATCGCTAGCGCTCGTTATCGGTGCGGTATTGAGCAGCCCGGTCAGCGCAGAATCGGAATTGGTCGCGCGCGGTGATTATCTGGTCAACGGCATCCTGACCTGCGGCAATTGCCATACCCCGAAGGGACCGTCAGGCGAGATCAGGGACAAGGCTTTTTCCGGCGGCACGTCATGGGATCAGCCACCGTTCAAGGTCACGGCCTCGAACATCACGCAAGACAAGGAAACCGGCATCGGCAATTACACCGACGCCGAACTCAAGCAACTGCTGCGCAAGGGCGTCAAGCGCAACGGCGCGCGGGTCGCCATGATCATGCCGAGCGGCTTCTACGAGATCATGACCGATCGCGATCTCGATGCGGTGATCGCTTATCTGCGCACGGTCAAGCCGATCAGGAATGCGGTGCCGGAGCCGGTCTACAAGATGGCACAAGGACATCCTGTTCCCCCGGGCGGTGAAAGCCCGTACACCGAAGCGGTGTTGAGCGACAAGGTGCAGCAGGGATTCTACCTCGTCACGATTGCGCACTGCATGGAGTGCCATACCCCGATGGGGCCGCAAGGGCGAGAATTTGCGACCAGCATGGGCGCTGGCGGCGGCAAGTTTACGGGACCCTGGGGCGTCTCGGTTTCGCGGAACATCAGCTCCAGCAAGACCAAAGGCATTGGCGGTTGGACTGACGACGAGATCAAGCGCGCGATCACTCAGGGCGTCAGCAAGGACGGCAGCAAGCTCAATCCGCCGATGGGCTTCCATTACTACGCCACTGTGTCGGCTGCCGATCTCGACGCCATCGTCGCCTATCTGCGCACGATGCCGCCAAAAGAATAGTCTGATAGCCGCAACGCGCCCCGCTGAAGCGCTCCTCAGGCCGCGCTGTAGCCGCCGTCGACCACCTGCGATGCGCCTGTCATGAAGGACGCCTTGTCCGAGCACATCCAGACCACGGCCTCCGCGATTTCCTCGGGCACGCCCAGGCGACGTACGGGCACCTTGGCGATGATCTCGTCATAACGTTCGTCCATCGTCTCCTTGGTCATTGGCGTTTTGATGTAGCCGGGATTGACGCAATTCACGCGGATGCCGTCCTGGGCGTATTCGATCGCAGCAGATTTGGTTAGCCCGACGACGCCGTGCTTGGCCGCGACATAGTGGGCCGACGTGGCAAGGCCGACCAGCCCGGCGATCGAGGCGGTGTTGACGATCGCGCCGCCGCCGCCCTGCCTCAGCATTTGCGCAACCTCGTATTTCAGGCACAGGAACACGCCCATCAGATTCACCGAAAACATCTTCGCCACGGAGGACTGCGTGAGTTCATGGATGTGTTGGCCGGGCGGGCCGACAGAGCGTCCGGCCACGCCGGCATTGTTGAACGCGCAATCGATGCGCCCAAACGCCGACACCGTGCGTGCCACCATGTTGCCGACATCGGCCTCGTCGGTGACATCGCCCTGGATCGCGATCGACTGGCCGCCTGCGGCGTTGATGAGAGCGACCGTCTGTTCAATTCCATCCTTCGAGAGATCCGACACCGCCACGCGCGCACCCTCGCGCGCCATGGCAATCGCTGTTGCCCGACCGATGCCCGAGCCGCCGCCCGTCACCAATGCGGCCTTGCCGTCCAGAATGCCTGCCATGGGAAACTCCTCTAGCGCTTTCCTTCGATTGCGATCTCGACGAGGTACGGCCGGCGGGCCGCGATAGCCTTTGCGACTGCGCCAGCGATATCATCCGCCTTCTCGACCTTGACCGCCTCGACGCCCATGCCGGCCGCGAGATGCACGAAGTCGAGCGCGGGACCGGTGATATCCATGTTCTGATAGGGATGCTGGGTGCCGGCCTCGAAATTCTGCCGCCAGACATCCACATTGTGCTTGAGGATGCGGTACTCGCGGTTCGCGAGCACCACGAACACGATCGCAAGCTTGTGGTGCGCGGCGGTCCACAGCGCCTGGATCGCATACATCGCCGAGCCGTCGCCGGAGATCGCGACAACGGGACGGTCCGGCATCGCGACCTTGACGCCGATCGCGCCGGCAAGACCCTGGCCGATGCCGCCGCCACGTCCGCCGAAATAATCGCCGAAACCGCGATAGTCGAAGGCGCGGGCGAGATCGAGGCTCGCGGTGATGCTCTCATCGACGATGGCCACATCATCAGGCAGGGCACGACGAAGTTCCGCGGTCACGCGCGGCATGGAGCTCGGCTCGCGGTTCCAGCTCTTCTCGACGCGCCCGCGATAGGCTTCCTTCTCCTTCGCCTGCAGCTCGGCCAGCACAGCATTGCGGTTTTGCGCAGCCTGCCTGAAGTCCGCGCTCGCCTTGGCGCGCAACGCGTCCGTCAATGCACTGATGCTGACCGCAATGTCACCGACGATACCGGCATCGAGCCGATTGTTGAGCGCGAGGCGCTCGGCCGAGGCTTCGATCTGGAGCACGGATGCGCCGTGGGGAATGTGGCCATCAGGCGCGAACCAGATGTCCTCGAAGAACGGACCGCCGATCAGCAGGACGAGATCGGTATCGCCGAGCACCTTGCGTACCTGCCGGGCGTCGCCGGGGAGCGACTGACGATAGCTCGGATGGCTGGTCGGGAAGGGCGCGTGATGCCGCAACCCTTCGAACCACACGGTGGCGCCGATCGTTTCCGCAAGCGCGACCAACGCCTGCTCGCCGCCCGATCTCGCGACGTCGTCACCGGCGATGATGGCAGGATGGTGTGACTTGAGAAGCAGCGCAAGCATCGCTTCGATGCCTGCCGGATCGGGGCGTGTCGACCGCCACAGATTGTCCGGCGTCGATGCCTCGACCGCGGTCTCCTGTTCCAGGACGTCGATCGGGAGCGATACGAACACCGGCCCCTGCGGCGCATCGGTCGCCACCTTGAACGCGCGTCGCATGATTGGCGCGATCTCGTCGGCGCGCTCGATCTGAACGCTCCACTTTGTCACGGGTGCTGCCATCGCAACGAGGTCGTGGCCGAGCAGCGGATTGTTGAGCCGCATGCGCGTGTCCTGCTGACCGGCCGTCACGAGCACGGGCGAATTCGCTTTCAGCGCGCCATAGAGCGAACCGATACCGTTGCCAAGACCGGGAGCGACGTGCAGGTTGGCAACGGTGACGCGGCCCGATGCCTGCGCGTAGAAGCTGGCGGCGCTGACTGCGACGCCTTCATGCAGCGCCATGATGTATTCGAGTTGCGGAAATGCCGGCAGGCTGTCGAGCAGCGGCGTTTCCGTCGTGCCGGGATTGCCGAAGATATGACGCACGCCGTGCGACACGAACGACTCCATCAGCACACGGCGTCCACGCATTCACTTCCTCCCGGTTGGTTCGGCTCCGTTTCGCGCATCATCGGCCGATGAGCGGCCGATGGCAACCGCGAGACGGTTCGCGTACGCCGCGCCGGTTTTCGCGGAACGCCGTGGACGATCATGCCTTCGAAATGCCGCCGTCGATCACCGGTCCCATCGGCTCGTAGCGTTCGCCGCTGAAGCGCGTCAGTTGCAGTTGCTCGAGCGGATAGTAGTCGGTCGGCGAGGTGTTGATCTTGATGCCCGGCAGCAGCATGTCGGATTCGACATCCCTGAGGTTCGCCGCCTGCTTGATGATG
Organism: Bradyrhizobium sp. USDA3010; assembly: GCF_056429065.1. Taxonomy (NCBI): domain Bacteria; kingdom Pseudomonadati; phylum Pseudomonadota; class Alphaproteobacteria; order Hyphomicrobiales; family Nitrobacteraceae; genus Bradyrhizobium; species Bradyrhizobium sp. USDA3010. The sequence goes on from NZ_JBWJZD010000007.1 coordinate 282,683, forward strand.
CTTTCGGGCGAGACGTCGTCGCCGCACTGCTTGAGCACCTGAACCAGGATCTGGCTGGTCAGATAGCCGGTGACCGCGTAGATGTCGTTCTTGGCCGCCGCCGGATCGTATTTGTCGAGGAAGGCGCGCCATTTCTGAATGGCGGGATCGCTATCCCAGGCGGCGTCGACCGGATCTTTCAAATAGGCGCTCGAAATGATCCCCTTGGACACGTCGAAGCCCGCGGCCTTCAGGGTCGAGCCGGCGGAGGAGGCGTTGTTGCCGATGTAATGCGCCGGCTGCCAGCCGAGCTCGGCGATCTTCTTGATGCCTTGCGCGGCGAATTTCGGCGTGGTCATGCTCATGAACACGTTGGCACCGGCGGATTTGCAGCGGACCACCTGGCTGTCGATGGTCGGGTCTGATGTCTCATAGGACAACTCGGCGACGATTGCGGACGCCTTCGCGCCAAGTCCGTCCTTGAAACCCTTGAGCACGTCGCGTCCGAAATCGTCGTTTTGGTAGACGATGCCGATCTTGGGATCACTCTGTGTCGACAGGACATGTTGCGCGAAGGCCCGACCCTCGATCTGATAGCAGGGCTGGAAACCCATCGTGTAGGGGAAGTTCTTGTAGTCGCCGAACTTGGTGGCGCCCGAGGCGATGAAGAGGTGCGGGACCTTCTTCTGGTTCATGTACTTCATGATCGCGGCATTGGTCGGGGCACCGAGCGGCGCAAACAGCACGTCGATCTCGTCGCCTTCGACCAGCTTGCGCGCCTGCTCGACGGTCTTGGCCGGGCTGTAGGCGTCGTCATAGGTGATGTACCTGATCATGCGGCCGTTGATGCCGCCTTGCTCGTTGATCATCTTGAAATAGCCGCCAGGCGTACGGCCGATCGACGAATAGACCGCGGCCGGTCCCGAATAGGCGTCGATGTTGCCGATCACGATCTCGGTCTTGCCCTTGGCAATCGCAGGCTTGCCGAGCAGCAGCGTGGCCGACGTAGCGGCCGCGCCCTTGATGAGATGACGGCGGGTGAGCTGGTGTGAACGGTTCCTTGGCATTGTAGTCCTCTGCTTCTTCTTGTTGGCCGTTTTGGCATTGTTGGCCGTTTGGTAGCCTCTGACGGGCATGTCGGCTTCAGGCATCGTACCGCGCCAGTGTATGAGCGCGGCACAGCGGAACTTGTGCGCAGTCGCTACCATCAGGAATATTGCTGCGGTGTCAGGGTCCGGCGCGGCGCCGCAGATCACATGATCTGAGGCGCCGAGGGCCGATCAGGCCGGCAGGGCCCGGCTTGCCGTGCGGCCGTGCGCGCTGAGCTCGCGGACCGGGAAGACGCGATCGTAAGCGATGTTGAAGGCGAACGCGTAGACCAGATAGAACGCGACGATGGAGATATCCATCATCAGCGCGGCCCACAGCGAGATGCCGAGATACCAGGCGACGAACGGGATCAGCAGCACGATCAGGCCGGCCTCGAACAGCATCGCGTGAGCGACACGGATCGGCATCGTCTTGACGACACGGCCGGTGACGCGGACCAGCGCGTGGTCGAAGCCGAGATTGAACAGCAAGTTCCAGATCGTCGCCACCGTCGCCGAGACGACACCGATGACGCCCATATGGGCGACCGGCTGATTGAACAGCCAGGCGGCTGCCGGCGTGAAGATGGCGATACCGATCAGTTCGAACAGGACTGCGTGCCTGATCCGGTCGGAGAAGGAACGCATGGACATTTTGAAACCCTTTCTTGTCGTTGTGAACGGATTTCTATCTGATATTGTGGGATAAGAAAGTTAGGTAATATCTGGAAAAGAGATAGATGGCCGTTTCCATGGACCAGCTCGAATCCTTCGTGGCGGCGGCCGAGCAGGGCTCGTTCTCCGGCGCGGCCCGGCTGCTGAAGAAAGCGCAATCGGCCGTCAGCACCCACGTCGCCAATTTGGAAACAGACCTCGGGATCGCGCTGTTCGACCGGACCGGTCGCAACCCGGTGCTGACCGAAGCCGGTGCGCGGCTGTTGCCAGAAGCAAGATTGATCCTCGATCGCCGTGAGCATCTGATCGGCGTCGCGAGCAGTTTCGAGGCGCATGTCGAGAAGCGGTTGGTGGTGGCGATCGACGAGCTCTATCCGGAGAGCGCGGTCGGCGAGCTGTTTGCGGAATTCGCCAAGCGCTTTCCTCATGTCGAAGTGGAGCTGCTGTTTCCGATCATGGAGGACGTCAGCCGTCTCGTCCTCGACGGCAAGGCCGATGTCGGCGTGATGTGGCGGCAGGAGCATTTGCCGCCCGAGCTCGGCTTCAAGACCATCGGCTGGGTGCCGCTGCAGCTCGTGTGCGGAAAGAATCATCCGCTGGCGCATGGGCGGGTGGACTGGGAGGAGCTGAAGCGGCATCGCCAGATCATGGTCACGGTGCGCAACGAAGGCACCGAGCGGCATCGGCTTCGTGTCGCCGCGGAGGTGTGGTGGGTCGAGAGCCATTGGGTGATCCTGCAGATCCTCAAGCAGGGCGTCGGCTGGGCGCTGATCCCGGGGCACATCATGGCGAGCTCGCAGGTTGCCGACGAACTGGCAATTCCCGAGCTGGAATTCGACGAGGGCGCGCATCCCGTTGCGCTCGAAGTGGTCTGGCACAAGCAGCGGCCGGCGGGGCCGGCGGCAAAATGGCTGCGTCGTCGCTTCGCTGCGCGACCGCCGATGCTCCGCATGTGAAAGACATGCGCACCGCCGTTCATCGCATGGGAGCTGACATCGCGGCCGCGATGTGTTGCCATGCGTGCCGCACTGACCGGACAGGGTGGAGACGATGGCGAAGCAACTGGAAGGCAAGGTCGCGGCGGTGACCGGGGCGGCGTCGGGCATTGGACTTGCGAGCAGCGAGGCGATGCTGGCCGCGGGCGCGCGCGTGGTGATGGTCGACCGTGACGCGGCCGCGCTGCAAGCGCTCGCCAGCCGGCACGGCGATGCGGTGATCCCGCTGGTCATCGACCTGCTCGATCCGAAGGCCTGCGCGACGCTGTTGCCCGCGATCCTCGAGAGCGCCGGCCAGCTCGACATCCTGCACGCCAATGCGGGGATCTATGTCGGCGGCGACCTCGTCGATGCCGATACCAGCGCCATCGACCGGATGCTGAACCTCAACGTCAACGTCGTGATGAAGAACGTGCACGACGTGCTGCCGCACATGATCGCGCGCGGGACCGGCGACATCATCGTGACCAGCTCGCTCGCCGCGCATTTCCCGACGCCGTGGGAGCCGGTCTATGCGTCGTCGAAATGGGCGATCAACTGCTTCGTGCAGACGGTGCGGCGCCAGGTGTTCAAGCACGGCATCCGCGTCGGCTCAATCTCGCCCGGGCCCGTGATCAGCGCGCTGCTCGCAGACTGGCCGGCGGAGAAGCTTGAGGAGGCCAAGGCGGCGGGCAGCCTGCTGGAAGCCAGCGAGGTTGCCGAGGTCGTGATGTTCATGCTGACCCGGCCGCGCGGCATGACCATCCGCGACGTCGTGATGCTGCCGACGAATTTCGATCTGTAGCCGTTTCCGCGCTACACCGCGACCAGCTGCTCCGCCGCGCGGCCCGCGCGCTTCGCCTTCTTCAGTTTCGCCGGCGCGAACAGATTGCTTGCGGCGAGGCCCGCGGTGTCGGCGACCGTGGGGTCACAGGACACCATGGCGGCGACGATGGCGCCGTCGATCAACAGCGCGAGCTGATGCGCGAGCACGGCCGGCTCGGTCGCGCCCATCTCGCCGGCGAGCTTCTCGATATGCGCCAGCACCACTCTCTTGTGCTTCAGCGCGATGTTGCGGAACTGTTTGGCGTCCTTGTCGTGCTCGGCGACCGCGTTGATGAAGGGGCAGCCGTAGAAGCGTTCCTCGGCGAACCAGCTCTTCAGGGCGGGGAATATCCGTGCCAGCTTGGTCTGCGGATCGCCGCCGCCGGCCTCGATCGCGCCGATGAACCACTCACGCCACTGCTTGCCTTCGCTCTCCAGCACGGCATGCACAAGGTTGGTCTTCGAGCCGAACAGCTTGTAGAGCGTGGTCTTGGCGGTTCCGGCCTCGTCGATGATCGCATCGATGCCGGTGGCGTTGATGCCGTTCTTGCAGAACAGATGCGTCGCCGCATTCAGCAGGCGCCCACGCGCCGATTCATCGTCGCCGGCGGCGAACGCCGCGGCAGGTTTTTTCTTCGCAAGCGATTTGACCATGCGCGGCAGTAAATCGGAGCGCGGCGAAATCATCAAGCCGCATCTTCACGGGGGCGGGCATGTGCGCCGTCCTGCGCTCAAAATAATCGCGGCGGCGCGGCAGATGCACCGCGTTTGAGCAGTCGCGCCCTGATCAATCCGCAGGCAGGCACGGCTAAGCGCCTGCGGGATTTCGCCTTTTGATTTGGGGCGGGGCTGGCACGCTTCGTGCAGGAAACAGACCGTTCGGTATCCTGACCCAATCCATCGCTCCCAGGGAGAAAACTGATGACCGCTGTCGCTCAAAAAACCGCACTGACCGGCTGCCTCGCGCCGATCGACAGAGGCGGGCTCGAGCAGCTGATTGCCAACGGCAAGGCCAACCCGAAGGTCATCAAGACCTTGAAGTGCAGGACGGTGGCCGAGGGCAAGTTCCGTCATGCCAACTACATCCGCAACCTCGCGCCCTACATCGTCGACGAGCCGCCGGGGCTGCTCGGCGACGACACCGCGCCCAATCCGTCGGAGGCCTCGCTCGCCGCGCTCGGCTCCTGCCTTGCGGTCGGCCTGCACGCCAACGCGGTGCATCGCGGCTGGATCGTCAACAAGCTCGAATTGGAATTGGAGGGCGATCTCAACATCACCGCGGTGTGGGGCACCGGCGACGTCAGCGAGAAGCCGGTCGGCTTCACCGACGTCCGCGTCAAGGTCGACATGGAATGCGAGGGCGTCGCGCAGGACGAGATCGACGCGCTGGTGGCGCATGTGAAGAAGTGGTCGCCGGTCGCCAACACCTTCACCCGTCCCGTCAATCTCGAGGTCAGCGCGTAAGGCTCGACCGGCAATTCAAGGTGCGGAGACCAACCATGGGTTCACTGGCTTTATCGCGGGTCGCAGCTCAAGATCCCGCACCGACCATTACGGACGAGGTCGCGCGTCTGGCGCGTCAGGAGCTGGCACCGCTCGCATCCGCGATCGATGCCGGCTCGGTCTATCCCGGCGAATTCCTGCGCCGGCTCGGCAAGGTCGGCGCGTGGAGCAGCCACGTACCGCAGGAGGGGCCTGCCGACCTGCGTTGGGCGATCCAGTCGATGGCCGCGCTCGGCGAGGTCTGCGGCGCCACCGCCTTCATGGCGTGGTGCCAGAACACGCTGGTCTGGTACGTCGCCAATTCCACCAACATGAAGCTCGCCGCGCGCTTCGGCAATTGCTTTTCCAGCGGGCGCGCGCTCGGCGGCACCGGGCTCTCCAACCCGATGAAGAGCTTCTTCGGCATCGAGCGGCTGAAGCTGAAGGGCCGCAAGGTCGATGGCGGCTACATCGTCCGCGGCGCGCTGCCCTGGGTGTCCAATCTCGGACCCGACCATTACTTCGGCACGATCTTCGAGCGCGAGGACGAGGGCAGCAAGGGCGAGCCAGGCAGCACCGTGATGTTCCTTGCCGATTGCTCCGACCCCGCGATCACGCTGACGCCGTGCAAGCCGTTCCTGGCGATGGACGGCACCGGCACCTACGGCGTCCAGTTCCGCGACGTGTTCGTGCCGGACGAGCTGATCCTGGCCGAGCCGGCTGCGCCGTTCGTCAAGAAGATCCGCGCCGGCTTCATCCTGCTGCAGGCCGGCATGGGCCTCGGCCTGATGAAGGATTGCATCAACATCATGGACGAAGTCCATGCGCCGCTCGGTCACGTCAACCGCTATCTGCCGCAGCAGCCGCTGCAATTCCGCGAGCTCTATGCCGAGTTCGAGAAGGAGGCGATGACGCTGGCAAGCGATCCCTACAACGCCGATGACAGCTATTGGCGCCGCGTCGTCGCGCTGCGCCTGCGGATCGGCGATGCCAGCGTCGCGTTCGCGCATGCGGCGATGCTCCATTGCGGCGCGCGCGGCTATCTGATGAGCCACCGCGCCCAGCGCAGGCTGCGCGAGGCCTATTTCGTCGCCATCGTCACGCCTGCCACCAAGCAGCTGCGCAAGATGCTGGCGGACGGCTGACCAGGAGTTCGGGACCACCACAACTGCAACCACAAACAGGAGAGAGCCATGACGGACGTTCTGATCACCGCCGGCGAACTTGCCGAGCTCGTCAAGAAAGAACCATGTGTCATCATCGACACGCGGAATCCGGATGCCTATGCGGCCGGCCATCTGCCCGGCGCCGTCAATGTGCATGACATCTTCACATTCCTTGCGACCTCGACGCCGGAAGGCATCCACGAGCTGAAGACCAAGTTCGCCGACGCGTTCGGCGCCGCCGGTCTCTCCGGCAAGGAGACCGCCGTGATCTACGAGCAGTCGATGAATTCCGGCTTCGGCCAGTCCTGCCGCGGCTACTATCTCCTCACGATGCTGGGCTATCCCAAGATCAAGGTGCTGCATGGCGGCTTCGATGCCTGGAAAGCCGCCGATCTGCCTGTCACCACCGACGTTGCGGTGCCGGCGAAGGCCTCCTTTGCGATCGTGCCGGAGGCCGGCGACATCATGATCGACGCCAAGGCGATGCTGGCGGCGGTCGGCAAGCCCGGCGTCGCGATCCTCGACGTGCGCGACGTCGACGAGTGGATTGGCGAAAGCTCCTCGCCCTACGGCAAGGATTTCTGCCCGCGCAAGGGCCGCATCCCCGGCGCCGTCTGGCTGGAATGGTATCGGATGATGAAGCCGACCGCCGAGGGCCCGCGCTTCAAGTCGAAGGACGAGATCCTGGCGGAATGTGCCACCGTCGGCATCTCGCAGACCACGCCGGTCTATCTCTACTGCTTCAAGGGGGCGCGCGCCTCGAACACCTTCCTGGCGCTGAAGAACGCCGGCGTGAAGGACGTGCGGATGTATTTCGGCTCCTGGAACGAGTGGTCGCGCGACCCGGCGCTGCCGATCGACGAGGGTCTGCCGACCGCGGCCGTCGTCACGGACAAGGCGGCATAGAACCTGCATGTTTGTCGGCGTCCGGCGGCGCAAAACGCGGCCGGACGCCGATCAATGAACCGGATCGCGGAGCTCTCCGTGGTTCGGTGCGACAATGGGGCGCAGCATGTCCACGTCAGACGATCCCTTCGACGCCGACCGCGCGCTCGTGCGATCCGGCTGCGCCTGTGGCCGGTATCGCTCGGCCGCCGAGCATGCGCATGCCGCGCGCACGCTGCGCTGCGAGCCGGTCGCCGATCTCAGCGAACAGAAGCGTTACGAAGGCATCGTCGCGTCGGCGGTGATGCGCGCGGTGTTTCCGCAGGACGTTGCGCGCCGCGCCTTTCTGAAATCGGTGGGGGCGGCGACGGCGCTTGCCGCGTTGTCGCAGTTCTTCCCGTTGAAGACCGCGACGGAAGCGTTCGCCGACGCCGGACCACCGGAGAAGAAGGATCTCAAGGTCGGCTTCATCCCGATCACCTGTGCAACCCCGATCATCATGGCCGCGCCGCTCGGCTTCTATGCCAAGCAGGGCCTCAACGTCGAGGTCGTGAAGACCGCCGGCTGGGCGGTGATTCGCGACAAGACCATCAACAAGGAATACGACGCCGCCCACATGCTGGCGCCGATGCCGATCGCGATCTCGCTCGGCCTTGGTGCCAACGCCATACCCTTCACCGTGCCCGCGATCGAGAACATCAACGGGCAAGGCATCACGCTTGCCATGAAGCACAAGGACAAGCGTGATCCGAAGGATTGGAAAGGCATGAAGTTCGCCATTCCGTTCGACTACTCCATGCACAATTATCTGCTGCGTTATTATCTCGCCGAGCACGGGCTCGATCCGGATACCGACGTGCAGCTCCGCTCGGTGCCGCCGCCGGAGATGGTCGCCAATCTGCGCGCCGACAACATCGACGGCTTCCTCGCGCCCGACAACATCTGCCAGCGCGCGATCTATGACGGGGTCGGCTTCCTGCACACCCTGTCCAAGGAGATCTGGGACGGTCATCCCTGCTGCAGCTTTGCCGCCAGCCGCGAATTCATCACGACGGCGCCGAACTCCTTCGCGGCGCTGACCCGCGCGATCGTGGACGCCACCGGCTTTGCTGCGAAGGCCGAGAACCGCAAGCAGATCGCGGAGGCGATCGCGCCGGCCAACTACATCAACGCGCCGGTGACGGTGCTGGAGCAGGTCCTGACCGGCACCTACGCCGACGGCCTTGGCGGCGTGAAGACCGATCCGAAGCGCGTCGACTTCGATCCGTTCCCCTGGCAGTCCTTTGCGGTGTGGATGCTGACGCAGATGAAGCGCTGGGGCCAGATCAAGGGCGAGGTCGACTACAAGGCGGTCGCCGAGCAGGTCTATCTCGCCACCGACACAAAAAAGGTGATGGCCGAGATGGGGCTCACGCCGCCGACCACCGCCTACAAGTCGTTCTCGGTGATGGGCAAGAGTTTCGATCCGGCCAAGCCCGAGGATTATCTCGCAAGCTTCAAGATCAGGAAGTCGTCGTGAGGGGCGAAATTCTATCCACGCCGTCGTCCCTGCGAAAGCAGGGACCCATACGCCGTGTTGTCTCGGTTAGGCGCGCGGGGAGACACTCAGCGCAACAATTGGGGCCGGTGGTTATGGGTCCCTGCTCTCGCAGGGACGACGCGGGGAGGGAACGCGTATGACTCTCTCCCTCCGCCTCCGCGCCGCCATCGTCTCGCTTGCGCTGCTCGCGGCCTTCCTCGGCGCATGGCACCTCGCGACCCGCAGCAGCGGCACGGCGGCGGTCATGAGCCCCGAATACGCCAGGCTGATGGGGCTGACCGCGACGCAGGGCAAGTCGGCGATGCCCGGACCGCTCGATGTCGGCGCCAAGCTGTGGGAGCACCTGAAGCGGCCGTTCTACGACAACGGGCCGAACGACAAGGGGCTCGGCATCCAGCTCGCCTATTCGATCGGGCGCGTCGGGCTCGGCTATCTGATCGCGGTCATCGTCGCGATCCCGCTCGGCTTCATGATCGGGATGTCGCCTTTGATCAGCAAGGCGCTCGATCCCTTCATCCAGCTGCTGAAGCCGATCTCGCCGCTGGCCTGGATGCCGCTCGCGCTCTACACCATCAAGGATTCCTCGATCTCGGCGATCTTCGTGATCTTCATCTGCTCGGTGTGGCCGATGCTGCTCAACACCGCGTTCGGCGTCGCCGGCGTGCGCAAGGAGTGGATCAACGTCGCGCGGACGCTCGAGGTCGGCACCATCAGGCGCGCCTTCACCGTGATCCTGCCGGCGGCGGCGCCGACGATCCTCACGGGCATGCGGATCTCGATCGGGATCGCCTGGCTCGTGATCGTCGCTGCCGAGATGCTCGTCGGTGGCACCGGCATCGGCTACTTCGTCTGGAACGAGTGGAATAATCTGTCGATCACCAATGTGATCATCGCGATCCTTCTGATCGGCCTCGTCGGCATGCTGCTCGACCAGGTGCTGGCGCGCTTCACGCGCATGGTGACGTTTCCGGAGTAGCGATGACCGACAAGTTCATCTCCATCGAGGGAATCGCCCGGCGTTATCCCGGCGCCGGCGGCGGCACCACCACTGTATTCGAGGACTTCTGGCTGTCGATGACGCGCGGCGAATTCGGCTGCGTGATCGGCCATTCCGGCTGCGGCAAAACCACGGTGCTGAACATCCTCGCCGGGCTCGACGAGCCGAGCGAGGGAACGGTCATCGTCGATGGCCAGGGCATCGAGGGCACCAGCCTCGACCGCGCCGTGATCTTCCAGAGCCATGCGCTGCTGCCGTGGCGTACGGTGCTCGGCAATGTCGGCTATGCCGTGAGCTCGAAATGGCGCAAATGGGACCGCGCCCGGGTCAGGGCCCACGCGCAGAAATTCATCGATCTCGTCGGGCTGACCGGCTCCGAGCACAAGCATCCGTCGGAGCTGTCGGGCGGCATGAAGCAGCGCGTCGGCATTGCGCGCGCGCTGTCGATCACGCCGAAGATCATGCTGATGGACGAGCCGTTCTCGGCGCTGGACGCGCTGACCCGCGGCACGCTGCAGGACGAGGTGCGGCGCATCTGCCTGGAGACCGGGCAGACCACCTTCATGATCACCCATGACGTCGATGAGGCGATCTTCCTCGCCGACAAGATCTTCCTGATGACCAACGGGCCCGGCGCGGTGCTGGCCGAGATTGTCGAGAACCCGCTGCCGAAGGAGCGCGGCCGGATCGACCTGCACCGTCATCCCTATTACTATGCGCTGCGCAACCATATTGTCGATTTCCTGGTCAGCCGCAGCAAGAGCTTTGCCGCTGAGGTGACCGATCACGACCCGCGCCACGTCCCGACGGTGCGGCCCGGCGTCGGGGAGCCCACGATCGTCTCGCCGCCGCGCGTCGTCGAACCCAATCCCGCGCAGAGCGTTGCGCGCTGAAGCCTGAGGAGGAAACCTTATGAAACGCGAAGACCTCACCGAGAAGCTGCTCGACATCAAGCGCGAGAAGGGCTGGAGCTGGAAGCATATCTGCGAGAAGATCGGCGGCTATTCCGAGGTGCTGATCGTGGGCGCGATCCTCGGCCAGATGAAGCTGACAAAACCGCAGGCGGCGAATGCCGGCGAGCTGTTCGGGCTGTCGAAGGCCGAGACCGCCATGCTCAACGAGGTGCCGATGCGCGGCGCCGGCACGCCGATGCCGCCGACCGATCCGCTGATCTACCGCTTCTACGAGATGGTGATGGTGAACGGCCCGGCATGGAAGGCGCTGATCGAGGAGGAGTTCGGCGACGGCATCATGTCGGCGATCGACTTCGACATGGCGATGGAGCGTGTCGCGAATCCGAAGGGCGATCGCGTGAAGATCACGATGTCGGGCAAGTTCCTGCCCTACAAATATTACGGCGCCAGCGGCAACGTGCCGGAATACGGCTTCAAGGAAGAGTGAGGCGAAGCGACGAATTGCGAGTAGCGAACGGAATCTTGTCCGCTCGCTATTCGCTCCTCACTATCAGCTACAAGATCGTGCCTGGCGTGTAGCGCGCGGCTTCCGGCACGGCCTTAGCCAGCGCGTCGACTTGCTCGGCGAAGTGATCGACCTGGGCGGCGGCGTCGCCGGAGTTGGCGCGACCCTGCTCGAGCACAAGCTGCAGCTCGGCTTCGCTCAAGCCAAGCCGCTGGTCGGCCGCGAGACGCTGCAGCAGGTCGTTCTGCACGATCTTGCCGGTGCGCAGGTCGCCGATGGCGGCGACGGCGTGCTCCTTGATCGCCTCGTGGGCGCCTTCACGGCCGGCGCCCTTCTTGACCGCTTCCATCATCACCGTGGTGGTCAGCAGGAAGGGCAAATAGCGGTTGAGCTCGGTCTCGACGACGGCTTCGAACACCTCCATCTGATCGAGCACGGTGAGCAAGGTCTCGAGCAGGCCGTCGGTGGCGAGGAAGGCATCGGGCAGCATGACGCGGCGGACCACCGAGCAGGAGACGTCACCCTCGTTCCACTGATCGCCGGCGAGCCCGGCGGCCATCGCGAGATAGCCCTTCAGGATCACATGCAGGCCATTGATGCGCTCGCAGGAGCGGCTGTTCATCTTGTGCGGCATGGCCGAGGAACCGACCTGGCCCTTGGCAAAGCCTTCGCTGGCGAGTTCGTGGCCGGCCATCAGGCGGATGGTCTTGGCGAAGTTGCCGGGACCGCTGGCGAGCTCGGTGAGCACGCTGACCGCACGGAAGTCGAGGCTGCGCGGATACACCTGGCCGACGGCGTCGAGCGCTTTCGGCAAGCCGAGGTGAACGAGGATGCGCTCCTCGAGCGCGCGCGCCTTGCCGGCATCGCCATTGAACAGGGTGATCTGATCGAGACGGGTACCCACTGCGCCCTTCAGGCCGCGAGCGGGGTAGGTCTGCAGCACATTGACCAGGCTCTGATGCGCCAGCAGCATTTCTTCGCCCGACATGGCGATGCGCTTGCCGAGCGTCGTGACTTGCGCGGCCACGTTGTGGGTGCGTGCGGTGAACGGGATGTCGCGCAACTGCTGGGCGCGCTTCGCAAACCGAATCAGCGCGGCGATGCTCTTGGTCTCGACCAGCTGCAGCGCGCGGTAGACCTGCAATTGCTCCACGTTCTCCGTGAGGTCGCGGCTGGTCATGCCCTTGTGCAGGTGCTCATGGCCGGCCAGATCGCAGAACTCCTCGATGCGCGCCTTGACGTCGTGGCGGGTGACACGCTCCCGCTGCATGATGGAGGCTAGGTTGATCTGGTCCTTGACGCGCTCGTAGCTTTCGATCACGCCGTCCGGAACCGGAATCCCGAGATCGCGCTGGCCCTTCAGCACGGCGATCCAGTAGTCGCGTTCGAGGCGAACCTTGCCCTCGCCACTCCAGATGGCGCGCATGGCGGGTGAGGCATAACGTTCAGCGAGAACGTTGGAAATGTGATCCTGGGACATGATCCCGCTCTCTTGGCATTGCCTGAGGCTGCCTGCAAGTCGCGACCTGTCATGAATTGTCAGGTCTGGTAGTGCCTTGGCCGGACTTGCGGTGTTGGCGCTACCATACCAGATCAGTGGATACGCCGCCTCAGGCAAATCCCGGGGCGGCGCTGGCATTCCCTGGCGCGGGACAGGATGTCCCACGCGCTACTCGCCTTTCGCGGCAGCAAACGCCTCGCGTACGTCCTTCACCGGCGCCATGTCGCGGACGAAGGTGAACGCGCCCTGATCCTTCATCTCGCGGGCACAGCGCAGGAACGCGGCCAGCGCGTGCCGCTCCATCGCGCCGCCGACGCTGATGCGCTTGACGCCGGCGGCGGAGAGCTGCTCGACCGTCAAGGTCGGATCGGCAAAGCCCATCACGAGATTGAACGGCCGCTTCACGGCCGACACCACGGTCTTGATGGTGCCGATGTCGTAGAGGCCCGGCGAATACAGCACGTCGGCGCCGGCGGCCTCGAACGCCTGCAGCCGCTTGATGGTGTCGTCGAGATCCTTGCGGCCGTGCAGGAAGTTCTCCGCGCGCGCGGTCAGCGTGAATGGGAACGGCAGCGCCCGTGCCGCTTCGACGGCGGCCTGAACCCGCTCGACCGCGAGCGAGAAGTCGTAGATCGGATGCTGCGGATTGCCGGTCGAATCCTCGATCGAGCCGCCGACGACGCCGGCTTCGGCGGCGCGGGTGATCGCCTTTGCCGCGGTCATCGGATCATCCGCGCCGCAATTCTCCAGATCGGCGTTGACGGGCAGGTCGGTGGCATCGGCGATCGCCAGGCAGTTCTCGATGATGGCATCGAGGCTGACGGTTGCGCTGCCGAGCGTGTTGGCGAGCCCGAGGCTCGTGGTCGCGAGCGCCTCGAAACCCATCGCCGCGAGCAGCTTCGCCGTGCCGGCATCCCAGGGATTCGGGATGATGAAGGTGCCGGGGCGCTGATGCAACTCGCGAAACCGTGCTGCCTTGTCTGCCTGGGTGCGCATGTGAACTCCTGATGATTGGAAAAAGCGACCGGCTCAAGCGATAGGGCGGTTTCGGCCATCAGACAAATTTGTTATTTCTCTCGATATCATCAGCTTTTTGCATGAGGTGGGGATGGACAGCGACGCGCTCAACACGTTCCTGGTAGTGCATCGCCGCGGCGGAATCTCGAACGCCGCGAAGGCGCTGCATCGTTCGCAGCCGGCGATCTCGAGGCGCATCGCGCTGCTCGAGCAGGAGCTCGGCGTGCCGTTGTTCGAGCGGATCGCGGGCAAGACCAGATTGAGCGATGCGGGGCGGGTGATGGTGCCCTATGCCGAACGTGCGGTGGCGGCGGCGCAGGACGCCGAGAATGCGGTGCGCGCGCTGCTGCGCGACAATTCCGGCCCGGTGGCGCTGGCGGTGACCGGCACGCTTGCGGGCGAGCGGCTCTCGAAGGTGCTGAAGCGCTTTACCCGCCGGCATCCGGATGTCGCGCTGACGCTGCGCACCGCGACCAGTGCCGAGGTCAGCGATCTGATCCGGCGCGGCGAGGCGACGATCGGGCTGCGCTACGACCGCGACCGCTCGGGCGACCTCGATTGCGAGGTGCTGTTCGCCGAGCCGCTCGGGGTGGTCTGCGCGCCGGACCATCCGCTGGCGGGACGCCGGGTCGGCCGTCTCGCCGATCTCAGGGACGAGCGCTGGATCGCCTTTCCCGAGGTGCCCGGACGGCGCGAGATCACCGCCTCGCATGTATTCGCCCTGTTCCTGACGCACGGGCTCGGCGAGGTCGCCTGGACGCCGGTCGACAGCCTCACGGCGCAGAAGCGGCTGGTCGAGGCGGGGCTCGGGATCGCCCTGCTGTCACGAAGCAATGCGGCGGAGGAGCTGCGTGCCTCCTCGATCGCGACGATTCGTGTCGGCAATCTCACCGCAAGTCATGAGGTCGTCGCGGTGACGCGGCATGGCGGCTTCCTCAGCGCCGCGTCGCGCCGCCTGCTCGAGATCATCCGGGCCGACTTTACCAAAGCGAGGGGCACAAACAGGTCGCGCCGGAACGGTGTCCGGCGTGCATAAAAAGTCGAATCGGAGCTCAGGCGGCGCGAGAACTTAAGTTCCCTCCTTCACGTTCCGGCTTTGACCTGGGCCACCGCCACGGCCAGCAATTCGTCCATCTTGGCGCGAACGTCGCGCTCGGTCGTGGCCTGGCCCTTGGCGGTGAGGTCTCTCAGAACCTTGTGCAGCACGTCATTGTCGCCGGCTTCCTCGAAGTCGGCGGCCACCACTTCCTTGGCATAGGCGTTGGCGGCATCGCCCGTGATCCCGAGCTTCTCGGCGGCCCACAGGCCGAGCAGCTTGTTCCGGCGCGCTTCGGCCTTGAACTTCTGCTCCTCGTCGAGGGCGAACTTCTTCTCGAAACCTTCCTCGCGCTTGTTGAATTCGTTCATGCCGAAGTTCCAATTCCTGCTGAATGCGGGGTGATGCTCGTTGCGGCAGCCCCGATGCCTGCCTAGATAAGCGGGAGGAATCGGCAAGACAACGAGCCGTTAAGCCGCAGGCAAAACAGGCGGAATCGGGCCCTTTTGATAGCGCGGTATAAGTGCCCCGATGGGGGCACTATCGATTGTGCTGGATGGGCCAATCGGATAGGTTGCCAACAGGCATGGTTCTTGTTCTGTTTCCAGTTGGATTGCCCAGGTTCCAGGCCTCCGCGGCAGCTCCGTCGTGGGTCGTAACCCCAAGTCATCCGGAGCACCCAAATCCATGGATTTCAACAAAACACGGTACATCCCAATGAGCCGTCGACGCCGTATTTATGAAGGCAAGGCCAAGGTGCTTTACGAAGGCCCCGAGCCGGGAACCCTGATCCAGCACTTCAAGGACGACGCGACCGCGTTCAACGCCAAGAAACACCAGGTGATCGAGGGCAAGGGCGTCCTCAACAACCGGATTTCGGAGTACCTGTTTCAGCACCTCAACGACATCGGGGTGCCGACCCACTTCATCCGCCGCCTCAACATGCGCGAGCAGCTGATTCGCGAGGTCGAGATCGTGCCGCTCGAGGTGGTGGTGCGGAACGTCGCCGCCGGCTCGCTGTCGCAGCGGCTCGGGATCGAGGAGGGCACCCAGCTGCCGCGCTCGATCATCGAGTTCTATTACAAGAACGACCAGCTCAACGACCCCATGGTGTCGGAAGAGCACATCACCGCGTTCGGCTGGGCCACGCCGCAGGAGATCGACGACATCATGGCGCTCGCCATCCGCGTCAACGACTTCCTGACCGGCCTCTTCCTCGGCATCGGTATCCGCCTCGTCGACTTCAAGATGGAGTGCGGGCGGCTGTTCGAGAACGAAATGATGCGGATCATCGTCGCCGACGAGATCTCGCCGGACTCCTGCCGGCTGTGGGACATCAAGTCGAACGAGAAGCTCGACAAGGACCGTTTCCGCCGGGATCTGGGTGGCCTGCTTGAGGCCTACACCGAGGTCGCGAAGCGGCTCGGCATTCTGATCGAGAACGAGCGGCCGGCCGGCAGCGGCCCGGTGCTGGTGAAGAGCTAAGCTTAAGGGGCGACCGTGAAGGCACGCGTGACTGTGACATTGAAGTCGGGCATCCTCGATCCGCAGGGCAAGGCGATCGAGGGCGCGCTGAAATCGCTCGGCGTCGACGGCGTCGCCAGCGTTCGCCAGGGCAAGGTGTTCGACATCGAGCTCGCCGCAACCGACAGGGCCAAGGCGGAGGCGGCGCTGAAGGCCGCCGCCGACAAGCTGCTGGCCAATACCGTCATCGAGAACTACCGGGTCGAGGTTCTGAGCTAGCGAGCGAGCCAAATGATAACAGCCGCTCCCGCCGCTGCTCGCCGTGACCGAATCTTCATCGGAGCGCTCTGCATCGGCTTGCTGACCGCGGCCGGTATCGGCGGGGCCTCGGCTCAACCGGCACCGGCGGCGCCTGCCGCGACGACGCAGCCGCCGCCGTTCACGGTCAGCGGATGGAGCTACGAGCGCCGGGGCTCCGATGTGCATATGTTCCGCTGCGCGCAATCGTCCTGCGGTGCGGGCTCCAAGGTGAGCTACCGGTATTATACCGGCGGAAAACAGATGACGCTCGACCAGTTCCGCGAGGGGCAGGAGCAGATCATCAAGGCGCTGGAGCAGCGGACGCCGGGGCAGCGCATTACGCTGCTCGGCGTTGATGGCGACAAGGGCACCGCGGGGCCGCGCATGTTCAAGGCACGGCGCCTGACCGTGACAGCCAACGGCGCAAGCGAGTATCAGGTCAGCGGCTTGCTGCTTGCCGGACAAGGCTCCGCCAGCCTGATCAGCTCGGCGCGTGACGAAAAGGCCAGCAACGACAATTACGCGAAGTTTGCCGCCGCAGTTAAGCTCGTGCTGGCACCCAAAACCAGGTGATGCAATGAAATCAGCCGTCCTCGTCTTCCCAGGCATCAACCGCGAGCGCGACATGGCTCGCGCGCTCAAGCTTGCATCCGGCAATGAGACCGCGATGGTCTGGCACGCCGAGACCGCGCTGCCCAAGGGCACCGACCTCGTGGTGGTGCCCGGCGGTTTCTCCTATGGCGACTATCTGCGCTGTGGCGCGATCGCGGCCCGCGCGCCCGTGATGGACGCGGTGCGCGACTTCGCAGCCTCGGGCGGGCTGGTGCTCGGCGTCTGCAACGGTTTTCAGATCCTCTGCGAGTCCGGGCTGTTGCCGGGCGTGCTGATGCGCAATGCCGGGCTGAAATTCGTCTGCCGCGACGTGCATATGCGAATCGAACGCTCCGACACGCCGTTCACCCGCGGCTACAATGCCGGCCAGGTGATCCGCGTGCCGGTCGCGCATGGCGAGGGCAATTACGAGGCGGACGAGGAGACGCTGAAGCGGCTCGAGGGCGAGGGCCGGGTGCTCTATCGCTACTGCTCCGCCGAGGGCGTGGTCGACGAAGCTTCCAACTTCAACGGCGCCGCGCATTCGATCGCCGGCATCGTCAACGAGCGCGGCAACGTGCTCGGCATGATGCCGCATCCGGAAAACCACGTCGAAGAGATCATGGGCTGCACCGACGGCCGCGGCCTGTTCGCAGGGCTGGTCCAGCAGTTCGACAAGGCGGCGTAACCACCATGTTTGGAAGGTTCCTTGCCGTGGCGACAGCCGCGGTCCTGCTGCTTGCGACGGCGGCCAACGCCCAAGATACCTCGAAGCTGGACTTCCCGAAGCGTCCGATCACGATGATCGTGCCGTTCACGGCCGGCGGCACCTCGGACGTGATTGCCCGCGCGGTGGCCGACCAGATGAGCGCCGCGCTCGGCCAGACCATCATCATCGAGAATGTCGGCGGCGCCGGCGGCTCGACCGCGCTGACCCTTGCCGCGCGGGCCGAGCCGGACGGCTACACGATCGCGATCGGCAACGCCGGCACCAATGCCGCGACCTACACGATCTATCCAAAGCTGTCGTTCACGCCCGACTCCTTCGCGCCGGTCGCCGTGGTGGCGAAGACCTTCGGCATCGTCGCGCTGCGCAAGGATTTTCCGGCCAAGGATCTCAAGGAATTCATCGACTACGCGAAGAAGAATCCGGGCAAGGTCAATCTCGGCCATGCCGGCGTCGGCTCGTCGAACTATTTGATCTGCAAAAGCTTCGTGCATGCCGCCGGGATCGACGTGCAGCTGGTCGGCTATCGCGGCGCGGCGCTCGCGCTGACGGACGCGATCGGCAGCCAGATCGACGGCGTCTGCGATGCCGCCGCCTCGGTGTCGCAGGCGATCGACGACAAACTGGTGAAGGCGGTCGTGGTCGGCTCGACCGTGCGGCTCGCCTCGCTGCCGGAGCTGCCGACCTCGGCCGAGGCTGGCCTAGCCGAGTTCGAGGCGCAGGGCTGGAATGGCCTGTTCGCGCCGAAGGGCACCCCGGGCGAGATCATCGCCAAGCTCAACGCCGCCGCGCGCTCCGCAGTCGCGAGCGAGGCGGTGAAGAAGCGCTTCGTCGAGTTGTCGACGGTTGCGCCCGATGCCGACGAGCTCGCACCCGAGGTGTTGCAGCAGCTTGTGACCCGCGACGTCGCGAAATACCGCACGTTGCTCGCGGACGACAAGAAATAGCGCTTATGGGGCCCCGCTCGGACGCCCGGACCAATGAACCTGATCCGTTCTATCAGACACCAATGCTGGGATAGTTACCTCCGTTTTACAATCTCTTCACGCTAGCGCTGCCGGAATAGCAACCGAGGATTGTCGCAGCGTGCCGGGCACGTTATGACGGAGGCGATTTGGATGATTTGTCCGGCTCGCTGGGATCCTTGATGCCCGTTGCATTGGTCATATTGCTGCTCGACATCACGCTGATCTACCACGCCTCGCGCACCGGGCGCCTGCAGCCATGGGCTTTCATCATCCTGATGGTGCCGCTGATCGGCGCGCTCGCCTACATCGTCGTCGAGCTCGTTCCGGAATGGTGGGGCGGACCGGCTGCCGCGCAGGCGCGCAGGCGCGTCGCCAACCGTATCGATCCGGAGAAGCGGTATCGCGAACTGTCCGACCGGCTCGCGACATCCGACACGATCGCCAACCGCGCAGCGCTGGCTGCGGAGTGCCAGACCATCGGGCGCTTCGAGGAGGCGGAGGGCCACTATGACCACGTCTTGCGACTGCCGCAGGGCGACGATCCGGCCTACGCGCTGGCCAAGGCGCAGGCCCAGTTCGCCCGCAAGCTACCTGCCGAGGCACTGGCCACGCTCGACGCCTTGCGCGAGCGCTGGCCCGATTTCGAATCCGCCGAGTGGCATCTGCTCTACGCCCGCTCGCTCGCCGAAACGGGCCGGCTCGACGAGGCGCTGGAGGAATACCAGGCGGTCACGCAGTATTTTCCGGGAGCCGAAGCGCGGGTCCGCTATGGCCTGTTGTTGCAGCTGGTCGGCCGCACCGCCGAAGCGCGCATCGTGTTCAACGAGCTCTTGATCCAGATGCGGCGGGCGCCGAAATACCTGCGCGATGCGCAGGCCGAGTGGCTCTCGATCGCCGAGAAGCAATTGTCGGCGTGAGCTGCGACACAGGCTAGCGGTTTCGCAATCGGCTCAGCGCGCGCTTATAGGCCTCGGCCGGCACCGTCATCGCCGCGACGCCGGCCATCACCAGCAAGAGGCCGAGCGCCAGGTTCGACGGCACGGATTCCCCGAGCAGGATCACCGACAACGCGACGCCGATCGGAATCCGCAAATAGCCTTGCGCGTTCGTGGTGAGCGTGCCGAGCCGCGTCAGGCACATGTAGAACAGCATCAGGCCGAACGCGCTCGAGAAGATGCCCATCACGACGGTGGCGACCAGCGCCTGCGGCGTCGGGTGCAGCGTCCAGGGATGGTCGACGATCAGGGCGACCGGCAGAAGCACCGTGCCGCCGAACAAGAGCGAGCCGGCGGCCACCACCATGGGGTCATAGTCGGAGAGACGAAGCCCGAAGATCGTGGCGCAGGCGAACGAGACGGTGGCGAGCAGGATCGCGATCTCGGCGACAATCTCCTTGCCGAAGCCCGAGAGCGCGTCGAGGCCGATGATCGCGACCGTGCCGGCGAGGCCGAGGATCGCGCCGACGAGCTTGAGCAGCGAGGCCGGCTCGTGCCGCGTGATCGCCCAGGTGATCAGGAAGGCGAAGATCGGCGTCGTCGAGGCCAGCACCACGGTGTTGGATGCCGGCACATAGAGCTGCGCCCAGGTGATCACCAGGAACGGGATCGTCGAGTTGATGGTCTGCTGGAAGGCGAACAGCTTCCACGCCTTGATGTCGGTCGGGATACGGATGCCGCGAATCCGCAGCACCAGGAGCAGGAAGAGGGCTGCGACCAGCGAGCGCGCCGAGATGAAGGTGACCGGCGGGATCGAGCCGAGCCCGATCTTGGTCAGTGGATAGGTCGAGCTCCAGCAGCAGGCCAGCGCCAGGAGCAGGGCATAGTCGCGCCAGCCGCGCGCACCCGGCGCGGTGGGCAGGATCGGCGTGATAGCGGGAGCCGTCACGCCGCCCGTCTTGGCTCTTTGTCTGAGCATGATCTTTTCGGAAAACCGCTTCACACTTTTCCGGATCATGCTCTGGCCGTGCTCTTCGGCACCTTGATTGGCTCCCCCGCGCATTGCCGCGCATCAAGACTGATACTTCGGGAGCCTATCCAATGCCAGCGCAAGTTTGACGGCGCTTCGTGCCGTTCAATCCCGCGAGACGGTATTCGGAATGACCGGCTCGGCATCCACGGAACTGCACGGGGCTGCGGCACTCGACGTCGTTTCCCACCACTCGCCCAGCGCGTCGATCAGCAGCACGAGCCGGTGGCCGGCCGGCGTCAGCTGGTATTCGACGCGCAGCGGATACCCGTCGAATTCGGTGCGCTCGACGATGCCTGTGTCCTCGAGCTTGCGCAGCTCCAGGGTCAGCATCTTGTGCGAGATGGTCGGGTTGTCGCGGCGCAGGTCGCTGAAGCGCTTGGTGCCCTGCTTCAGATAGTAGATCAGGAGCGTCGGCCAGCGGCCGCTCAGGATCTGCATCACTTCCTCGATCGGGCAGCGGGAGACGAGAGATTTCATGGCGGCTCGTGGTTACAAAAAGGTGCGTAATTTACTTCACGGTTGTGGCGAATAGGGTCCGGCTCCGCTGCGCAGCGTGATCGTCTGACATCACCGGAGACCACATCATGGAACCTATCCTCATCTATGGCTTCCCGCTGGGAAGCTCCATGGGGCTCGTTGCAGCTCTCGAATGGCTGCGCAAGCCCTATCGCCTTTGCCGCGTCGACATGCTCGGCGAAATGCGCGATCCTTCCTATGCGCGGATCAATCCGCGGCATGAGACGCCGGCCTTCGTCACGGACCAGGGCAGGGTGCTCACCGAGAACATGGCGATCGCAAGCTGGCTCGCGGCACGCGATACCGAGCGCCGCGTCAGCTTCGACCCGCTGTCGCCGCAGGCCGACCGGATGCGTCAGCTGATGGCCTTCGTGAACACCGGCTTCACCGCCGCGTTTAGTCCGCTATGGGCGGCGCTGGAGATGCAGACGCCGAATCCCGCGATGCAGTCTGCGCTGCGGCAGTGGGGGAAGGACAATGCCGTGCAGCGCCACGACCGGCTCGAGCAACTGGTCGGCGATGCGACGTTCCTGCTCGGCGACCACCCGACATTGGCGGATGGGATGCTGATCGGTGTCGCGCGCTGGCTCGATTTCCATGCCGTCGCCGACCGCAATCGCTGGCCGAAATTGGCCGCCCTTCGCGCGCGACTGGAGGCCGATCCGGCCGTGATCTACGCGACGGCGCTGGAGAAGGGCGAGCACAGCCGGGGCGCCGGCGGCTGCGCCGGTCACGTTCCGCTTGCCGAGGTGATCGAGCGGTTCGGCACGCCGCGCACGTGAGGATTGAGGGCCGTGACAGGAGAGGCGGTGGACGCCGGTCTGACGTCCACCGCACTGAATTTGCCGAAGGATCCTAGCGCAGGACCTCGCTCAGCACCTCGCCGTCGACCTGGTGCGGTGTGGTGCCGAGGAGCCGCATGATGGTCGGCGCGACGTCGATATTGCGCATGTGCCGCACCACGGCGTCCCTTCGGATCTGCGGCCCCGCGGCGATGAACGTCGCGCTCATCACCGGAAGCTCGGGGTCGTGACCGTGGGCGCCGTAGAAATTCGGCATCGATAGCGCGGTGGTCGCCGCGTTGAACGGCGCGTCGCCCTGGCGCGCGACGCCGGGATTCTGCACGCCGTCGAAATTGTAGCCGGGCGCCATCAGCGCGAACACGTCGCCATAGTCCTGGCCGACGGTCTTGCTGGTACACTGTCCAGTACCGGCGTCGCATTGCAGCGGCCGGGTCTCGACGACGGTGAAGATGCGCTGATCCTTGAGCGAGTAGTTGAAGCGCGCATTGGGGTCGACCGCGTTTCTCACCGCGTCGGTGATCTGCGCCACCAGGGCCCGGTAGGTCGCCAGATCGACGGTGCCGCCGAGCTCGCGGTTCTGCAGGTTGACGTAGATGTCGGCGGCAGGACCCGAGGTGCGGATCCCGACTTTGCTGGTGTCGATGCCGGCGTTGCGGAGGATGTTGGTGAGATTGACCGAGGTGTGGAACGGCGCGAAGCCGTGGTCCGACACCACGACGACGTTGCTGTCGCGGCCCGCCGCGTCGGCAATCTGCTTCACCGCTCTGTCGGCCGTCTGGTAGGCGAAGCGGATGTAGGAGGCGTAGCGTTTGACCTTGGCGGAATCCTGGTTGGCGCCGATCGAATTCGCGTCGGTCGGGTTGGTGCCCTGGCGCGGGTCGGTGAGCAGGAACTGGTGCTCGGAGCCGTCGGGCTGCTCGATATAGACCATGACGAGGTCGGCGTCCGGGTGGGTCTTGATCGCGCGCTCGCCGATATTGGCCTGGTAGCGCACGAAGGTCTTCACCATGTCCTCGTACATCGTCTCGATCTCGACGTCGGGGAAATTGGTGAAGCCCGGGCTCAGGCGCTCCGGAATGCGGAAGTCGGCCTGCGGACGCCAGAACCCGATATTGTTGTTGATGTCGTCGACATCGGCCAGCACCGGCGTGTTGCGCGGGATGAAGTTGGCCCCGTAGCGGGCGAAGCGCACCACCGAGAGGTCCGGCGACAGCTCCGAGACGAAGTAGGCGGCGCCGACCTTCGCGCCGCTGCCTTCGAAGAAGAACGGTGCGTTCTCGCCACCAAACTTGACGTAGGCCGGCCCGGTCGACGGTGCGTGGAACGGTCCTGCGGTGATGCCGCTGTTGGCATCGAAGAACACCAGCGTGTCGTAGTTCACCTTGCGGTCATTGGTGGTGTCGATGGCGGCGACGCGGATCGAATATTTGACGTCGAGCGTCGCGGCATTGGTGCAGGTCGCGGTTGCCGCCGCGGAACATGAGAACGTCTCGATCGGTGCCGAGGTCACCAGCACCGGGCTGAATGAAAAATGGCCGGCAGCCTGCAGCGCCGCCACGATGCCCGGATCGGTCGTGAAGTCGCTGCGCGACAGCGTGAAGCCCTGGGCCCCGATGCCGCCGAACGCGCCGAACGGCACCGTGAAGTCGGTCACGCGGGTGGGGTGGGCCGGCTGCACCACGGTCTTGTTGATCGAGATGTCGGCGCCGTCGCCGCCGGGCCACGTCGCGGTGATGACCTTCTTGCCCTGCTGGCGCAGTTGCACCCAGAGCGGCTGTGCCGTCGGGTGCGCCGACGGCCCGAGCGGGCTTTCGTTGTAGCCGCCGATCGGCGCGGCGAAGCCGCTGATGCTGCTGGAGATCGGGCCGACGATCGGCTCGAACGTGTTGGAAGGGATGTCGTTATGGACCGCCGTCGAACCGGTCGCGATCGCAATATGCGAGACCGCGGTGAGCGACGGTGACGCCGTCACGTTCTGCAGCGCCACTGCGCCGCGCCGGCTGAGCCGGGCGAGCCCGCCGTCGCGTGGCAGCACGCCTTCCTCGATGAACTTCTGGATGAAATCGGGCTTGGCACCATCGAGCGAGATCATCACCACGCGCGGCTTGCGGCCACGATGCTCGCCGTCATGGTCCTGATCCTGATCGTGACCGCGGGACTCGCCGACGCCGCGATCGCCATTGTCGCCGTCCTGGCCGGCGCGCGCCGGAGTTGCAACGCACGCCAGCGATGCGACAAGCGACATCACCGACGTGACGGAAACAAGCGTCTTTAATTTCATGAGAATGCCCCAACTTCGCTGCGCGAATGCACAAACAGAAACCGTTCAGCAATCTTCGGGGGCTTGGCTGACGAGCATGTGACGCGCGCGCGACGAGGCAACGACAGCATGTCGTCGCGTCACAACTGGCGTTGAATGCTTCATGCAAAGAACGCGCGTGAACACAACGCGCTAGCGCGGTGCTGTCGATTCATCCCGTGGCGATGTAACGGCTGGATGACGGCGGGTGTCCACAGGCGCGAAGCGTTTTCGAGCGAAGTGGGTAGCGGTTCGCGCGAAGAAACGCGTCGAAGAAAAATCCGAAGCCCGTTCCGATTCAATCGGAACGGCCTCCTCGCGCGCTTTACGCTGTCGTCGCCGCCGGCGCCTTGCGCTTCGTTCGCTTGATGGTGCCGGAGAAGCTGAACAGCGGCCGCTCGGCCGATGTCAGCATGCCGCGTACGAAGATCAGCGATCCGCCGGCGCGGGTGACCTCGCCGGTGCATTCGATCAAGGCACCCTCGCGCGCCGCATCGAGGAATTCCGAGGCGAACGAGACCGTGACCCCGGGGCCCTGGAGCACCGGGGAGGCGAGCGCGAACAGGCAGTAATCCGCGAAGGTCATGAGGCAGCCGCCATGGACGTTGCCGGAGCCGTTGAGGTGCTTCGGGCCGACCCGGAACGCGCAGGCGATGCGGCCGTTCTCGTCCATGCGGTGGTAGAATGGGCCGGTATGGGTCTCGAAACTGTCCCGGGTCCAGGTTCGCCAGCCGGCGAATTCGCCTTCGGTCTCGACGTGCAGGTCGGGGCGGCGGTTGAATGCCGTAGTGAGTGCGGTCTTGGCGAGCTCGTTCACGAAATCTGGCCTTCAATTATCGGGTTCGGGACCTTAAATCCGATCCATCCCCATTGTGCAAATTCCAGGTGCAATTCCGGGCTGCAAATCCCGGGCCGCGCCAAACCGCCGCAAAGCTCTGGACAGGCCGGAAATGGGCCGTAAAAGGCCTTTTCGCCCCCGTTCGATCTACCTATTAAGGGTCCCATGACCGCGCCCAAGAACGAGCCTCAAATCACCCCCGAACTCGTGGCTGCCCACGGGCTGAAGCCGGACGAGTATGAGCGCATCCTGAAGCTGATCGGGCGGGTTCCGACCTTCACCGAGCTCGGCATCTTCTCGGCGATGTGGAACGAGCATTGCTCGTACAAGTCGTCGCGCATCCATCTGCGCGGGCTGCCGACCAAGGCTCCCTGGGTGATCCAGGGGCCCGGCGAGAATGCCGGCGTGATCGATATCGGCGACGGCCAGGCCGTGGTCTTCAAGATGGAGAGCCACAACCACCCGAGCTACATCGAGCCCTACCAGGGCGCGACCACCGGCGTCGGCGGCATCCTGCGCGACGTCTTCACCATGGGCGCCCGCCCGATCGCCTGCCTGAACGCGCTGAGCTTCGGCGCCCCTGAGCATCCCAAGACCCGGCATCTGGTGTCCGGCGTGGTCGCGGGCGTCGGCGGCTACGGCAATTCGTTCGGCGTGCCGACGGTCGGCGGCCAGGTGCGCTTCCACACCCGCTATGACGGCAACATCTTGGTCAACGCGATGGCGGTCGGCCTCGCCGACGCCGACAAGATCTTCTACGCGGCGGCCTCCGGCGTGAACATGCCGATCGTCTATCTCGGCTCCAAGACCGGCCGCGACGGCATCCACGGCGCCTCGATGGCCTCGGCCGAATTCGACGACGCCTCCGAGGAGAAGCGCCCGACCGTGCAGGTCGGCGATCCCTTCGCCGAGAAACTTTTGCTCGAAGCCTGCCTCGAGATCATGGCAGCCGATTGCGTGGTCGCAATCCAGGACATGGGCGCGGCCGGCCTGACCTGCTCGGCGGTCGAGATGGGCGCCAAGGGCGATCTCGGCGTCGACCTCGATCTCGACGCGGTGCCGACCCGCGAGACCGGCATGAGCGCCTACGAGATGATGCTCTCGGAGAGTCAGGAGCGCATGCTCATGGTGCTCAAGCCCGAGAAGGAGAAAGAGGCCGAAGCGATCTTCCGCAAATGGGGGCTCGATTTCGCCATCGTGGGCTACACCACGCCGAGCAAGCGCTTCGTCGTCAAGCATGGCGGCGACGTGATGGCCGATCTGCCGATCAAGGAGCTCGGCGACGAGGCGCCGGTCTATGACCGCCCGCACGTCGCATCGACTGCGCTGCCGGTGATCCGCGGGCAGGACGTCAAGCCGCCGCTCGGGATCGCAGAGGCGCTGACCAAGCTGATCGGCACGCCCGAATTGTGCTCGAAGCGCTGGGTCTGGGAGCAGTACGACCACGTCATCCTGGGCAATACCATGCAGCGTCCCGGCGGCGATGCCGCGGTGGTCCGCGTCGAGGACGGGCCGAAGGGGCTCGCGCTCACCGTCGACGTCACGCCGCGCTATTGCGAGGCCGATCCGTTCGAGGGCGGCAAGCAGGCGGTGGCCGAAGCCTGGCGCAACATCACCGCGGTCGGCGGCCGGCCGCTCGCCATCACCGACAATCTCAACTTCGGCAATCCGGAGCGGCCCGAGATCATGGGCCAGTTCGTCGGCTGCCTGAAGGGCATTTCGGAAGCCTGCCGCGCGCTGGACTTCCCGGTCGTGTCCGGCAACGTCTCGCTCTACAACGAGACCAACGGCCGCGGCATCCTGCCGACGCCCTCGATCGGCGGCGTCGGCCTGCTCGACGACTTCACCAAGTCGGCGACCCTGGCGTTCAAGGCGGCCGGCGAGGCAATTCTTTTGGTCGGCGATACGCAAGGCTGGCTCGGCCAGTCGGTCTACCTGCGCGATGTCTGCGGCCGCGAGGAGGGCGCTCCGCCGCCGGTCGATCTCGCCACCGAGAAGCGCAACGGCGACGTGGTGCGCGGCATGATCCACGCCGGCACCGCGAGTGCGGCGCATGACGTCTCCGACGGCGGGCTCCTGATCGCGCTCGCCGAGATGGCGATCGCAAGCGGCATCGGCGCGCAGCTCCTGGCGGCGCCGTCCTCGATCGTGCCGCATGCCTATTGGTTCGGCGAGGATCAGGCGCGCTACATCGTCACCGTGCCTGCGGCCGACGCGGGCCTCGTGCTGGCCAAGATGAAGGGCGCCGGCGTGCCCTGTGCGCGCATCGGCACCACCGGCGGCGACGCGATTGCGGTCGCCGGCGAGCCGCCTGTGACGATCGAAAGCCTGTCCCGCGCCTTCGAGCACTGGCTGCCGAACTACATGCACGGCGCTGCCGCCTGATCCGCCGCTGCGGCGCGAAGCAACGATCTCAATAGCGCGATGAACCCATCATCGCGCTATTTTCGTCTATTCGACCGCTGTCCCTGCGGATCAAGCCTACGTCGCGCCGCGGATCGCGCGCCACGCAAAGATGATGATGCAGGCGCCGATGAAGCCGGCGACGAGAAAGCCGATCCATCCGCCGCCGAGCGACACGCCGAGCAGACCCAATAGCCAGTTCGCCAGCGCGGCGCCGACGATGCCGAGGATGATATTCATGAAGATGCCGGTTCCGGTCTTCATGAACATCTCGGCGAGCCAGCCGGCCAATCCGCCGACGATGATAGCGGCGATCCATCCAACTTGAGGGTCGTTCATCTCAGGACTCCCTAGGGTCAGCAGTCCGGCCAGCATAACCGAGAATCACGTCGCGGCATGTGACCAATGGCAGGTTGTGCGCAACTTGTCGGCCGCGATCTTGCCGTCAGCGTTCTCCAAGTGGGATGCGCGGAGAGAGACTCCACCTGGCGCTGCCCCGCAAGCGGGAGAGGCAGCGCAGTCTCGACGTCGCGAATAGTACGTGCTGCGTAGTTACAGCACGTATTTGGCGCCTGGCAGCTTGCGCAGCACGGCGGTGGCGGCCCAGCTCAGCGCCACGGTGGCGAAGAACGCGATCGCGGCCTTGGCGATCGCCGGCAATTCCATGTCGAACAGCCAGTATTGCAGCCACAGCACGATCGGATAGTGCACCAGGAACATGCCGTAGGCGTCGCCCTGCATGCGGTCGAGCATCGTCGGTCCCTGCGCCTTCGATTTCA